>CAZURR010000004.1:0-57375 GCA_964622715.1 uncultured Hyphomicrobium sp. | reverse complement strand
AATCAGCTCCTCGATGTAGCGCACGTACTTGACGGCCTGAGCCGGCAGGTCAGCCCAGCTGCGGGCGCCTTGCGTCGACTGGGTCCAGCCTTCCAACGTTTCGAATACCGGCTCGATGCGCCCCTGTGCGTTCTGGCCTGCCGGTAACCGGTGAAGATCCTCGCCGTTGAGCTTGTAGCTTACACCGACCCTGATCTCGTCAAAGCCATCGAGCACGTCGAGCTTGGTCAGTGCGATGCCGTCGATACCAGCAACCTTGATAGTTTGGCGCACGAGCGTGGCGTCGAACCAGCCGCAACGGCGCTTGCGCCCGGTTACCGTACCAAACTCGCGGCCGCGCTCGCCCAGCCGATTGCCGACCTCATCGTCGAGTTCGGTAGGGAAGGGCCCGGAGCCCACGCGCGTCGTATAGGCCTTGGCAATGCCCAGCACATAACCGACCGCGCGGGGTCCGAGACCTGAGCCCGTGGCGGCTTGGGCAGCGATCGTGTTGGACGAAGTGACGAATGGATAGGTGCCGTGGTCGATATCCAGCAGTGCCCCTTGCGCGCCCTCGAATAGAATACGCTTGCCTGCGCGTCGCGCGCGATCAAGCAGATCCCAGGTGACGTCCATGAAGGGCAGGATCTTGGGCGCAATCTCCGCCAGCTCGTCCATCAGCCTCTGTTTGGAAACTTCAGGCTGCCCCAAACCGCGACGCAGCGCATTGTGGTGCACTAGGATGCGATCGACCTTGGGTCCGAGGGTATCCAGGTTGCGCAAGTCCTGCACGCGAATGGCGCGGCGACCGACCTTGTCCTCGTACGCGGGCCCAATGCCGCGACCGGTCGTGCCGATTTTGGATGCACCCGCCGCCGCCTCCCTGAGAACGTCGAGCTCGCGGTGCGGCGGCAGAATCAACGTGGCATTCTCAGCGATACGCAAATTCTCACGGCCGACGGCGACACCTTGGCTTTTAAGCTGTTCAATTTCCTGGCACAGGGCCCAAGGATCGATAACGACGCCGTTGCCTATGACACCGAGCTTGCCGGGGCGCACAACGCCAGAGGGCAGTAGCGACAGCTTGTAGGTGTTATCGCCGATGACGAGCGTATGGCCGGCATTGTGGCCACCCTGGAAACGCACGACGACGTCGGCACGCTCCGATAGCCAATCGACAATCTTGCCTTTTCCTTCGTCGCCCCACTGGGCGCCGACAACTGTAACGTTCGCCATTTTGAGCCCATCTCATGACTTGGCCCCGGCGAAGACCCCGGGGCCAAAAACCATTATAGTGAAGATTCGCGCAATCCAAACGCAACCGCACCGACGGACCGTAATTCTGCGCCCAAGCGGCTATAGACCAGGGCGCCGGCGGCAAGTCCGGGACACGAATTCACGTAATGCTTGTACGCGCGTTCTAAAACTCAGCGGTTATAGACAATGGGGCGCTTGCCGGGCCAAGTGACGCGATAGCCAAATTCGATGACGCGCTCTTGCTCGGACTCCAGCTTCGATTCGAAAGCGATGATGCCACGCTTATCATCGAGGTTGCGCTTCGTCGGTTTCGTGGGCCCGAGGAGGTCGACCCTAATCTCCTCGTTCAGTGAGACGGGGATTTGATCGAGCACAACAAGATCCACGGCGCGCTCGTGCTGATTCTTCACGGTGATGCGAAAATTCCGGCTGTCGGTCCGCGACGACGAGATGAGGCCAGTTTCGCCCCGGGACTGCTTGACGATGGCATGGCGCACGCGCACCTGGTCGTCGGCACCAAAACCAATCTCGTGCTCCTCGCCAGGCGCCAAAACGGGAAGCTTGCCGGTACCAACGAAGGCACCGTCCCGGAACAACGACACATCACCTAACAGCAGTGGTGAGCCCTTTGGAAGGACGAACTTTACGTAGAGGTAGGCCTTGGGATCAATTTTCGGCACCGTCCGCACTGTCAGTCTCGGCTCGATGTTGTTCTGCTGCAATTGTACGCGCTTGGCTTCACCTGTTCCTGGAATCGTGAGCCTGCCTGGAACAGCGAACACGGCCTGGAACGGCGCCGCGGCAACGCTTGCATCTGTTGGAGCAACGTTGAGCATCGGCTGGAGCGCAAAGGCATCAGCTTCGGCTTTCTCGCGCGCGACTTTCCCTCGCGTACGCGCCATGCGCTTTACCGGCGACGGAGGCGGGGCCGCTTCGGCCAAACCCGGTTTCATCTCTGGCTCAAAATCGACCGTCTCTGTTTGCAGCTCAGGTGCGGCCGTGTTGGCGGTGGGACGCGTAGTGGATAACCGCAGCGCGACGTTGTCCCAAGTTTCCCCGCTGCTCTGCTTGATCTCCGCGCGACGAGTCAGGTTGAGGCGCGGGGCGGCGGTCTTGGAGCCAGTGTCAAGCCGCGCATCATAACGCGGTGCCCAGCTCGCGTTACGCACTTGGTAGCGCACAGTCAGATCCGCATCCAGTGAGGCCGCGGCCGAAACAAACACCTTCACCTCAGTCCGCTGAACCCGCGCTGGTGCCACCTCGGAGAGTTGCTTTTCCAGCTCCTCAATCTTGCGGTCAAGATCGCGCTTGGTCACTTCGGCTTCGAGCGCGCTGCGTTGAGCTTGCGTCATGCCCGTACCGATGAGCGCGAGGACTTGGCTCCAGTCTGTTTGCGGGACAGGCTGTGTCGACGCCTTGTCCTCAAGGGGGCTGCCGGGCATCTGAGCAAGATTGTTGAGGAGCGTCTTCTGTGTCTGCGCGGCGTCCTGTTGACCTTGCGCCAAGCCGCGCTCATCGCGCAGCTTCTCGATTTCGTCCTCCAAGCGTTTGCGTGCGGCCTGCAGCACGGCCTGGTCGGCGCGGGGGATGTAGAGACGGCGCGCATCCACAGATTGGATATCGAGCTTGGCCGTCGCCTTTCCGTCGACCCGTATGGATCCGAAAACGGCTTCGGCTGGCAGATCATTGAAGACGATGGTGTGCTCGCCTTCACTCAGGGTGATGCGCGCGGTGCGCGTGACCTGAGCACCGGACAGGTAGACCGTCACCGCGTCGATGCGCGAGGTCGCAGGTACCTCCGCAGCGGCCACTGGCGCTACCAGAAGCGCCGCCCATACGCCAGCAATCGTGATCGCAACTCGCATTCGTTTTCCCCAGAATTTCTCGCTTGGCGCCCGCTCGCCGGGCGGGATTCGTTCCCGCCACGAGTGGGGGCGTTTCGCGTCTGAATTATGACGACAAACCAGATGCGCAGGCACCAGCGCGCATCGCCGCATCACGCGGTTTTTTTCAGCATCATGACGGTATGCGCAAAGGCCCAATCAAGCCAAGGGGTCAGCCGTTCCAAGTCAGACTGTTCCACGGTCGATCCGCACCAGATTCGCAAGCCGGGTGGCGCTGCGCGGTATGCGCCGATGTCCTTGGCTACGCCCTCCTCATCGAGAAGCGCGGTAATGCGCTTGCTGACTTGGGCCTCTGTAACGACTCCGTCAGAGGTAACAGCAGGATGGTCAATGCGCAGGCATACGGACGTATTGGATCTCGTGGCAGGATCGACAGCCAGATTGGCGATCCAAAGGCTTTTTTCGATCCAGTCAAAAATGACCGCCGCATTTGCGTCGGCGCGGGCTTGCAGGGCGACGAGACCGCCAATTCCTTCGGCCCAATGCAGCGCGTCGAGATAATCCTCCACGCATAGCATCGAAGGCGTGTTGATCGTCTCGCCTTCGAAAAGCCCTTCTATCAGCCGGTAGGCCTTTGTGAGGCGGAACACCTTCGGCAACGGCCAGGGCGGCACATAGCTTTCCAGCCGCTCCACGGCCCGCGGAGAAAGGATGATCATGCCGTGTGCGGCCTCACCCCCGATGACCTTCTGCCAGGAGAAGGTGGCGACATCGACCTTGGCCCAGGCAATATCTTGCGCAAAGGCGGCCGACGTTGCGTCAACGATGGTTAGGCCACGCCGGTGGTCGGCAATCCAATCGCCGTTCGGCACGCGTACACCCGCAGTGGTGCCATTCCAGGTGAAGACAACATCGCGCTCGAAATCGACGGCGCTCAGATCGGGCAGGCGGCCATAATCGGCTTCCATCACCCGGGCATCTTCGACTCTGAGGTGCCGTATGATATCCTGCACCCAGAGCTTTCCGAATGCGTCCCAGGCAAGCACGTCAACGCCGCGCGCGCCTAGCATGGACCACAGCGCCATTTCGAATGCGCCGGTGTCCGACCCCGGCACAATGGCGACACGGTGGTCCGCCGGGAGTTCGAGAATCTGGTGCGTCTTGTCTAGAGCAAGCTTTAGCCGCTCCTTACTTTCCCGCGCGCGATGCACCCGGCCCACCACAGCGGACTTGAGAACGCCCGGCGTCCACCCTGGACGCTTGGCGCAGGGCCCGCTGGAAAAATTCTGGATTAGCGGTCGCTGTTTAGGTTTGGGATCGGGCTTCATGCCTCGCCGTTGAAGTTGGCCGCGAGATCAAAATGCGCTGCGGCTCTGGCGGTCTAAGCGTTCATACGCGCGGCGTCAAATTTCAGGAAAAACATCGATGGAGTGAAAAAACAGACGTTTCGCTAGGCGGCAGCTGCAGTCCTCACGGCCTCGACAATGTCGCCAACAACCGTTGAGACCAACCGCTCGTCGTCGCCTTCTGCCATGACGCGAATGACGGGCTCGGTGCCAGAGGG
This sequence comes from uncultured Hyphomicrobium sp., assembly GCA_964622715.1. GTDB lineage: Bacteria > Pseudomonadota > Alphaproteobacteria > Rhizobiales > Hyphomicrobiaceae > Hyphomicrobium_A. The sequence goes on along the minus strand of CAZURR010000004.1, from coordinate 52,731 downwards.
GCGAATGACGAGGCGACCGGCTTGACCAAGCTTGGCCTTGCCAGAATCAATCGCGCTCACGACACGGGCGTCTTGGAGCGGATTGCCGTTGGCGTAGCGCACATTTTGAAGGACTTGCGGCAAAGGCTCGAACCGGTCGGTGACTTTGCTCACAGGATTGCCGGTCGAGACCACGACCGCGAGAATTTGCAGTGCCGTAACCAGCCCATCGCCCGTGGTGACAAAGTCGGAAAGCACGATGTGGCCTGACTGCTCGCCACCGACGTTAAAACCGTGCTTGCGCATGTGCTCGACCACATAGCGGTCGCCGACGGGCGTGCGTGTGAGCGTGAGACCAAGGCTCTTCAAATAGCGCTCGAGGCCCAGGTTGCTCATCACAGTAGCGACGATGCCGCCGGCTGAAAGCTTGCCGCGCCGATGCCAGGTTTCGGCAATCACGGCCATGAGCTGGTCGCCATCGACGATCTCGCCTCGCTCGTTGACGATCACCACCCGGTCGGCATCACCGTCGAGCGCTATTCCGATATCTGCGCGAACCTCGCGCACTTTATCGATGAGCGCTTCGGGTGCCGTCGACCCGCATTCATGATTGATGTTGCGACCGTTGGGCTCAATGCCAACCTGGACGACCTCGGCGCCAAGCTCCCAGAGCGCCGCGGGCGCAACCTTGTAGCCCGCCCCGTTTGCGCAATCGATGACGATCCTGAGACCCTCGAGCCGCAGATTCTTGGGCAGTGTGCGTTTGGCGAATTCGATGTAGCGCTCTTGCGCGCTTTCAACGCGCGTCGCACGGCCGATGGCGTCAGCTCCGGCGAGCAGCTCAGTGGAATCGCCATCGACCAGCTCCTCGATCCGGCGCTCGGTCTCATCGGAAAGTTTGTAGCCGTCGGGATCAAACAGCTTGATGCCGTTGTCGGCATAAGGATTATGGGACGCCGAAATCATGACGCCGAGGTCAGCGCGCAGCGAGCGGGTCAACATGGCAACGGCCGGGGCAGGCATTGGACCCAACAGGAATACGTCCATGCCCACGGCGGTGAAGCCCGACATAAGCGCGGCTTCGAGCATATAGCCTGACAGGCGCGTGTCCTTTCCTATGACGACGCGATGTCGATGTGCGCCGTTCTGGAAAATCTTTCCAGCGGCCATGCCCACCTTAAGCGCCACCTCCGACGTCATCGGATGGCGGTTAGCAAGTCCTCGGATCCCATCAGTTCCGAAATAGCGGCGCGACATACGTGCCCTCGTAGCTTGATCCAGAGTCGCCAAATTTACACTTATTCTGCCTGACTTTGTGGTTCTGTTATGGTCAATTCCCTCAGGCCAAATATGTTGCCTGAGATCGCCACCTCAACATCAAAACGTGTCTGTGAACCTTACACTGGCACCCCTAATAAAGTTGAAAACCTTGGCGATAAGGTGTGCAGCTGGCGCTTTTCCAGCTTTTAACCCAAGATCTTGTCGGTGCCGCTAAGGGCGGCCTGCCAGACGGCCAAAGCCTGGCGCGTCGCCGCTACGTCGTGCACACGAACGATCTGGACCCCCTGGGCAGCCCCCGCCAGAGCCGCCGCCAGCGACCCCGGGACCCTATCTTTCGGGTTTGGGACATCGCAGATGTGATCGATGAGCTTTTTGCGCGAGGCGCCGAGCAGAACCGGCACGCCCAGCGCGTGATAAAGCGACAGCGCCGACATCACGGCGACGTTGTGATGGAGATGCTTGCCAAACCCGATACCAGGGTCGGCTACGAGCTTCGATTTCGGGATGCCTGCTGCTTCGCAAGCCGCAACGCGCTTTTCCAAGAAGTCGAACACGTCAAGCGCCACATCGCTATACTGCGGATCCTTGTTCATCGTCTTGGGGTCGCCCTGCGAGTGCATCAAAATGACGGACAAGCCCGTCTCGGCCGCGACGGCGAGGGACTGTGGGTCGTGGGTCAGAGCTGAGACGTCATTGACGATGTCCACGCCCGCCGCTGCGGCACAGCGCATTACTTCGGCCTTACGCGTGTCGATGGAAATACGCACCTCGGTCCTGGCCCGCAGTCCTTCGATCACAGGCATGACGCGCGCAAGCTCTTCTTCAAGAGATACTGGATCTGCGCCGGGGCGCGTCGACTCGCCGCCGATGTCGAGAATGTCGGCCCCTTCCTCCGCGAGCCGCAAACCATGATCGATCGCATCTTGGGCGGAGCCCAGCATGCCGCCGTCGGAGAAGCTATCGGGAGTAACATTGACGATGCCCATTATGCGCGGGCGATCGAGGGATAGACCCGCGAGACGCATGCGCGGTTCGCGGATCGCTTCGAGAAGATCAGAGGCAGCAAGCGTGTGCCGCCCCCAGTCGCGTTCAAACGCTTCGCCTAGCGCTACAATACGCCGGATAGTCGTCTTGCCATTGCGCTCGATGATTTCAACAGCCGCAAACCGCAGCGGCTGACCCGTGAGCGGCAGGCCGCCCCAGGCTTTATCACCCTCGTCGGATGGTGCGGGGAATAGGCCCACTGGGCGAATATAGATTGAGCGCTGCATGCCCCCCGGGCTCCTTGAAGAAAAGGCTACGGCCGCGAGATGCCCCGCGGCCGCACCAACAGTTTACCAACACCACCAAAGTGTTGCGGAATAAGTGCTCACGATTGCGGTTGGGGCTCCATGCCGCCGGTGTCCGGCTCGCCACGCGGGCGCGCACGGCGACCCGTGGACGGAACCGCGGAGCTGACCGTTTCGACAGGTCCGTCTTCGTCAGGCATGCGCACGATTTTCTCGCCGCGTAACAAAGTTTTCACCTCTTCGCCGGTGATGGTCTCGAACTCCATGAGCGCCTGCGTGATCGCTTCCAGCTCGGTGCGGTGCGCAGCTAACACCTCGCGCGCTTTTGCCTCGCCCTCGGTGACGATGCGGCGGATCTCCACGTCGATAAGCTTTGCCGTGTCTTCCGACATGTTTTGGCGCTGCGTAATGGCGTGGCCGATGAAGATCTCTTGCTGGTTCTCATTGTAGCGAAGTGGTCCGAGCTTTTCGCTCATGCCCCATTCGGTGACCATGCGCCGGGCGAGGTCGGTTGCTTGCATGATGTCGCTCGATGCGCCCGTATTGAGGTGGTCCTTGCCGTAGATGAGCTGCTCGGCGATGCGACCGCCGAAGGCCATCGCGATACGCGCTTCACACCACTGCTTGGAGTAGCTGAGCTTGTCGCGCTCGGGCAGGTTCATGGTGACACCCAGGGCTCGGCCGCGCGGAATGATCGTGACCTTATGAAGAGGATCGCCACCGGGCACCTTGACACTGACGAGCGCGTGCCCGCCCTCGTGGTAAGCGGTAGCAAGTTTCTCCTCCTCCGTCATGGCCATGGAGCGCCGCTCCGCGCCCATCATGACCTTGTCCTTGGCATCCTCGAACTCACTCTGAGTTACGAGCCGCTTGTTGCGGCGCGCTGCCAGCAATGCGGCCTCGTTTACGAGGTTGGCCAAGTCGGCGCCAGAGAAGCCGGGCGTACCGCGCGCGATAACTTTGGGGTCGACATCGGGCGCAACGGGGACCTTGCGCATGTGCACGCGCAGAATCTTTTCGCGGCCGGCGACGTCAGGGTTGGGCACCATGATCTGCCGGTCGAAGCGGCCCGGGCGCAAAAGAGCCGGATCCAACACATCCGGGCGGTTGGTGGCCGCGATCAGAATGATACCTTCGTTCGCCTCAAAGCCATCCATTTCGACGAGGAGCTGATTGAGTGTCTGTTCGCGCTCGTCGTTGCCGCCGCCGAGGCCCGCGCCACGGTGACGGCCGACCGCGTCAATCTCGTCGATGAAAATGATGCAGGGTGCATTCTTTTTTGCCTGTTCGAACATGTCGCGTACGCGCGATGCGCCGACGCCGACGAACATCTCCACAAAGTCAGAGCCCGAGATCGTGAAGAAGGGCACGTTGGCTTCGCCCGCAATGGCGCGCGCGAGCAATGTCTTGCCGGTGCCCGGCGGGCCAATGAGCAACGCACCACGTGGGATGCGTCCGCCCAGGCGCTGGAACTTTTGCGGATCGCGCAGGAACTCGACAATTTCCTGCAGGTCGTCCTTGGCCTCATCAACGCCCGCCACATCCTCAAACGTCACGCGCCCTTGGCGCTCGGTGAGAAGCTTGGCCTTCGACTTGCCGAAACCCATGGCCCGGCCCGAGCCCGACTGCATCTGGCGCATGAAGAAGATCCACACCGCTATCAGGAGCAGCATGGGGAACCAGTTGAGCAGCATGCTCATGATCGAGGGCACGTCCTCATCTGAGGGGCGCGCACTGAAATTGACGTTTTTCCTCTGCAGGCGCTCGACAAGTGTCGGGTCTTGCGGCGCATAGGTGGAGAATGCAGAACCGCCATCACGCATCGTGCCTTGGACGCGGTTGCCGGCAAGCGTGACCTCGGCGACCTTGTCCTCGTCTACCGCATTCAAGAATTCCGAATAGGTAATATCTTTGCCGCGCTGGCTTTGGGCGGGATTGTTGAAAAGGTTAAAGAGCGCCGCCAGCAGAACCAGGATAGCAACCCAGATGGCAAGCTTTTGGAAGTTCGAGTTCATTGTGTTCCTTATACAGCCCGCCCCAGGCGTACCAACATGCCCGAATGCAGGTTTGACCCGGAGAGCCCCACTAGAGCCCGGTTAACATAAGTATGACCCTGTTCCTTGCCAAGTTATAGGGCTGAGCCTCCTAAATAGCTTAACGCGCCCCAAATTGCCGCAGAACGTAGGCCGCGGCAAAGGCCTGAACGCGCCGCCCCTCCTGATCCAGAGAACATTAATCTTGCCCTACCAGAGGAACTCGGCCGAACAGAGCCGGCACCCGTCGCGCCCGCACCCCGCCAATGGGTGCGGCGGCTCAAAGAGCTGAGGAACGGCAACAAGCTCTTCCTGCTGCCAAAAAGACGGTAGCGTTGCCGCCGCTCGGGCTCGCGGAAGATCCTCGCCACGCTTAAGTTGCTTGCGCAGCTCCGCAAAATCATTGGCGCCGAGTGCACGAACGTTGAGCGGGCCGGGCAAGTCCGGCGAGGCCCATACGCCGAATCGCCGGTCCCACGTCGCAAAGTGACCAGGCGGCAATTCGAACTCGGGCAGACCGGCACGGCCTGGTTCGCGACCGACAGAGATCTTGTCGCCATGCCAAGAGACGATGCAGCCCCCGAGCGTGGCCGCCTCGAAGCCAGGCTGTGCAAGACGATCGTTCAACGCTTCGAGCTTGGCAAGGCGGGCGGGCTCGCTTTGACCACCAAACTCAGCGATCAATCGTGCGAGAAGACGCAAACGCAATTCTTCAGCCTCCGAATAGAATGCTTGCGCGTCGAAATCGGCAAAAGCGCCGTCATGGACATTCAGGTTTGCATTGGATTGCAGCTTATCCGTTGCCGCATCGAGCGAGGCGCGGGCGCGCTCTAAACGGCGAGCGCTAAGCGCTATCCTTTCGTTCGTCAGACCGAGGCGCTCAAGCTCACTGCGTGCCTTGCGCACGCGCACGCGCTCAAACTGATCCTGCTCATTACTCGGGTCTTCTATCCAATCGAGACCACTAGATTTGAGTGTCGCAACGAGGCGTGCACCGGGAATTCCCAAAAACGGCCGCATCAACTTGCAGTGCGATTTCGCGCCGAGAGATCGCGCGGCGGACATGCCGGTCAAACCATCCAACCCGCTGCCACGTGCAAGGCGCATAAGAAATGTTTCGGCCTGATCGTCTTGCGTGTGGGCGGTAACGATCGCTACTGGGCCCTCGTCGCGGAAGCGCCAGCCCAATTCTGTCAGTAGGTGATAGCGGGCCTCGCGGGCCGCATCTTGGAGACCAGATGTGGGCTTTTCACCTTCCCAGGCCAGGGTCTCGTGTGCGAATTGAAGCGCGCGGGCTTGATCCTTCACCCATTGCGCGTCGAGGCCGGACTCTGGCCGTAGACCGTGATCAACCGTTGCAACAATGATCGTGCGTAGGGCGCGCCCGTGCTGGCGCGACCAGTCCGCAACGAGATGCATCATGGCCATGCTGTCGGCACCGCCCGAAACCGCAAGGATGAGAACACGGAAAGGCTCAAGCGCCACCAGCAGCGCATCACGCTCGGCATCGCTGATTGGCTCCACCGCGATCATCGCGGCGTCAACGTAACCATCAGGGGCAACCCGCGCGCTGCCGCTCTGACTTGGCACGCATTTTGACGTTCTGCGGTGCATTGGGGAATTTCGTAGAGAGCTCTGCATAAGAGGAGCAAGCGGCATCCTTTTGCCCCAGCCGCTCCAGGGACATAGCTAGCTTTAGTAGACTGTCGGGTGCACGGGCGTTACTGGCATGGTTTTGGTAGCCTTTCAGGAAGGCGCCCGCCGCGGCTTTGAATTGACCGCGCACGAAGTAAGCCTCACCCAGCCAGTACTGCGCGTTGCCGGCAAGTGAATCGCTAGGATGACGTCTGAGGAAGTCCTCGAACGCTGCCTGAGCTGCGCCATAGTTGCGCTGCATCAGGTAGCCGTAGGCTGTCTCGTAGAGTTGCTTGGGATTCCCCGAAGGGCTCAGGCCGGCTTGCGGATTCGCGCTTGCCGGTGGTACGGCCGCGAGCGGTCCCAGAGGCTCGTTCTGCTCATCAATGAACCCACCAATAGGATCTCCTGAACCAGCCGTGACAGTGGTGGAGCCGAAACTTGGCGTGTCGCTTGGCGGCGCCGGTGCCAATCCCGCATCAACGGCGCCGACAGCATCGCTGGTGGGCCGACCACCTGAATTACGGACTTGCTGGGCGATCTGCTCGATCTGAGCCGTAAGCGCACGGATTTGTGTTTCAAGCGCGTCGATGCGTCCGCTTTCGGCACCGCCATAGTAGCTGGAAGCACGACTACGCGCAGATGGCGCCGACGATGCGCCAGCGCCGGATCGCGCCAATGACTGAAGCGTTCCAATGACGACCTGCATGTCGACGAGCTGCTCCTCGAGCTGCTCCACGCGCTTTCTTAGGCCAGCATCACCGGCCGCGCCCGGTGCCGTCTGTGCGGTGGGCTGTCCTTGCTGGAGCGGCGTTTTAGCAGGGGGCTGCCCTTGCTGGACTGGCGCTTGCGCTATCTGCCAGGCGCGCTCTGACCCCGGCTCGGCGCGCGCAGCGGCGGTCACCACGAGGAGCGAAGCAATAAGGGTACCTTTGAGCATGAGACCGATGTGTTGCTGCCTGGGCAAGGCAATTCCTATCCGAAGCTGGCTATCGAATGAATGTGTCCATTGTATCGAAACGTGAAATTGCACCGGGTAGAATCAAAAGACCCGATGTGTGATGACGCGACCCAACAGACTTTTCAACGTTTTGATGCTAACCTGACGACTGTCAACGCGGTAGCCCAACCTTTTTTGAAGCTGTTACCGCGCTAACAGGTCGCCCAGGTCCCAAGCTTTGCGTCTCGACGCGGCCACTCGACGCACTCGGCGCAGCGCTCCAGCCCAGCCGCCTATGCGTCCCACTGACAAAGACAATCGTGATGACGCGGCGGTTTTGCGCGCGACACGCTGGATCATTGCAGATGGCGACACGCCGTGTTCGACCACGCGCCACGATCTCAAGACGGGATGGTGGCACGCCCTCCTCTACGAGGCGCTGGCGCACGGCCTCGGCGCGTTGCGTCGAGAGAACCAGGTTCTGTTCATCCGTGCCCGGCTCGTCAGCGTGTCCCTCGATCGTGGCTTCGAGCCCGCGATGCTGGCTCAGCCATCGCGCCTGCGCCGCTAGAGCCGTGCGCGCCTTGCTCCCTAGCGCGGCGCTTCCAGAACTGAAGAAAACCCGATCACCGGCTTCCATGCGCAGATTTGCTTGAACGGCAGCGCTGCGCTGCATCTCTCGATCCCACTTCGGTCCTGGAACAACAGCGCGCGCAGGAGGAGCAATCTCGGGGGGCCGCGGCAGTGCATGAGGTGGCGCGCGTGGCGGCGATACGGCCGGTACGTTTGCTATGGGCGCATCAACCTCGCCCAACAAGTCGCCGAGTTTACGGCGTGCGCGTACAGCGGCTGTTGTTCTAGGATAGCGTGCAATAACGCTTTCGAAAGTTCTCCTCGCCCACGCGCGCCGTCCAGCCTGCAGCTTTTCAATGCCGTCGAGGTACAGCTCCTCGGCGCGTTCGCGTGGGCCATATGACCCGTTATTGCCCGCAACCTTTAGAGCGCGCGCGCCTTCTGCATTGGCATGAGCAATGGGCAACAGGAGCAGTATGGCGGCGCCGACCACCACTGCGCATCGGCTTGTGACCCCGCTCACTGAGCGCAGGAGTCGGTTCATCACGTGCCCTCAGAACGCAAATCTACGAAATTGAGCACAATTCATGACCATCCAATACGGCCAAAGTGTGCCTGGAGTCGCGCGCAAGCGGCGTGAAGAAACGAAGCTATTCGCGTTTATCTATCTGCCAGATGCAAGGGGGCCTGGGCGACTGTTCAGCACGGTCTGAGCGCGCCGATTCTGGGACCAGCAGGAAATATCATCACATACTGCAACTGGGCGTTCCTTGCCGTAAGAGATCGTGCGTATCCGGGATCCGTTAATACCGGTTCTGGCTAGGAAGTTGCGAACGGTGGTCGCGCGGCGCGCACCCAGCGCGATGTTGTATTCTCGCGTACCGCGCTCATCGGCATGACCTTCGATCGTGATCGTGAACTGCGGGTATTGCGCAAGCCAGCGGGCCTGCTTTTGCAGAGTCGCACTGGCTTCCGGCGTCAAATCGCTGCTGTCTGTGGTGAAATAAACGATGTCGCCGACATTGACGCTGAAATCGCGCTGAGTGCCGGGCTTTACCGAGCCGTCGCGCCCCGTGAGCGCGGACTCCGGCTTAGCATTCTGATTGGCACAAGCTGCAACCGCAAAGCAGGTAAGAACAATCGCGAACAATCGCGCCGCGCGGTCGAGCCAAGCTGAATTGGCCATAATTTATCCCTTCGTCGCCACGCCATTCTTCACTTGCGCGGGGGCGACAGTTCCTTGCCACAAACGGAGCTATCCGATCGTTCGTACAAAAATATGGCCGACTTTCAGGGCCTAGGGGTACGCTGGCTTGCTTAGGCCTGCTTACGCGCGATTCACTGCACTCGGCCGCAAGGCGTCAATTGCCGATAATATGGCATCAAGCCAACTTCGCAGTCTGTACTTACGGGAGAATCACGGCTGCCGACTACCAACCCGCCGCCGGTGTCCCCAAAAAACATCGAGGCCGAGATGCGACGCACGAAGCATCAACATCTCAGCCTCGAAATTGCGCCTCCCGTGCCAACGGCCGCGGGAGGTCAAGACCTTTTAAGTCGCCTTTAGCGAGCCGGCTGAGTCGCCGCCGGGAGAACCTCGGCGCCGAGCTTCAACGGAACGGGCTCCTCACGACGGCAAGCGCCAAGAGCAACAGCCGCGGTCACAGCCGCGATGATGATGGCCCCCTTCATGATATCAATCTCCTCAAGTTGTTGTCCTGGCTCGTATCCAGAATGGTTTAGCGAGCGATTTCAGTGGTCATCGGCGCGTCAGCGCCAAGCTTCAACGGCACGGGCTCTTCACGACGGCAAGCGCCAAGAGCAACAGCCGTAACGACGACAGCGAGCACGATAGCACTCTTCATAGTATTTCTCCTTTGTTGTCCTGGCCTTACCGCCTGCTCTTAGCGAGCGGGCTGCGTGGCGGCAGGCATTTCAGCACCGAGTTTCAACGGCACTGGCTCTTCACGACGGCAGGCGCTCAGTGCGACAGCCGCAATAACTGCTGACAAAACGATCAGCCCCTTAACACCCTGCATGGTAGTATCTCCTGATGCTTGATCGGCACTAGCCTATTCTTGGGTACTGGCGCCGCACGTTCTGATCAAGAACTGAGGTGTTTCCAACGCGGTTTTCCGGTCTTGTAGATGCGAAAATGCCACGCAGTGTTTTACGCTCCTCAGATGCCTAACCAACAATTCAGCAAGTCTCATAAGGTCACGGATTCACACAACAAAATTCCCCCTTACAGGTGGGGGATTCGTCCTGTATTCAACACCAGAGGCGGTTAATTTGACGTTAAGCGCTGGCTCATTTCAGAATGGGCGACCACGCAGGATCGGACGCAAAGGACGGAGTCGGAACGATGCGTTCGTTGTAACCCGTCAGATCGACTGACAAGATTCGCGGACCACCGTTCGCACCCTGCGATTCTCGAAAGAACATCAGTACACGCCCATTTGGCGCCCAGGTTGGACCCTCGTTGTGAAACCCCTCTGTCAGAATCCTCTCACCCGAACCATCCGGCCGCATGACGCCGATGAGGAATCGGCCGAAGAGCTGCTTGGTGAAAGCGATGTAGTCACCACGCGGTGACCAGACCGGTGTGGAGTAACGTCCTTGCCCTAGGCTGATACGGCGCGGGTTAGAGCCGTCCGAGTTCATCACATAGATCTGCTGCCGGCCGTCACGGTCGGTCTCAAACACGATGTGGCGTCCATCAGGCGAGAAGCTCGGGCCTGTGTCGATGGAGAACCCCTGGGTCAGCCGCCGCTTCTGCCGCGTTCGCAAGTCCATCTCATAGATGCTCGAGTTACCCCCCGACTGCAGGCTCATGACTATGCGCTGGCCATCGGGCGAGAATCGCGGCGCGAACGTCATGCCGGGAAAGTCGCCGACAATCTCGTGCTTGCCCGTCGCGAGGTTCATCAAGAACACCCGCGGCTCCCCGCCAGTATAGGACATATAGGTGATCTCTTGGTTTGTCGGGCTGAAGCGTGGCGTAAGCACAAGCTCGCGGCCATTGCTCAAAATGCGCACGTTTTTGCCGTCCTGATCCATGATCGCCAACCGCTTGACGCGTTTGTCTTTGGGGCCCGTTTCGTCGATAAAAACAACGCGCGTATCGAAGTAGCCCTTCTCACCCGTCAGACGTTCATAGACTTGATCGGCAATGATGTGGCCGACCCGCCGCCAGTTCTTCGCACTTGTCGCGAATCGTTGACCGGCAAGCTGCTTGCCCGTTGCAACGTCCCAAAGACGAAACTCAGCGACAATCTTGCCGTCACTGCCGCGCCCCACGCGGCCGACGACCAACGCGTCAGTGCGAATCGCGCGCCAGTCGGGGAACCGTGGCGCGGCATTCACATCGCGCACGCGTTCCAGGAATGAAGCGCGGTCGAGCGATTTGAAAAGACCGGAGTGCTCCAGGTCGGCGGCGACCACATTAGCAATGTCGCGCCCCAGTTTGGGGTCCTCACCAAGGAACTCAGGGATGGCGATTGGAATGGGCGCCAGTGTGCCCTGCCGCTGCGTACCGCTCAACCCGCCTTCTGCGTCTTGCGACTGCGCCGCCGCCGGCACGAGAAGCAACACAACGGCCAGCATCCAGGCAAAAAGTTCGCGTTTCCGTCTAATCATTTCTCGTCCTTCAAGAGGCGCGCGATCCCGAATCACCGCCTACATCATTTCACGCGGATCGAAGCTCCAGGTCACCGATTTCCAAACCGCATACTTTTCGCGGGGAAGATCGAAGGGAGCGCATCGCGTCACTGCCCGCATCGCTGCCTCAGCAGCAATCTGAAAAACAGGGCCTGATTGCGGCCTCACGACCTTAGGTGGGCCGTCGAGCGAGCCATCCTGCTTCAGGCGCCACTTTAAGGTCACGACCATCGTCTCGATGCCACCGCCGCCGCCTGGCAAGTGCCAGCAGCGCCCAAGCTGACCACTGAGCTGGGATTTGAGTAGGTCCTGCTCGCGTGCTGAAAGCACTGAGTCCGTACCGCGCCGAACGCCGGCTGTCGGGCCCTTGTAGTCGGTCGGCTTCGCCGGTGGCGTTGACGTGCGCGGTGCTCCGCGCTTGTCCGGGCTCTTGTCGATGAGCGCGGCAATACGATCGGCATCAAACTTTTTCTTCTTGGCCTCAGCTGCCTTGCGTTTAGCTTCTGCAAGCTTTTTGCGCTTCTCTCTGGCCTTCCTCTTTGCTTCGGCTTTCTTCTTTGCCTCGGCTTTCTTCTTCTTCTCCGCCTTCTTCTTTTCCTCAGCCTTGCGCTTCTCTTCTGCCTTGCGCTTCTCCTCGGCCTTGAGCTTCAACGTCGCGACGCGCTCCTCCTCAATCTTCTTGGCGATCACATCTTCTTCGGGTTCAGGCGGGGGCTGAGCTGCTTCCGGCTCCGGCGGCGGCGGCGCTGTTTCCGGCTTGGGCTTGGGCGCCTCCTTCTTGGAGACCTCCGGCTTGGGCTCCTCCTTGGCCTTGGCCTCTAACTCTTTGGAATCAGGGTTGCCCTGCTTGAGGCGGGTGAATTCCGATGGGGTCACGATCATCGCCTCGATCGTCACCGTATCGGGGAGATCCAGCGGCTTGTGAACCGAGATCAGGGCCCACGCCAGCAACGCCGCATGGCCCGCGAAAGAGATGAGGAGCCCAAGGTACACGTCCCTAGCCTCCCTCCTCCATTTCGGTCACCAGCGACACCTTGCGAAAGCCGCCCGCGCTGATGCGCCCCATAACGCGCATGACGACACCGTAGGTCACACCTTTGTCGCCGCGCACGAAGATCTGCTCGTCGAAGCCGTTCTTGGCGATGGCTTTGAGCTTAGCTGCGATCTCATCGAGCTCGATCGGCGTCTCGCCGATATAGACACTGCCGTCATTCTTCACGCTAATTGCAAGTGGCTCCTGGCTCACCTTGAGTTGCTTGCCCTTGGACTGCGGCAGCTCGATGGGCACACCGACCTGGAGTAGCGGTGCAGCAACCATGAAGATGATCAGCAGCACGAGCATTACGTCCACCATGGGCGTGACGTTGATCTCGCTCATAGGCGTATGGCGGCGTCCACGGCGGCGACGCGCGCCGGACGCTTGTCCCCCTGTCTTGATGCTCACACCCATGCGAGACCCTTTAGTCCTCTCTCGCTCAGTGCCTGATTATACGTCATGGTCGGCCCTATGATTCGCGATACTATGTTCTGACATCGATCTGCCGCGAAACGATGGCCGAAAACTCGTCCGCAAATGCCTCTAAGCGGTGAGAAATCTGCGCAGAATCAGCTGAAAACTTATTGTAGAAAATGACGGCTGGAATGGCGGCCAAAAGCCCCAACGCAGTAGCGAACAGGGCCTCTGCGATGCCCGGCGCCACGACGGCAAGGCTTGTATTTTTCGAAACGGCAATCGCCTGAAAGCTGGTCATAATGCCCCACACTGTGCCGAAAAGCCCTACGAAAGGCGCCGTCGAGCCGACGGTTGCAAGAAATAAGAGCCGACGGTCGAGGCGTTCCATCTCGCGGTTAATGGTTACGTCCATCACCTTTTCGACGCGCAATTGAATGCCGCCAAGCGCCTGGATGTTGCCTTCGACTGAGCGCTTCCACTCGCGCATGGCGGCAACGAACAGCGCCGCCGTTGTAATAGCCTTGTTGCGTGAGAGCGCACCGTACAGCTCGTCGAGCGACTGGCCGGACCAGAACAAGTTCTCAAAGTAGTCCGACTCCCGACGTGCACGGCGGAAGGCGAAGAGCTTTTCGACGACGATGGCCCATGACCAGACCGAGGCCACAAGGAGCCCCAGCATCACAATCTGGACAACGAAGTGAGCCTGAAGGAAGAGCTCAAGAAACGAAAACCCGCCCACTGTGGCGGGCCCGATGGCTTCTTTTGCAAGATCGGTGGGGTTCATCGCAACATCCGTAATCGATGAGGACCGCCCAAAGATGCGGGCAGCAAAACATGCGCCGGGCCCATCGCCGTGCCCGCCGCATAGAATTGAGGCGGAGACTGCCGCGTGCTGCCCTCTCCCCCAATGCCGGCATGTTGCCACTCAATTTGGCCAAACGAGGGCTTGTTGGGGGGCAATGTGGGGCAAACGATAAGGTGCTTTAGCGAGCCAGCTCCAGGTTCTCCGGATCCGGAAGCGCACAAACTCCGTCCACAAACATCTGCACGCTGAAACAAAGGCTTCAGCGTGCAGACGCATCTATTTACTCGAAAGTTGCCAGAGTCCGAGAGCCGTTTAAACTGCTTCTTTGAGGTCCTTGGCAGGGCGGAAAGCGACCTTCTTGGACGCCTTGATCTTGATCGCCTCGCCCGTCGCCGGGTTACGGCCCATACGCGCAGGGCGCTTCCTCACCTGCAAGATGCCTAGGCCGCCAATGCGGATCTTGGCACCCTTCTTGAGATGTTTGGTGATCATCGTCACCAGGTCCTCAAGCACGGCGGTTGCCTGTTTCTTGGGGATGTCGTGGGCATCAGCAAGCGCAGCACCGAGCTGGCGCAATGTGATGGTTTCAACCTTAGGCGCAGCTTTCTTAGGCGCGGCTTTTTTTTCGACCATGTGTTTTCCTCGAGAATCCATAAGAGCGTCAATGATAGATCAACTGGGCTGACGTATCAGAAACAGCGATGGATAGCCCATAAATCAATGGTCGCAGGTGTCAACCAAAAGGAACGTGTCTCCGCTATTTGTCCCGCCTCAACCCTTCGAGGAATGAGCTTTCAGCGAACGCCCGAATGCCTCTCGCAATGTGGCGGAGATGCGCAATGGCTTGCCCGCGACCGAAACGAGGACGACGATGATCTCCGCCTCGACAAGGGTTTTGCCCTCCCGGGTCACGGTTTGGGCCAGCGTTAGACTTGCTGCGCCAACGTCCTTCACCCGGGTGGCGACCTCCAGCACTTCGTCGATGCTGGCCGGCTTGCTGAAGTCGAAGCTCATGCGGCGCACGACAAAGGCGGCAGGCTCGCTGCTTCCTGAACCGTCAATCAGCCGACGGTGATCGCCGCCCAAGAGCCTGAGGAAATCGGAGCGGCCCCGCTCGCACCAGCGTACGTAGCTGCCGTGATAGACAAGGCCGGAAAAGTCGGTGTCCTCGAAGTAGACGCGCACGGGCAGCACGTGGTGGCGACCTGCCGCATCATCGACGAGCCGCCCTGCAAGGTCGGGCCAGCGTTCATCACTCATCAGGCGGTAACCTCGATCATGACTAACTCTGGCGGAGAACCAAAGCGAACAGGCAACCCGCTGCATCCTAGACCACCAGATACGATAAGGTGGCGGTCATTTTCCACGATGTGACCGTAAACGTAACCCTGGCCAAAGCGCGACGGGACAATCGGCGCATAGCCAAGCAAAAGAACCTGACCGCCGATGCAAGCACCGGCTACCGTCGTCACATCAAGTGATGTGCGCTGTCTGCGCGAAAGTAGGTTGATTGGCCCTTCCCCCATCGTCGTCATGCGATCGTCGTAGCGCCGACCCGTACCGAACTCGAGGCAAGAAACGTAACGAGAGAAGGAAGACTCGATGTGGGGGCCCGATGAGGTTAGCCGTTCCCTGCCTGCGACTCGCCGTCATCCGGCTCGCTGTCGTCACTGGCCTGCTCTTCAAAGAGGGCGCCTTGCGGGGTCGATGAGCGCGACGGTCCAGAAAGCCCCATGTGCCCATAAGCCTTGAGCGTGGCGATGCGTCCGCGCGGCGTGCGGCTGATGAACCCCTGTTGTAGCAAGTAGGGCTCTACCAACTCTTCCAGCGCGTCGCGTGGCTCCGACAGCGCAGCGGCAATGGTCTCAATCCCCACGGGACCGCCGTCATGGGTCTTGGCAATGCAGGTTAGGTAACGGCGGTCGAGTGCGTCGAGGCCCTCGTTGTCGACCTCGAGCGCTGCGAGCGCCTTATCCGCCAGTTTGGCATCGATGGTGGGCGCGTCAGCGACGGCAGCAAAGTCGCGCACGCGGCGTAGTAAGCGGCCGGCAATGCGTGGGGTGCCGCGCGCGCGGCGCGCTATTTCGTGGGCACCGTCATCACCGATGACCGCTCCGAGCACACGCGCACCGCGCCTAACCACAAACTCAAGCTCCTCCACCGTGTAGAAGTTGAGACGCACGGGGATGCCAAAGCGATCTCGCAGCGGCGTCGTTAGCAGACCAAGGCGCGTTGTGGCGCCCACAAGCGTGAACGTAGCAAGATCGATGCGCACAGAGCGTGCAGCCGGGCCCTCGCCAATGATGAGGTCGAGCTGAAAGTCCTCGAGCGCGGGATAAAGAATTTCTTCCACAGCAGGGTTGAGTCGATGGATCTCATCGATGAAGAGGACGTCGCGTTCTTCTAGATTCGTGAGAAGCGCGGCAAGGTCACCGGCCTTGGAGATGACCGGGCCGGAGGTCGCCCGAAATCCCACACCCAGTTCTTTCGCCAGGATTTGCGCTAGCGTCGTCTTGCCGAGGCCAGGAGGGCCTGCGAACAGTACGTGATCCAACGCCTCACCGCGGTCGCGCGCTGCCTGGATGAATACCCTCAAGTTGGAGCGCGCTTGCTCCTGTCCAATAAACGCGTTGAGCGACTGCGGCCGCAAGGAGGCCTCGGTGGCATCCGCATCGCGCTTGTCGCTGGTGACGAGCCGGTCGGTCATGGTTTGTTCGTGAGCTGCTTCGCTCGCAACGTCAAGGCAGAAGCGCATTGTGTTGGGGGAATCGCAAGCGTATCGCCACGTTGAACTCGTGGAGAAGGCCGGGCGCAACGATTTGTGCCCATGCGGTTCCGGCCACCGGATTCAAGCGGTGCTGTCTGAAGTCCAAACGCTGTGACGGTGCCGAACGCAATCACTACTTTTAGGAAGTGAGCCTACCCCTCGGGGGCGTCATGCGTCCCCGGGGCGAGATATCATTACAAATTCCTCATCTTTTTCTTGCCGTTACCGCCGCGCATGGCAGCGTTTTCGTGCCTACATTATGAACAACCGCAACGCATTTGAGGTCATGACATGCGACTTGGCAAATTGCTCATGACGGCTCTGCTCACGCTTGCCTTGACGGTTGGTGTGCCAGCCCCGTCGAACTTTCCCGGTGATGCGCGCGCAGCCGGGCAACCAGACAAATCGGATACGGACGTTTTCGACGAGGTCTGGAGTCTGGTTCAAAACAATTTTTACGATCGCAAAATGTTGGGCCTCGATTGGGCTGCGGCCGGCGACAAACATCGTGGTGCGTATGCAGAAGCCCAGACGGACGTTGAACGGTCTGCTGCGATCAATGCCATGCTAGACGAACTGGGTGTGTCACACACGCGCCATTTCAACAAGGAACAGCCCGCGTATTACCAGCTCGTCGATATCTTCTCCTGGCCGTTGCGCCACGATATCCCGAAGTACTTCTCAGGCGGCGCGGTGACCTATTCTGGCATTGGCATCTTCACCAAGGAGATTGACGGCAAGACATTCGTGAGCGCCGTGTTCGCCGGTCTGCCTGCTGATTCGGCGGGCTTACTCGTCGGCGATGAGATTGTCTCGGCTGACGGCAACCCGTTTGAGCCCATCGGATCGTTCCGCGGCAAGGAAAGCGAATTGGTAGCCTTGAAGATTCGCCGCAATGCGAACGGTCCTGTTACGACGATCGCGGTAAGGCCCCGACGCATTGTTCCCGATGACGCATTCGAGTCGGCCATGCGCGACAGTGCGCGCATCATCGAGGCGAATGGCCGTCGCGTCGGCTACATCCACGTTTGGTCCTATGCAGGCCGCAGTTATCAGGAGATCCTCGAAGAGGCCCTCAGTAACGGCAAGCTCAAGGACGCCGACGCACTGATCTGGGATCTGCGGGACGGCTGGGGCGGCGCGCGTCCGAAATTCTTGAACATCTTCGACCCGCACGGTCCAACAATGAAGCTGACTGAGCGAAACGGCGACTCGGAGGTCGTCGGATTCCGCTGGCGCAAGCCCGTGGTACTGCTGACCAACAATGGCACGCGCAGCGGCAAGGAGGTGCTCACCTACGGCTTCAAGAAGAACGGCTACGGTGAGGTGGTCGGCGAGCGAACCTCAGGCGCACTTCTGGCCGCACGCGGATTCTTACTTTCCGACGGCAGCCTACTCATCCTCGCGGTGAATGACGTTACAGTCGATGGTGAGCGACTCGAGGGCAGAGGCGTAGCGCCGACAATCGAAGTGCCGTTTGACCTACCCTATGCGGCCGGCAAGGACCCGCAGCTCGACAAGGCGATCGAGGTTCTCTCCGATGGCGCCTAGACGAGCGCATGTTAGGCGGCAAAAACACCGGTGCGGACGAGGACTTCGCGGACGGCCAATGAGATGAGCCCAGCAAGGAACGCCAAATAAGGGCGCGCACTCTCCATCCCTATCGGAAAGAGCGTGGCCGAGATTGCAAATGCCACTGCGCCCGCGACAGCAACCACGATCCATCCGATGCTGTCTTGGCGCAAGGCGATTGGGCTGAGTGTCAGCGCGACGAGGACCGCAGGGATCACCGCCCAAACAAAAGTCGTAATCGCGGCTGCGCCTAGCGGTGGCAGGTTGTCGGGGAGCAATCCGCCAAGACCCAAGGGGGGCGCCAGCACTAACGCCACGGCAACCACAACCGCAGCAAAGAATGGTCCCACGAGCGTGTACATCAGAAACGTCCACAAAGCACGTTGGCCGCCACTCATGCTTTTTCGCCTTTCTTTTTCATCGCGCCAGTTCTTTGAGGCCGCGGCGTATAAGCTTTGCAGTATCCGCGTCCTCACCCAGCTCCTTCATGGCAGCAGCAATGGCGGCCGACGCCTGCACCGGTTGATAGCCGAGGTTGGTGAGCGCTGACATCGCCTCAGCTGCCACATCGCCCTCCGGTGCGGTGCCGGCCCCGCCGTCCGCAGCAGATCCGGGCAATCTGAGGCCGGCGACCGACAACGCCGGCGCCTTGTCTTTCAGTTCCGCAACGATGCGCTGCGCGAGCTTCTTGCCCACCCCCGGCGCCCGCTCAACCAAGGCCCAGTCACTGAGAGCAATCGCGTTGGCAAGCTCGGCCGGGCTCAGCGTGCCCAGCAGAGCCAGCGCTACCTTGGAGCCCACGCCTTGAACGTTCTGCAAGGTGCGAAACCAGGTGCGCTCGACTTCGCTTGCAAATCCAAACAGACGAATGGCGTCATCACGCACGTGCGTGTCGATCGTAAGGCTCACTTCCTCGCCTATCTTCAAATTGCGCAATGCGCGCGCCGAGCACTGCACCTCGTAGCCTACGCCGTTGACGTCGATGATGCAGAAGCTTTCGCCAATTGCGTCCACCTTGCCTCGGAGCTTTCCAATCATGCGCCGGCCTCCCGCAGAAGGCGTTGAGCGCGGGCTTGAGGGCTCGTGCGGTGATTGGCATGGCAGATGGCAATGGCGAGGGCGTCAGCCTCGTCCGCGCTTTCGACACACGCCTTGGGCAAAAGGAGCCCGATCATGGCTTTGATCTGCCGTTTCTCAGCGTGTCCCGCGCCCACCACCGACTTTTTGACAAGGTTGGGGGGATACTCCGCCACGGCAAGGCCCCGCATGGCAGGGGCCAAAAGCGCGATGCCGCGCGCCTGACCTAGCTTCAACGTTGCGCGCGCATTGTCATTGACGAAGGTCTCCTCGATGGCCGCCTCGTGCGGCGTGAAGCTCGCGATCACGCCGGCGATGCCCTCGAACAGCTCGCGCAGCCTGTAGGCGAGATCAGCGTCCGCCGTCGACGTGATGAGCCCGCTGGCCACGTAAATGAGACGCAGGCCGTCGCTTTCCACGACGCCCCATCCGGTGCGCCGCAAGCCGGGATCGATGCCGATGATGCGAATCGCCGTACCCCTCATGAAAGCAGGAATAACACGTGTCGCGATTCGGCAGCTAATGGCCGCAAGCATCCTCGCATCGCCCAAGCTTGCCGGGCCATGCCTCTTGCTTCGCTGCGGGGGCAAATGACCTTGAAAATCAACGCCTAGCGGATTCCTTCAGGCGGGATTCTCGTGACGCTTGCGCTGTTTATTTGGTAGAGCCCCGGATTGCATCTGCGCCCGCAATCCTTGGCAAAGAGCGAAGAACAGCGTTCACGGTTTTGGAACATTTGATCGCGCGGGCGCTCAGTGTGGCAACGCTGATCATGCTTGCGCTCGGCACTGCTGGCGGTAGGCTGGTTCTGGAATTGACCCGCGCACCTTTCAGATCAAATCGTTAAGCCTAATTTCACATCAGGTTTATGCTTTTGGACTATTTATCGAAGAGGTATTTTTGGCGTAGCTTTGTTTGATTACAAGACAGCGAGCCGAGGCTGCGCGCAGTTACGCGTCCGCGCAAACCGTGAATAGAAACGTACAAGACAAAAGATCCCGCCTCGTCCGCTGCCCCCAGGTACGCGGCCAGCGTGTACTTGGCCATCTACCTCCCGCCAAAGCCGGGGACCTCGCTTTTCGCATCTTCTGCACGCCGGAACAGTCCCAGCATCGCACGCGCGATCATCATCACCTGACGCAGCGCGCACGCTACCATTTGCGCAATGCGGACTGGCGGCAGGTCGTAACGCCGGCCGGCGTGGTGCAAACGTACTTGTTCGAGCCAGACGGACAGGCCTGTGGCACCGTAATGCTCGTGCATGGCTGGACGAGCGAGGCGGCCTTCATGACGGCCTTCATCGAACCGCTGCGCCGGTCTGGCTTTCGTGTGGTGCTGTTCGACTTCCCAGCGCACGGGGCTAGTCCCGGGCGGCGCACAAACCTCGCCGATTGCGCACGCGCCATGCTCAGCGTGTGTGAAGCTTATGGGCCGATCGACGCGGCGGTTGCGCATTCGTTTGGTGGCTTCGTTTCGCTTCTCGTTGCTGAGGGCGGCCCGCCACTGCCGCGCGCGCACCCCATCACGCGATTTGTTCTCATCGCCTGCCCTAATCGTCTCAGCAACGTCACGAGCGATTTTGGCGCTCAACTAGGCCTGACACCCGCTGCGCAACGCGCCTACGAGCACCATCTGGAACGCGTTGGACACCGGCCAGTCAGCACGTTCTCGGCGGTCGAGCTGTTGCAGACAGTTGATGCCCCCACGCTCGTCGTTCACGGGACCGGCGATAGCGAGGTGCCCTTGCACAACGCTGAGACGATTGCGAGAATCGGTGCGCACATCGAACTGCAAGCATTCGAGGGCTTCGGCCATCGCACGATACTATATGCGCCGCAGGTCATGCGTGCGGTTATGACCTATCTGGTCGCGGGCCGCGATACTTCTCGGGCCCCTCAGCGAAACGTTTTGCAATACGGCGTTGGATCGCATTGAGATACTTCGCGCGCAAACTCACAATCTATAAACTCGGTACTTTTGTTGATCGTCCTGCTTTTGCTTGGAACCGGCGATGCTATAAGAACGCCGGGGTACAACCGAGCGAGAAGGGTTCAAGATGCTGGACAGTCGACTGGGATGGTATGTTTGGGCGGCACTTGCAATTCTTATGTGCGTTCGGACCGCAAGCCCGGCCGGCGGTACATCGTTGGGAGACGTTTCAGAAGCTGAAATCCGCAACGCCAAGCCGGGTCAGATTATCCGGATTTGGCCGCAAGTGGGCGGCGCTGCAGCAAACGCCAAAGCCTACCGTATTCTCTACCGCTCGACGGGTCTCAACGGTGAGCCCATCCCGGTCTCGGGCGCGATCTTTATTCCCGAAGGCAAGGCTCCCCGAGGAGGACGCCCCATCATCGCATGGGCCCATCCTACGACTGGAGTGGTGAATCGCTGCGCGCCAACGCTACTCCCCGATCTATCGGGCACGATTGCTGGGCTGGGATATATGATCGACCGCGGCTACGTTGTTGCGGCGACCGACTATCCCGGACTTGGTGAGCCAGGGACGCACCCTTACCTCATTGGCGTAAGCGAAGCACGTTCGGTGCTCGACTCGGTGCGTGCTGCACGCGAGTTGCCCGACGCAAAAGCGCAACGGCGCTTTGCGGTCTGGGGCCATTCGCAAGGCGGACAGGCTGCGATCTATACTGGAGAGCTTGCGGCCAAATATGCACCCGAGTTGGAGCTCGTCGGCGTTGCCGCCGCCGCACCGGCGACGTATCTTGGACAGCTGTTCGATGCCGATCACACAACTGCCGCTGGCAAAACGCTCACCGCTATGGCGCTGCTGTCCTGGTCTAAACTTTTCAACATACCGCTCGACAGCATTCTTAAACCTGGAACGAACCGCGCGTTCGAGAGCCTTGCGCGCAACTGCATCGAGTCGATCAAGGATTTGCTCAAGATCGAACAGGACACCAACCGGCTTGAAACGAACTTTCTAGCCCAAAACCCAACGAAGACGGAGCCGTGGGAGGGTATTATGAAGCGCAATTCTCCGGGCAAGGCTCCGGCCGGCGCGCCAATGTTCATCGCACAGGGCACCGCAGACGAGATCGTGCGACCTCCCATCACGAAACGCTTTGCAAATCACGTGTGCCTTCAGGGGACGCGGGTACACATGATCTGGCTTGAGGGTGTTTCGCACAGCTATGCAGGCTATAAAAGCGCGTATTCGGCAGTTGAGTGGATGGCCGAGCGGTTCGCGGGGCGGCCGGCGCCAAGCAATTGCGCAAAGTAAACGCGGCGCCAAAACGAAGTGAAGCGCAAATGTACCTGGCCTCGTGCATCCCGGCCTGAGACAGCGCGACGGAGGCGGCAATGAAACTGGTGCTACCTTTCTGGCAACGCTTGGTGATCACCATCCTCGTGGTTATCGGTATCAGCTATCTGGCAGGCATTATCTGGCAATCGATCCTTGGATTTGCGTTGCCGAGCTATGCCTCTGGCGTCATCGGCGGGCTGGCGGCGTTGCCGCTTTGGGAATTTCTAAAGCGCATCCGGCCGGCTCAGTCGAACTGATTCAGTTGGCGCAACGTCGCTTGCTAGAAAGCAAGGCAAGGGCGGAGCGAGCCCGAAACGAATTGTCTGAGGGCGGCGCTGTTACCAGCTTTGCGCGCGGTGTTTCGGGCGCCGCAACGCGCTCGTCTTACTGATTGAAGAAGATCGATAGGCGAGCAGAAACCGCGTGAATGGCGTCGGGGTCCACGTCGACCATACCTGTCGCCTGAGCCTGGGCAAATCCCTGATCCGGAATGCCGTCGAAAGTGTACGTCTCAGACGAAAGCTTGACGTAGTCGTACTCGAAACCCAGCGTGATGTTCTTTTGAAGCATGTAAGCAGCCCCGGCACCCACCGTCCATCCATCGTGGTCTTTCTGACGGTTGCCGAAAACGCTCACGTTAGTTGGCGCGGGACAACCTCCGTTGCAGGGGCCGGTAAGTGCTCCTTCGACGTTAGCGCTCACGCCAACTTCGGCTCTGGCGTAGCCGCCCTTCACATAAGCCAACCAACGGTTCCAGGCATAGCCGACACGTCCGGTGATGGTGACGAGATTATCGATTCCTGAGCGAAGCGCCTGCGTTCCAACGCCCGACATGCCATTCGCCATCTGCACTTGTGGCGTTCCTTGAATAAGAATATTATCGGTATGCGAGTCAGCAACAATGCCATTCAGGCCAGAGTTCCACGCGGCGTGAGAAGATCCGTCGAGATTCATGCCGTCGTAGGCGCCTTCGATGCCAAAGACCCAGTTCCCATGCTGGTGCTGCACACCGATATGGCCGCCGCCCATCCAGCCCTATAGGTCCTGCCCAAACCTGTTCAGGAAATTGTCGGGGGTGTCGATATCCACATCCAAATCGAAGCTTGAACCGATGTCTGCCCAGCCATAGCCGACTTGCCCTCCCAAGTAGAGGCCGCTCCAATTGACTGTCTGGGGGGCGGCAGTTTGCTTTAGAGGAGCATCGTAGCCGTCTGCAGCGGCCGCACTACTCAAAGCCGCAAGCGCGGCCATCGCGACGATGAGTTTTGTTTTGGACCTGATAGCCAATTGAATTCTCCTGCGTTGCGCATCCAGAGTTTGGACGCACTGGCTCGACCCAACATTCGAAAGCACACGACTCTGTTGAGCACGCGAACGATCAATCCATTACATCGTTCACCGACGCAAGCGAATGGTCTGCTAACGAAAACGTCGACACGTAATACGTGAGGTACACCGCATTTGGGGGGGCTCTTGGGTATTGACGCGCTATGCGCTGTGACGATCCGAACTCTGATGAACACAGCACGCGTGCCATTCGGAGCCGTTATACTGAATGGATGAGGCCGGCGCTGCGAGGCGGGCTCAAGCCGCCGTCAGCTTTTTGAGTACCTCATCGGAAACCTCGAAGTTGGCGAAGACGTTCTGTACGTCGTCATCATCCTCCAAGGCTACGATCATTTTCATGATCGTCTCCGCATGCTCCTCGCCAACCTGCGTCGTCAAGTTTGGCTTCCACACAGCCCTTACACTTTGCGCTTCACCTAGCTTTTGCTCCAGCGCGCCGGCTACCGTTCCGAGACTGTCAAACGAGCAGGTGATGAGGTGACCCTCATCATCTGACTGCACGTCCTCTGCACCTGCTCCGATTGCAGCGTCTAGAACGGCGTCCGCTGAACCGACGTCCGGCCCATAGGTAATCTCACCGGCGTGGTTGAACATGTGCGCCACCGAACCGGTCGCAGCCAGGTTGCCCCCGTACTTGGCAAAGGATGCGCGTACCGCGCCGCCCGTGCGGTTGCGGTTGTCGCTCAGTGCTTCGACCATGACCGCGACCCCTCCCGGCGCGTAGCCCTCGTAGCGGATCGCCTCGTAGGCTTCACTGTCGCCGCCCTGCGCCTTCTTGATCGCGCGCTCGATGTTGTCCTTGGGCATGTTCTCGGCGCGCGCCGCCTGCACGGCAAGGCGCAATCGCGCGTTCATCGCTACGTCGGGGGAGCCGACTTTGGCCGCGACAGTGATCTCGCGAGCGAGCTTGGAGAACATCTTTGCCCGGGCGGCGTCCTGGCGGCCCTTGCGGTGCATAATGTTTTTGAATTGGGAATGACCGGCCATGGAGTTCTCGCTGGTGTCGGGATGTTGGGCTTTATTGTGCGAGCGCGCCCTACCGGGTCAAGACCAAGCGGTAGCAAACCGCGTGATCATGTGGCCCAGGCGTCCGGCCCGGCCGGTTCCAAATGCGGGCCGGAGCGCAAAGCCATGCAATGGGAGGCAAGGCCGGTTGCGCCATCGATGTCGACGGCGAGACCCGCAAGTGTCCCCGGCCCCGTTGCGGGCTCAAAACGGCTGCGCGGAATGCGCGTCAGGAAGCGGTTGACCGGCTCTTCGGTATCCATGCCGAGCACGGAGTTGTAATCGCCGCACATGCCAACATCGGAGATGAAGGCCGTGCCCTCGGGCAGCACGCGCTCGTCGGCCGTGGGGGCATGCGTGTGCGTGCCGATCACGGCGCTTGCGCGCCCGTCGACGAAATAGCCCAGCGCCTGCTTCTCGCTCGTTGCCTCAGCGTGGAAATCGATCACGATGGCGTCACTGCCCTGCTTCAGGCCGCAGGCGGCGATCTCAGCGTCAATGGCGCGAAAGGGGCAATCGAGCTCCGGCATGAATATCCGGCCCATGGCAGCGACGACGAGCACATCGGCCCCGTTCGCTGCCTTGAAAAGGCCCGCGCCACGCCCCGGCGTGCCTTCGGGATAGTTGATGGGACGCAGGAGTCGATCATGACGCTCGATGAAGACCAGCGCTTCCTTCTGATCGAAGGCGTGATTGCCCAGTGTGACCACGTCGGCGCCAGCCTCCAAAAGATCGACAAGGATGGACTCGGTAATACCAAAACCACCGGCAGCATTCTCGCCGTTGACGATGACGAAATCGAGCGCGTAGCGGCGGCGCAAGTCGGGCAGCTCTTCGATTACGACCTTGCGGCCCGACCGGCCCACCACATCACCAAGAAAGAGAAGACGCATTTAGAATCCAGAGCAGCGTAGCGGGCCTGAAGGGGTCAGCACCCAGTCGACGGGCTGGTCATAGTCGAGATGGGGCACCTCGTCGATCCTTAGCTCATCGTAGCCGATTCCCACTGCGACAATGGGCTTCAACTTACGAAGGCGCTGCAGCGACCGGTCGTAGAACCCGCCGCCATATCCGAGGCGATAGCCTTGTGCGTCGAAGGCCAGCAGCGGCACCAGCACAACGTCGGGTTCATATTCGGATCGCGACGGCAGCGGTTCGGCAATGCCCCAGGTTGCAGACGCCATCTCGTCGCCAGGCGCCCAGGCGCGGAAGACAAGCGGTTGGTCCTTAGCCTGCATCGCCGGCAGGCATAGCGGATGGCCTCGAGCGGCAAGTCGCCTCAACAATGGCGCGGGATCGATCTCATCACGGATGGCGAAAAAGCCGGAGACGATGGCGCAGGGCTCAACAGCCAGAAACTCCAACCCATGCAGCGCAAGCTGCTCGCCGGCGCGTGTGCCGTGCTTAGCGTGGGCGGCGGCCCGCCGGGCACGTGCCCGGGTCCTCTCCGCCGATTTTTCTTCCACGTTCATGAGGAATGCAAAAAAGATAGCCGCGGTGGCCGTCGAAGCGATGATCCCGCGCGGTCCCTACAAAAACGTAGGTGGGCGCCATGTGTCCGAAGCCACGACTCCGGCAGTGACAGCTCCCGTGCGGATCTTATAGGCCCCGGAGAACATAACTACTTCTAACGGGCCCCGCAGCTGAATCAAATGTAACCGCGGAGCGCAAATTTTCCAAACGCTTTGCTGCAGCAGGCAAAAATTTAGGAGGATGCGTTGCCCGATGCCCCGCCTGACTCATCATTGTTGTCTGCGGGCGTGACAATGTGAGCCAGCGGCGTCTGCTGCGCCGTATTGGGCTGGCTGTCGTTCCCCGCCGCCGCCGCTTCGGCACGGGCGTCCAAAAGCTCGTCGGCAATGTAAAGCGCGGCCATTAGAAGCAAGCGCTCCTCGCCCACGCTACCAAACTCGCGCGTCAAATCCTCCACACGCCCTTTGACGTAGGCGGCGAGCTCCTTAAAGCGCGCCTCCTCGCCCTCACCGCAGTCGAAGCGGAAGGAGCGTCCATTCAGATTGATCGCGACTTGGCCCATCGCTCCTTGCCAGCAGGCGTCCTTACGCTGCCCATCAAACGAATCAGGCTTCGCTTTCGATCACGTTATGCAGCGAATCGATAACCCAATCAATGCGATTGACCGCCTCGTCACGGCCTTGCTCGAGGCTCGTGATGCGCGCGCCTGCCACCTCCAGTTGGGCCTTCAGGCGATCGCGTTCTTTTTCCAAGGATTTGATCCGTACCTCAGACTTTGGCTTTGCTACTGGCTTCGCCTTTGCCTGGGGCTTCGCCCTTGCCTCAGGCTTCGGCTTTGCCTCAGAAGTCGCTTTTGGGGTGCGGGGCGACCTCTTTTCCGGCCGTTTGGCCTTCTTCGCTTTGCGCTGAGCCATCCGCCAAATTTCCCACTTTCCCGGTCTCGCCCAGTGGCCCTGGGCGATCAACTCGTCCCCTGAAAAAACATGACCTTATTGGCACCGGCTCGCACGCGTCAACAAACGAAACCGTGCTTGCCGCGTACCCCACAGGAAATCTCAGGGGGAGCAAAGTTTTTTGGTCAGTGTCCGCTGGTGAGGTATGCCTCATTGACAGGGCTTGGTGACGTCAAGTTAATGGCCCCGCTTTGCGCTTGGGCAACGTCGGGGCGCAAATGCCGTGTTTCGGCGACATATTCCGCCGTCAAGCATTTTTGATCAAAAGCCACCCACTGGGAGGAACCGATGGCAGTGAAAGTCGCGATCTCTGGATTCGGCCGCATCGGCAGGAACGTGCTGCGCGCGGCCGCAGAGGCCCAACGCAACGACATTCACTTCGTCGCCATCAACGATCTGGTGCCGGCCAAAGATAATGCTCATCTATTCAAATATGACAGCGTCCACGGGCCGTTCCCTGGGGAGGTGAAGGTCGACGGCGACTTGATGGACGTCGGTCTAAGCGCACCAGTCAAAGTGCTTGCCGAAAGAGACCCCACCAAGCTGCCCTGGAAAGACCTCGGCGTCGACATCGTCATGGAGTGCACCGGAATTTTCACGGCCAAGGACAAGGCCGTTGTGCATCTCGATGCGGGCGCCAAACGCGTGCTCGTCTCCGCACCGTCGAAGGGCGCCGACATCACGGTGGTCTATGGCGTGAACCACGACAAGCTCACTGCCTATGACAAGATTGTCTCCAACGCCTCGTGCACGACCAACTGTCTCGCCCCTGTCGCTAAAGTGCTGAATGACCTCGTCGGCATCCAATCGGGTTTTATGACGACGATACACGCCTACACCAACGACCAGCGCATCCTCGATCAGGCGCACAGCGACATGCGCCGCGCACGCGCTGCGGGATTGTCCATGATACCAACGTCGACGGGCGCGGCCTCCGCCGTCGGTCTTGTGCTCCCCGAACTTAAGGGCAAGCTCGATGGCACGGCGATCCGCGTACCGACGCCGAACGTCTCGGTCGTCGACCTGAACTTTATCCCAGGCCGCGAGACGACGGTAGACGAAATCAACCAGGCAATGGAGTACGCTGCGCAGCAGCAGATGAGGGGCGTTCTGGACTACGTGACGGAAGAACTCGTCTCCATCGACTTCAATCACTCGCCCTTCTCGTCGAATTTCGATTCCACGCAAACGCATATGGTCGACGGCCGTCTTGGGCGCGTGCTGTCGTGGTATGACAACGAGTGGGGCTTTTCCAACAGGATGCTGGATACCGCAGTTGCTATGGGCAAGCTGCTTTAGGCGGCGGCAGGCAGCAGGTCAGCGAAGATGAAGCCGTCGCGATCTTTGATCTCGCCAACGCGAACTTTGATGGGGCGTGCAAACATTGGCCCGGCAAAGACGCAGGTGTGGAACTCGCCATTCTCCCCACAAGGGTCGACCCCGTCCGGCAGTTCATCAAGAAGTGCTGTGTCAAATGCGCGGCCGGCAAAGCTTGGCGAGAGCTTCTTGGGATCAACGCAGGTGAGGTGCGCTTTGAGCCCCCCGGCAACCATCTCACGCGCAAGCGCACGTGTATCGCGATCCCAGAGCGGGAAGAGCGGCTCAATGCCCGTGCCTAAAAGTTTCTCCTCTCGGTAAGCGCGAATGTCTTCCAGGAAAAGATCACCGAATGCCATCGCATCAACTCCGACCGCCTTTTGCTCGGCGACGAACCCGCCGAGTGCGCGCTCATAGGCATCGTTGGGACACGGCCACGGAATCTCGATAACGTGCAGCGGCAATCCGGCCGCTTCAGCCTGTGCCTCCAACAGTTGGCGTCGCACAGCATGCATGGCGACGCGGTTGAAGGCGGCATTGAGCGTGGTGAAGAGCCCCGCAACCTCGATGCCCGGCATCTCCCGCAAGACGTGCAGTGACCATGCCGAGTCTTTGCCCGTACTCCAGCTCAAAAGCGTTTTCATGCGTACCCTTCGCGTTGGTAACGGATCAGATTAGTGTTGCGGATTGCAGCTTGGGGATATCGTAGCATTCTGGCTCTACGCTTACGCATGCAAGAATCTTAGCGTAATGATGAGCACGCCAAGGATGACGGTTACAGCAATTGTCGGGACACCTTGAAGCAAGGGCTGCACTTGCGGTGCTTGTTGTGCCTCCACTCCAATGGTTGCTCTCGCAGCGTCGTAGTCGGACCACATCAATCTTGCGTCTTGTTGATTCCGTTCAAAATTGTCGCGCAGCCAGATGAGATGAAGGACGACGACCACAGGCACCCCATAGAAGATAAACCAGGGCGGATATGACGTCACTGTTGTCGCGATGCCGACCATGAGGGCCCAGGCCGCCAGGGTGACTCTCCATTCGACGTCCACGCGGGAATTTCGGAACTGGCGACGAAACTCAGCCTGCCTCATTAGAGCTTCAAAACGCATGCTGTCCTGCTGATCCATTGATGCCTCCGAAAATCTGGGCGCGATTGTGGGCGCTGTCCTTATCCTCCAGCACCTTCACAATATCCGATACGAGCGCGTTGCGATCCTCGCCAAAGGACCTTATCGCTGCTCTGATGGGGAAGGACCAGCACATCGTTATTCTGACCGGCGCAGGCCTGTCTGCAGAATCCGGGCTGTCGACGTTTCGTGACAAGGGCGGCATCTGGTCGAAGTACGACTACCGCGACGTCGCCACGCCGGAAGGCTTTGCACGCGATCCCGGCCTCGTTCTCGATTTCTATAATCAACGCCGCCGCGCGCATGCCAACGTGGCGCCCAATGCGGCACACGTGGCGCTGGCACGGCTTGAACACGAGCACCCAGGCGAGGTGGTCGTTGTCACGCAGAACATCGACGCCCTGCACGAGGCCGCTGGCTCTCGTCACCTGATTCACATGCATGGCGAGCTGCTAAAGGCACTCTGCGCGAGCTGCGGCACACGCCACGCATGGGTAGAGGACATCGCTAGCGACACGCTCTGCCCGTCGTGTGGCAAAGCCGGCGGCATGCGGCCGGACGTCGTATGGTTTGGCGAGATGCCCTATCACATGGAGCGCATTGCCGAACATTTGAGCGCGGCTAACCTGTTCGTCTCGATCGGCACCAGTGGAAACGTTTATCCTGCGGCGGGGTTTGTGGCTGAGGCGCGTATGAACGGTGCCCATACAGTTGAGCTCAACTTGGAACCATCGGAAGGCGCCAGCCTGTTCGCCGAGGCGATCCACGGGCCCGCGACCGAGGTTGTCCCGGCATACGTGGAACAACTGCTCAGAGGCTAGCGGCGAAAGATGGCGACGGCCTCGACGTGCGGAGAGAATAAGAACTGGTCGATGGGCGTAACAGCATCCAACTGGTAGCCGCCGTCTATGAGCGTGCGCGCATCGCGTGCCAGCGTTGCCGGGTTGCATGAGACTGCCGCAATCGTCGCAACCTTCGATTTGGCAAGCATTGCTGCCTGCGCTGCCGCGCCGGAACGGGGTGGATCGAACACCACGGCATTAAGCGGCTCCAGCTCTTTCACTGACAAAGGTTCGCGAAGAAGATCACGGACCTTCGACTGCATCGGTTTGAGGCCCGGCGTTCGTTTGGCTGCCGCCTGAACTGCCGCGACGGCTTGGCGATCGCTATCGATGGCCAGAACCTGCGCTGAAGCTCCCAAGGGAAACGTGAAAGTGCCCAGCCCGCAGAACAGATCGGCAATGCGCTTAGCTTTGCACATCGCTGAGGTGACAAGCCGAACCATCTCGCCCTCGGCAGCACGGGAAGCCTGCAAGAACGCGCCAGGTGGCGGAACAACGGAAGCCGCGCCAAAGCGAATGACCGGCTCGGCCGCCTGATAAAGTGTGTCTGTGCCGATGCTCACGCGAGCGAGCTTCACGACTGACGCATCATGCGCCAACCGCTCGCGGGCGCCGGGGGAAAGGTCGCCGCGCACACGTTCGATGGCAAGGTCGAGCCCATTGCAAGCGAGCGTCACAACAAGGCGCGCTTCGCCACGTCGTGACAACAGCGGTGCAATAAGTGCGCGCAAGCCCGGTAGTGCACGCACGATCTCTGGCGCTGTTACGGGACACATGTGGAGGTCAACGATCTCGTGGCCACGTGCTTCGTGAAAGCCGATGATGGCGCCGTGCGCCGTGCGGCGTGCGGCAAAAGTTGCGCGACGGCGTGCGCCCAGGCCGACGCTTATAACGGGTGCAACGGGCGCCTCGATGCCACGAGC
Source organism: uncultured Hyphomicrobium sp. (assembly GCA_964622715.1). GTDB lineage: Bacteria > Pseudomonadota > Alphaproteobacteria > Rhizobiales > Hyphomicrobiaceae > Hyphomicrobium_A. The sequence continues at coordinate 21,415 of CAZURR010000004.1, read as the reverse complement.
AGCGAAGGCATCGACCACGAGTTGCCGCTTCCACGCCCTATACGCCTCTCGCTCCATATGTTGCAGGGCACACCCACCGCAATGCGTGAAATGCTGGCAAGCAGGCGTTGTGCGTTCTGCACTGGGCGTCAGCACTTCGAGCAACCGGCCACGCTCGCCAGGAACATCCGCGCGAATATGCTCGCCGGGCAGCGCATAAGGCACGAAGACGGTGCCGGAGTTCACGTCTGCAATTCCGTCGCCCTGGGCGCCGAGGCGGACGATATCGAGGTCGCGCGTCTCACCCATCAAGCACTGCCCCAAGCAGGAATTCTTCGTTGCCCGATCCGCCTTTGATCGGCGAGGCAACGACACCTGCCATGCGCCAACCCGGCCGCGCGGCCAACCATGCCGTTACGTCGTCGACAGCGGCTTGCCTGGCGGATTCGTCGCGAACGATGCCGCCCTTGCCGACCCGTTCCCGCCCCGCCTCAAACTGCGGCTTGATGAGCGCAACCAACCAGGCACCAGGTGCAGCGAGCGCCAGGGCAGGGGCAAGTGCCTTAGTTAGCGAGATGAAGCTTACATCGGCTACGATTGCGGTGAATGGTTCGGAGATCAACTCGCGCTTAAGGCGGCGCGCATCACACGATTCGAGTGAGATCACACGCGGATCATTCCTGATGCGGGGATGCAATTGATCACGGCCGACGTCGACAGCGTACACTTTATTTGCCCCCCTGGTCAGTAGAACCTCCGTGAAACCGCCCGTAGAGGCGCCGACGTCAAGCGCCGTGCGGCCATTAGGCTCGAATGCAAAGGCATCCAGCGCAGCGGCCAGTTTCACCGCCCCGCGCGACACATGGACGGTCGTGTTGGACGCTAGCGTCAGGGCCTGGCCGGCATCGACCTCGGCGGCAGGCCTGGTGCAGACTTGATGGTTAATGGAAACCATTCCATGTTTGATCAAATCGCGCGCCTGCGACCGGCTCGGCGCCAGCCCACGTTCGACCAGAACAATATCCAAACGTCTTCGCATAGCAACGAGTGTACGCTATCTATGCGCTAGTGTTCAAAGCCGTCCCAAGCAAACTACGCAACGGAGCCCCGCAATGAAGCCCGCCATCGCCGCCATCCTTTTCGCCCTGTCGCTTGCCGCCTGTGGTCAGGAAGAAAGCGAGAAGATGCGCACGCCATCGCCCGAAGGCGCCAAGGTTTTTTTCATCGAGCCCGCCGACGGCGCTACAGTGACGAACCCAGTCGCTGTAAAGTTCGGCATCGAGGGCATGGACGTTGTGCCGGCCGGCACCGACAAGCCAAACACCGGCCATCACCACGTGTTGATCGACACAGCACTCGAAGACTACGATAGCCCCATCCCCTCCGACGAAACCCACAAGCACTTTGGCAAAGGCCAGACGGAGACGCAGCTCGAGCTTACGCCTGGCGAACATACGCTGCAGCTCATCCTCGGCGATCAGAACCACATTCCGCATGATCCGGCCGTGGAATCGGAATCGATCACGGTGACTGTGGAATAGGCGCTCGCGGCGATAGCGGCTGTGGATTTAAACTGTGGTCAACGTCGTCGACATTGGCGCGACTACTGATCGATTTCTGCAGCACTATCGATGAAAAGCCGATTCCAGAGACTTCTGGAGAGCGACCGCACTCAACTTAGGGCTGTCACTCGCGTGTGACGGGGATGCCGCTAGGGTTAACCAAGCCCCTCCTAGGGCGTTTGTGCTCCACCCGACGCTGGCTCCGCGACCATACTTAGACTAGTATGCTAACCAAATCGTCGATTCGTGGCTGCAACAATCAGAAACAAATGCCGCATTTCGGGCATTCACGTCGTGTTACGCTATTTGATGGGTGACGCGTTGTCACGCAATCGGTGCATCGTTTTGCCGATACGCATGAGCGGCTCGCAAACGGGGGGAGAATGCAACATCCCGGTTTCTTCAAGAGGGCAGGTCCCTTTCCCTTACAGCTTATCGCCACCAAACTAGGGGCCGAACTTGGCGATGTTCCCGATGTGTCGCCGGATATCGAGGACGTAAAGCCGCTCGGTGACGCCGGACCGCAACATCTCGCGTTCTTCGACAATCGAAAGTATCTCGACCAGCTGGCGAAAACACATGCCGGTGCTTGTCTTGTTACGCCGGCGTTTGCCAGTCGTGTGCCAACGAACACCGCGTTGCTCCAGACTAAGGCGCCTTACCGCGCGTTCGCGCAAGCCCTGCGGCTCTTCTACGCCGATGCGCGCCGGCCGGCCGGCGACAAGTCTGTCGAAGAGGATGGCGGGCGACGACTCGTTCACGCCACAGCCCGGCTCGAAGAGGGCGTGACGATCGAACCGGGCGCTGTCGTTTGCCGCGAAGCCCAGATTGGTCGCGGTACGACCATCGCTGCTGGCGCCGTCGTCGGTTATCGCGTGTCGATCGGCCGGGATTGCTATGTCGGCCCTGGGGCCAGCGTCACGCACGCCATCGTCGCCGAGCGCGTCATCTTGCATGCCGGCGTCCGCATCGGCCAAGACGGTTTTGGATTTGCAATGGGCTCCGAGGGGCATCTAAAGGTGCCTCAAGTGGGCCGCGTCATCATCGGCAACGACGTTGAAATCGGCGCGAATTCCGCCATCGATCGCGGCGCCCTCAACGATACGGTCATCGGAGAAGGGACGAAGATCGATAATCTCGTTCAGATCGGTCACAACGCGATTATCGGGCGTCACTGCATCATCGTTGCACAAACGGGAATTGCGGGTTCGGCTGAGCTTGGTGATTTCGTCGTCATGGGCGGGCACTCTGGCGTGGTGGGACACGTCAAGATCGGTAAGGGCGCGCAAATCGCTGGGATGGCACACGTCAAACAGGATGTTCCCCCGGGCGCACGCATGGGAGGCACACCAGCACGGCCCTTTAACGAATGGGCGCGCGAGGTGGCCGCTCTAAAACGAATCTCGGCGCGCGGCGCGAAACACAAATCGTGAAGTGCCCTCTAAGTGGCGCAATCTGGCAAGCGCCTATGGTTCACGAGCAATACCTAAATCACTGAACCCGTGATCGCATGTCCGCTATGCGCCCAGAAGCAAACACGACCTCTCACGCACGGGTGGCTTCAGTGAGAAGCGTCCCGCGCCCAAGCGCACCCAAGACCGTTGCGACGATTCCGGGCGCTGAGAGCCCGGCCTGTTCGTACATGCGCTCGGGTTTGTTTTGGTCGATGAAGGTGTCGGGCAGCACCATGGTGCGCACTTTGAGGCCGCGGTCCAACAGGGAACTCTTGGCCAGGAACCGTAGCACGTGACTTCCAAAGCCACCGATCGCCCCCTCCTCCACCGTCACCAGAACTTCGTGGCTCTGAGCGAGGCGGCGAACAAGATCCTCATCGAGCGGCTTGGCGAAGCGGGCATCGGCAACGGTGGTCGATAGGCCGAACCCGGCCAGCTGATCTGCCGCCTTGAGGCACTCGTAAAGACGCCCACCAAACGAGATCAGCGCGACGGCTGAACCTTCGCGCAGGATACGCCCCTTGCCGATCGCAAGCGGTACGCCCTCTTCCGGCAACTCGACTCCTTGGCCTTCGCCACGCGGATAACGCACAGCGCTCGGGCCGTCATCGATAGCCGCGGCCGTGGCCACCATGTGCCGCAACTCAGCCTCATCAGCTGCCGCCATGAGCGTGAAGCCTGGCAAGCAACCAAGATAGGTAATGTCGAAGGAGCCGGCGTGTGTCGGCCCATCCGCGCCCACGAACCCCGCCCGATCGATGGCAAAGCGCACAGGCAGACGCTGAATGGCGACGTCGTGCACGACCTGATCATAGGCGCGCTGTAGGAACGTGGAGTAGATCGCGGCGAATGGCTTCAAGCCTTCTGTGGCCAGACCGGCCGCGAACGTGACCGCATGCTGCTCAGCGATACCGACGTCGAAAGCGCGTTCGGGGAATTCCTTGGCAAAGAGGTCCACGCCGGTACCGTCCGGCATCGCGGCCGTGATGGCGACGATCTTGTCGTCCTTGCGCGCCTCGCCGATGAGGCTTTGGCCGAACACCTTGGTGTAAGTCGGCGCATTGGGCTTCGGCTTAACTTGCGCGCCGGTGACGACGTTGAACTTGGCGACCCCATGGTATTTGTCATCAGAGGCCTCGGCTGGGGCGTAACCCTTCCCCTTCTTGGTGACGACATGGACAAGAATTGGGCCCTGTTTGGCATCGCGCACGTTCTTGAGCACAGGCAATAGGTGGTCAAAGCTGTGCCCGTCGATCGGGCCGACATAGTAGAAGCCCAGCTCTTCGAACCAGGCCCCGCCCTGCCACAGGTGACGTGTGTATTCCTCGACGCGGGCCGCGCGGCGCTCCCAGCTCTTGGGCAGTTGCTTGGCGAGCTGCTTGGCGATGTCGCGCAAATACAGATAGGTGCCGCTCGATGTCATGCGAGCAAGGTAGGCCGACATTGCACCTGTCGGCGGTGCGATCGACATATCATTGTCGTTGAGGACGACGACCAGGCGCTCGTCGCGCGCTCCGGCATTGTTCAATGCCTCGTACGCCATGCCGGCGCTCATGGCGCCATCACCAATCACGCACACGACGTTATTGTCGTTTCCCGCCAAATCCCGCGCCACCGCCATGCCGAGGCCCGCGGAGATCGAGGTGGACGAATGTGCAGCGCCGAAGGGATCGTATTCGCTCTCGGCACGCTTGGTGAATCCCGACAAGCCGCCTGGCTGGCGCAAGGTCCGGATGCGATCACGTCGCCCTGTGATGATCTTATGCGGGTAAGTCTGATGGCCGACATCCCACACTAGCCGGTCGCGCGGCGTATCGAACACCCAATGCAACGCGACGGTGAGTTCCACCACACCGAGACCTGCACCGAGGTGGCCTCCGGTTACAGAAACTGCGTTGATCGTCTCCTGGCGCAGCTCGGCTGCCAGTTGCGGCAGATCAGACTCGGCAAGCTTGCGCAGATCCTCAGGAGTCTGCACGAGATCGAGGAGCGACGTCTTCGGAGCATTGTCCACTGAGCTATCCATTTTTGGTGATCAGCTCTTTCTTATGGCAGACGATTGCGGCTTCGCAAGTGAACATCGCACACCATGCCGATCTCCGTGCCTCCCGATCGAGCCAAAGCACGCCTGAGAGAGACGCGCCAACCCTCGACAGCGGCAAATGAGGGTAGGCGGTGCCGCAACAGGCCGCAGTGCCTCCATGTCCTACTTGCATTCATTCGATTTCCGGTAGGCTAGGCGCGACAATCATTCGCAGCGCACGTTGTGTGAGCTGCATTGGCCGAATACAGACCGGGCTAGTGCTGCGGATCAAAGGGCTCGGTACCGGACGGTGTACCGTCGGCGTCGAAAGTGAGCTTTTCCACCTTGGCTTCGGCCTGCTTCAAAAGCCGATCACAGTGCTCTTTGAGCGCCTCGCCCCGCTCGTAGATTACGATCGACTCCTCAAGCTCCACGTCACCGCGCTCCAGCCGGCCGACGATGGTCTCCAGCTCCTGGAGCGCGCGCTCGAAGCGCATCTCCTTAATATCTGCGTTCTTGGGCGATGCCTTGGCCATGATCTTGTCCACGATGCGTCCTGGAATTGCGCGCTTAGCGTTACGCGCCGACGTCCATAAGCGTCTTGACGTGAACCGCAACCGATCTTGCCAGTGCCGTCAAGTCATAGCCGCCTTCCAACATTGATACGATACGTCCGTTGCTATGTGTTGCGGCCTGGGAGGCGAGTTTCTCGGTTGCCCACATGAAATCGGACTCCACGAGGCGCAGGTTGGCCAGCGGATCGGCCTCATGCGCATCAAATCCAGCCGAAATCACTACCAGATCGGGCCCGAAGTTATGCAGCGCCGGGAGAATGCGCGATTCGAACGCCTCGCGGAATGCTTCACCACCATCGTTGGCACGCAGCGGCGCGTTGAATACGTTGCCCACGCCGGTTTCTTTGAGCGCACCGGTGCCGGGGAACAACGGCATCTGGTGCGTCGAGCCATAAAAGAGATCCTTGTCCGACCAGAAAATATCCTGTGTGCCGTTGCCATGGTGAACGTCGAAATCGACCACCGCAACGCGTTCGGCTCCATGCTTGGCGCGCGCGTAGTGACCCGCAATAGCCGCGTTGGAAAACAGACAGAATCCCATCGCACGGTCGTCTTCGGCATGATGCCCGGGCGGGCGCACCTGACAGAATGCGTTGGCGGCGTCGCCTTTCATCACGCTATCGACAGCATGCAAACCGGCGCCAACCGCACGCAGCGCCGCCTCCCAAGAACCGGCGGAGACAACGGTATCGGGATCGAGGTGCGTCGGGTGGCTGACCCTTCCGGCGGCAACGATGCGGATCTTCTCCAAATACTCGGCTGGATGCGCAAGCTTGATCTGCTCTTCGACATCGTCGCGCAGTGGTGCCTCCTCGCGTTTGAGATCCTTGAACACGTCGTGCGCAAGCACCTTGTCGATGGCGCGCATACGATCGGCGCGCTCGGGATGACCGGGTCCGGTATCGTGATCAACAAAACAGGGATGGGTGATGAGTAGCGTAGTCATGTGCGGGACGTTCCTGCCAGCTTCCAAGGCGCGAGTGCGCTTGCATGTTAGCGCCATTTGCCGAAAGGACCAGGGCCTCAGAGCTTTAGGTCGGACAGGTCAGAAATGGGGGCAATTGTCACGCCCGGCGGGGGCGGGCAATCCTCGGGAACAAAAAAATCGGGCGCGAGTGGCATCGCCGGGTCAACACTGTATTTGGCAAAGTCGGTAACGCTGCCGAGCTCGTGTAGCACCGTGTCGTCGATCAAAAAGTTACCGGTGAAGGATTTTGCCGGCTGGTGGAGGATGACGTGTGCAGCGTCGGCCACAATGTCGGGCATTCGGCTCATGCGCATGACCTTCTCGCCGCCCAGGATATTCTTGATTGCGGATGTGGCGATCGTCGTGCGCGGCCACAGCGCATTGACCGCAATGCCGTCCGCTTTCAACTCTTCTGCCAGCCCCAGCACGCACAAGCTCATGCCGTACTTGGCAATGGAGTAGGCGACATGCCCGGCGAACCATTTAGGAGCGAGATCAAGCGGCGGCGCGAGCATGAGTACGTGCGGATTTGAGGCTTGCTTGAGATACGGCACGCAGGTCTTTGTCACCAGAAACGTGCCGCGCGTGTTGACCCCCATCATGAGATCAAAACGCTTCAGCGTGGTCTCTCCTAACGTGCTCAATGATAACGCGCTGGCATTGTTGATGCAGACGTTGATACCGCCGAACGTCTTCACCGTTTTAGCGACTGCATTTTGCACCTGGTCTTCGAAGCGGATGTCGCAAGGGAGCGCCAGCGCGCGCCCGCCGGCGTGCTCGACTTGCTGCGCGGCCGTCTCAATCGTGCCTTCAAGCTTCGGGTGTGGCTCTTGTGTCTTGGCCACGATGGCGATGTTGGCGCCATCGCGCGCGGCACGCAACGCAATGGCCAGTCCAATGCCGCGGCTTGCTCCCGTGATGAAGAATGTCTTGCCCTCTAATGCCGCCATCGTTGCTGCCAGTCACCCCGCTTTTGGTTCTGCACGCGATGCTTGGCGGCGCAAGAACCGCAGCGGCAATTTCAAGATCCCCCAGCCGTATTGGAACAGCGAGACAACGAGCGCCGGCACGCCGGCAACCGGTAGAAAAACGAGAAGGAAGGCTAGAAAGCGTGCAGCCTGCGCAGATCGGTATCCTGCAACGCCACGATAGTCTTCACGCTGCTCAATCGGCCAAATACGGACCCACCAAGCACGCGCGATGGTCCATCCCAGCACGCCCGCCAATAGTCCGCCAATGTAAGCAAGATGATAGCGCCACGGTATCCAGGGAATGATGCGGCGATCGAACTCCTTCTGGCGCTCCTCGTCGAGCGCGTGCACCTCGACCGCGTCGACGATGACGTTCCCGGTGATCTGCGAGGCTGCCGCGCTCAGCCACTCGCCCACGACACCGGTGATCGGTTGCGCGGCCGAGCCGGCCGGCGTTGCACGCACGATGACTCGGCCACTGCTTTCGTGCGCAGCGGTAACGTTAAACTGACCGCGGCTTGCGGCGAGCGCATCCAGAAAGTCGCCAAGCGTCGCCCGCTTCACAGCGGCATCGAGCCCATCAACAGAAATGCGTTGCCATAGCCAGTTGTGCCCACCCGGCTGACGCGGGGCTTGCGCATGCAGAATGACAAGATTCACGTTGGCATTCTCTCCAGCACGGATCAAATCGAGCAGCTTGAGGCTCTGCTCCGACCCGATCGCTGGGCGAAAGAAAAGCAGGTTGTCCTCGACTCGCCCAGTCACAAGGACCGTCTGGCCGCACACCGAACGCAGCGCATCGTCGAGCTTGGCCGGATCAATGGAATCAATGAGCGCACTTTTGGTTCCCGGTTCCAAGCGTGGAGCAGATGAGAGCGTGCGAGGTCCGCCCGGATCGAGTGCCAGGGTGCGAATGCTTGAGCGACTTAAAGGGCGCTCCAGCTGCGCGATTGCCTCGTTGAACAGCTTCTGGTCGGTCAGCTCAACAATGAGATTGGGGCGCACTTCGGCGAAGAGCTTGTCGCCGGACGATCCGGCGCGGCGCACCAAAGGAAAGCTGTCCCTGCCGACCATGACTTGCAGAGTTGCGTCTTGGGGCAGAGCCTTCAAAAGCCCACGATCGCCGAAGACGGTATCTTCGGTGAGATAAATCGTCAGCTTGGTGCCGCCGGTTTTTTCCGGCAGCAGCGTCGGGACAGCGCGCTTGAGTTCGTCCGGCGTCCCGGCAGTAAACACCTCGCCTTGGCGATTGACGAATTTCCAGTGGCCCTCCGGAGTCGCATGTGCCGCAAGCGTGGCGCCCTTGGCGGTTGGGGGCAGTGCCTTGATGTGGGCAACGGCGCGATCGAGCCCTCCGACGCCGTACTTGGGAGATTTGGTGCCAGCTTCGTCCCCCTCGCTCACAGTCTTTGAAAACCAATTGGCCTGCGCAATGGGGATGGAAGCGGCCAGCAGCACCGCGGCGAGTGCGCTGCGAAGGGCGGCAGAACCAATGGCGACAAACAGCTGCATGCTTGCAATATCCACGTTTGCGAGCGGAGCCTACACACTCTTTGGACAGAATTCAGCCCAAGCGGCTATGACAGGTCTGGGAATCGAATGAGGCGGCCGCAAGCAGCATGGCTATCGTGAAGGCAACCAAGGGCGCGATCAGCGTCGCCGCAGAGCATATCCGCGACGGACGGCTCGTCGCTTTTCCCACTGAGACTGTTTACGGGCTCGGCGGCGATGCGACCAATGGCAAGGCGGTGGCCGCAATATTCGAAGCGAAGGGGCGTCCACGATTCAATCCGCTTATCGTGCACGTGGCCGACATTGAGAGCGCAAAGGACCACGCCGAATTCACGCCGCTTGGCGCTCGGCTTGCCGAGGCGTTTTGGCCTGGAGCACTGACCTTGGTACTCAAGCGGAGTGACAAATCGGATCTTTGCGATCTTGTTTCTGCCGGGCTTGAGACGATCGCTCTTCGCGTGCCTGATCATCCCATCGCGCAAGCCTTGCTGAAGGCGGCCGTCCGGCCCCTCGCCGCACCCTCCGCCAACCGGTCGGGCCGGGTGAGCCCGACGCAAGCTGAACATGTGCACAACGATCTCGGCGATCGCGTCGGGCTTATCCTCGATGGCGGCCCGACAGCGCATGGACTGGAATCGACCATCGTCGACGCCACGGCGGAGACGCCCGTCTTGTTGCGCACCGGCGCCGTGCCGGCTGAGACCATTGAGGCGGTGCTTGGTCAATCCATCAGCCGTACTGTGGACGCCGATGACAAACCGCAGTCGCCGGGTCAACTCGCAAGCCACTACGCGCCGGACGCAACTGTTCGGCTAGGCGCTACAGATGTGCATGAGGGGGAAGCCTTGCTGGCGTTTGGACCCGAGGTGCCGGCCACAGCCGGACCCGTGATCAATCTCAGCGCAACAGGCGACCTCATCGAAGCGGCGGCTAACCTTTTTGCCGCGCTGCGTGCCCTCGATCAGTCTGATGTCAAAAAGATTGCTGTCATGCCAATACCCAAACATGGGTTGGGCGAGGCAATCAACGACCGCTTGCGTCGCGCTGCAGCGCCACGGTCATGAGGAGAGTGGCAGAGAATAGATTCACGTCAGTTCACTGATTCAACGCGAAACAGGCGAAGACTCGTTGCAATAGAGACCCGGCGTACAAAACCACCCAACTCATCTATAAGGTGGCTCCTATACGACGCAGAGCTTTCAGGGCAGTTTGGCAATGCTCAACGAAAGTTCGCAACATTTTCGCATCGGCGCCGGCCTCAAGGATTTCCCAGCTAGCGCGACAAAGCACAGACAAACATGATGCAACGTCCTGTCAGCCGCCCGGTTCCCCCCGATGTCTTGCGACGTTTTGTTGACATCGTTGGTCGCGAGCACGCCCTATCGGACCCGGATCAGCAGCTCCCCTACTTACGAGAGTGGCGCGATCGCTATGCCGGTCAGGCGGCCCTCGTGCTGCGCCCGGGCACAACCGAGCAGGTCGCACGAATTATGACAACAGCACATGAGGCCGGCATCGGCATCGTGCCACAGGCCGGCAACACGGGACTTGTCGGCGGCCAGATCCCGTCGGATACGGGCGCTGAGATCGTTCTTTCCGTCTCACGGCTGAAACGTATCCGCGCATTCGATCCCACAGGTACATCCATGATCGTAGAAGCCGGCGTGACGCTCGCGGACGTCCGCACCGCTGCGGACGAGGGTGGACGCCTATTCCCTTTGAGCCTGCCCTCAGAAGGTAGCTGCCAAATCGGCGGCGTACTGGCGACCAACGCGGGCGGTGTCGATGTGCTTGCGTATGGCAACGCCCGCAACCTCACTCTCGGGCTGGAGGTTGTGCTGGCGGACGGGCGCATCTGGGATGGATTGAGGACCTTAAAGAAGGACAACACGGGCTATGACCTGAGAGATCTGTTCATTGGCTCAGAAGGAACGCTCGGGATCATCACAGCGGCGGCCCTAAAGCTCTTCCCTAAGCCTGCGGAGAAGGCCACCGCACTGGTGGCGATTCCCGAATTGGCATCCGCGCTTGGCCTTTTCCGGCTGGCGGAAGAGCGCGCCCACTCTGGGCTCACCGCGTTCGAGTTCATGAGCCGCTTCACCATCGAACTCGTGCTGCGGCACATCTCCGACACGAAGCTCCCCCTGAAAGAGGACGCATCCTGGTACGTATTGCTCGAAGTCTCCGGCGCAGAGGGGGACGGGACGGCGGCGGCAACGCTGGAGCAGCTGCTCGCGGAAGCAACTGAAAAGGGCCTCGTCATTGACGCAGTGATCGCCGGTTCATTGGCGCAAGCCAACGCTTTGTGGCGGCTGCGTGAGTCCGCGTCCGAGGCGCAAAAGCCGGAAGGCGGGAGCATCAAGCACGACATCTCAGTGCCGGTTCCCCTCATACCGGAATTTCTGAACCGCGCAGCAAGCGTCGTGGAAGCCGTCTCCCCCGGGGCTCGACCCGTTGTGTTCGGACACTTCGGCGACGGCAACGTGCACTTCAACGTCACGCAGCCGCCACAAATGGAAAAAGAACGCTATCTAGCATTGTGGGATCGCATGTCAGCCGCAGTACACGGGCTCGTGGCAAGGATGGGCGGTTCGATATCTGCCGAGCACGGGATTGGACGCATGAAGCGCGCCGACCTGGCAAAATTCAAGAGCCCAGTTGAGCTTGAGATCATGCGCGCCCTGAAATCCGCGCTCGACCCAAAGGGCATCCTCAACCCGGGCAAACTCCTCTAGGGCACTTAGCAAGAGCCGCCAATCTGCTCAAAGCGACGGCGGGTTGGAGACCGGTTCCTGCACTTCGGGTCCCTCATTGCGCGGATTGTTGAGCTTGCGGCTCACCTCCACAATTTGCAGAAGGTCCTCCGGCGGCGCGTGCAGCAGGGTAAGGATGTTCTCGACCGACCCTGAGCGGCAATCGAGCCAAACATCGAAGTGCTCGGGCGCGATGATAACCGGCATGCGGTCGTGCAAGCCCGACATTGCCTGGTTCGCCGCCGTGGTGAGGATGGCCATCGATTCCATCTCGCTGCCGTCTGCGCTCTGCCAGTGCTCGTAGATTCCTGCCATGCCCATCGGACCGCCTTCACGCGGGCGCACCAGATGGGGCCGTTTCGCACCCGTAGCACCTGTCCACTCATAAAAGCCGTCGGTCGGGACTAGGCAGCGCCGGTGGCGCATGGCGGCGCGAAAGGAAGGTTTCTCCGTGGCCGTCTCCGAACGCGCGTTGATCATCATCCTGAATTCGCGAGGGTCCTTGACCCACGATGGGATGAGCCCCCAGCGCACGAGAGCAAGCTCGCGCCCGCCTTTAGCCGTGTCGCGCACGATGGCGCTAGGCTGCGACGGCGCAATATTGTAGCGGGGAGGGAAAACCGCCTCGTTCTCGTAACGGAAGTAGGCGCGCACCGCTTCGGGCGGCGAGGTCAGACTGTAACGCGAGCACATGGCGGGGCAGGTTAGCTTCACTGGACCGTTGAGAGAAGTGGGGTCGCCGCGCGAAGGCCAGAATCCATGTTAATGATACCTGCAATGAAGAACGTTCACTTTAAGATCGGAATGCCCGCCGCGCCGTGGAAGACCGCTGCACGAGCACTCGTCGCGTGCGCGCTATTGTCCGTAGCGTTGCCGGCGCAGGCGGCTCAATCTGACAGCAAGCCCTATGACGACAAGCTCTTTCGCCTCTCCGAGATCCTGGGGGCCGTACACTACCTGCGCGAATTGTGTGGCTCGGACGAGGGTCAGCTTTGGCGCCAGAGCATGCAAGACATCGTAAAGGCTGAGGGCTATACGTCGCTGCGGCGCGCGCGCCTGACGCGCAGCTTTAACCGCGGTTATCGAAGCTATAGCCGCACCTATAATACGTGCAGCCCTTCTGCTCAGAACGCCATCAACCGATTCCTGGCGGAAGGCGCACAGATTGCTGACGGATTGGTTAAGTCCGTACCCTGAACACAACAAACCAACGCCACCAATGTTTACTGTGAATTGCAGCCACCTCTGTTGCGCGCTGCTCGCCGTGCTACGAACGCTCCTGCGATAAGACGCTTCGGACCAGACGCTCGGGCGCCGATCTGCTTCATCACTTGCCGATGGCAACACGAAAAGACCGGAGTCTTTGGCAGCTAGGGTAAACCATGCACGCGAACAAGCTTCCAAATTCGGAAGACCCCAGCTTTCGCGCTTTGAGCCTCATTCTCGCGGCATGGGACGAGGGGGAGGAGAGCGGCATCCCCAATGAGCATATGGCCTATGCGGCCCTGTTCACCGCGCTGACCGACCTTGTGACGCATTACGGGGAGGATGCCGTGGTCACACTTGCGCGTAGCTTGGAACAGCGCATCAATGTCGGCGAGTTTTCACTCCACCGCACGCGGCAGTAATCGAAAAGGGCACGGTCAGACGAGCCCGGCAAATTTGAGAACAACCTCACCAATCAGCACCAGGCCGAAACCAAGCAGCAAAAGCCCTGCTCCCTGATTGATGTGGCGTAGGCGCGCTTCGGTGACAAGGTGGCGGAAGTGCCCAATGAGGTGCGACAGCCCCACCCACCAAGCAAGGCTACCGCACATGACGGCAGCGACGATCGTCAACGCATCGACGTAGCTGGAAACTTCCACAAACGTCGAAATGCCGCCGAAGATGGCAAACAGTCCGAGCACGGCACCCGGATTGGTGATGGTGAGAAAGAACGTCTGCGGAATATCCCAAACGAAATCGCTTAGAGTCTCAGCTCGCTCCTCCGATGCCTCGGGGATGAAACGGGGGGTCGCAAAAAAGAGTTTGAGCCCGAAGGCCATCAGTACCAGGCCGCCCACAATTTGGATGGTCGTGCGATGGTACTCGATGGCACCAGAGATCGCACCAACGCCGAGGGCGGCGCACAACGCGATGAGCCCGTCCCCCAGCATCGCGCCGAGCCCGGCAGCGATGCCACCCCAAAAGCCCCGCTCAAGGGCCCGCTGTATGCACAGTACGTTGACGGGCCCCACTGGAGCCGACACAAGAATTCCAACGAATACCCCAACGGGAATGATGAGCGGGTTGGGCAAAAGCTGCATACAAATTCCCCTGTCAGCTACGTCTCAGGCCGCAGGATGATATGCGGCGCAGCGGCTACGCACATGGTGCCATTTGCTGAGCTGCAGCCCCCGATTGCGCCCGCACCCCCGGCCAATCTCCCCCTTGCACGGCAGAATACGCTGATACTGTCTTTCGTAGAGCTGCGTTTAATCTGCCTCATCATATTGGTACTTGCGACGATTTGCGTTGTCCATCCGCACAGCAGCCCTGCGCACGTGAAATGCTGCACTGAATCAGGGCAATCCGCCAAAGGAGACGAGGAGGCGAAGGCATAGTCTATGCGGAGGATCGGGAATTAGACTTGGTGGCGGCGTTTCGTCAGTGCCAAGGAATCATGGTTAGCATTCCATAGTGACGCGGAGGCCGCGGGTAAAGCCGGGACAAAAGTACCAACCTCGACAGCTTGTTCTTCGGTAAATCGTAGATACATTGTCTCAGCGGGCTGGAAGCTTCGGCGATGCAATGTTCATGCTTTGGCTGTTGCGGTTTGTGCGTTGCGTTGAGGATTACAAAATGATGTGGCGAGTGGCGGTTGTGGTCGCGGTAGCGGCTAGCGCGACGTGGGTAACACCGGCTTCAGCGCAATGGTTTCAACAATGGGAGGACTACGGGCGTCGTCCCTTCTGGGAGCAACAGCCACGACGGGCTTACCCTGACCCGGCCGACCGGCCCGATTTCCAGACGAGGCGCGGGCGCATGGCGCTTGGCGGGCCCCGCCCATACATCGAGCCGGAAGCGCCGGAGAAAGTCGCCTTAGAGAACAACTACACGCCCAACTCGATCATCATCGATACCACCGGGCGCAAACTTTACTTCATCCTGTCCGACAGTGAGGCCTACGAGTATCCGATCTCCGTCGGGCGCCAAGGTTTTTCCTGGACGGGAACGGAACTTGTCAGCCGCGTAGCGGAGTGGCCAGACTGGCACCCCCCAAAGGAGATGATCGCGCGTGATCGGCGGCTGCCGGACAAGATGACGGGTGGCTTGCGCAATCCACTCGGCGCGCGCGCACTCTATCTGGGCAAATCGCTTTACCGTATTCACGGCACTAACGACGCCAACAGCATTGGCCGGGCCGCCTCGTCTGGCTGCTTTCGCATGTTGAACGAACACGTGGTGCATCTGTCGAGCTTGGTTGTGGTTGGGGCGCAAGTGACCGTCGTGAAGCGCATGCCGCCGATTGAAAAACGCGTTTCACCACCGCCGCCGTTGCCGCCTCGCGCCACAGCCGCGCAACTCTAGTAACCCTCGAAGAAAGCGACCGGCTCACCGCGCGCTGGCTGCATGATCTCGCCGTCCCACATGACCTTTGCGCCCCGCACAAACGTCCCGACGGGCCAGCCCTTTACCTTGCGGCCATGATAGGGCGTCCATCCACATCGGCTCGCAATCTGATCATTGGTGATCGTTTCCTCGCGCTGCAAATCGATTATGGTGAGATCGGCGTCGTAGCCGGCAGCAATGCGCCCCTTTCCCTTAATGCCGAATAAGCGCTGAGGTCCGTGGCTCGTTAGATCGACGAAGCGCTCCAGCGTCATCCGCCCGGCGTTGACGTGATCGAGCATGACAGGGACAAGCGTTTGCACGCCCGTCATGCCTGAGTGCGAGGCAGGATAGGGGCATTCTTTCTCCTCGCGCGTGTGCGGGGCGTGATCGGAGCCCAATACGTCGACGACGCCGGAGGCAAGGCCTGCCCAGAGCGCTTGGCGATGGCGATCGTCGCGCACGGGAGGATTCATCTGCGCATAAGCACCAAGTTCGCGGTAACACTCAGGCGCAACGAGCGTCAGATGGTGTGGAGTCACCTCGACGCTCGCCCAGTCTTTATGCATTTCCAAGAATGCCATCTCCGCCGCAGTGGAGATGTGCAATACGTGGATGCGCTTTTTGTACTTTTCCGCCAGGCGCACCAGCCGCGTCGTGGCGATAAGGGCGGCTTCCTCATCGCGCCATTCGGGATGCGAGGAGGGATCGCCTTCACGCCGCAGCCCCATGCGTTCCTTCAGCCGTGCCTCGTCCTCGGCATGAAACGCGGCACGGCGGCTGACCTTGGCAATGATGCGATCAAGGGACGCTTCATCGTCGACGAGCAGATCGCCCGTCGAGGAACCGATAAAGACTTTGATGCCCGCCGAACCTTCCAGGCGCTCAAGGCTTGGCATATCGTCAATGTTCTGGCGCGTGCCGCCCACGTAGAAAGCAAAATCGCAGAACATGCGCCGGCGCGCGCGAGCCACCTTGTCGGCGAGCGTTTGCGCACTCGTTGTCAGCGGTTGGGTGTTGGGCATCTCGAAGACCGCGGTAACGCCGCCTAGAACAGCTGCGCGGCTACCCGTTTCCAAATCCTCCTTGTGCTCCAGCCCCGGTTCGCGAAAGTGAACCTGGGTATCGATCACGCCGGGAAGGATGTGGAGCCCCCTTGCGTCGATGACTTCGCCCGCCCTCTGCGGGTCGATTGCGCCGATGGCAGCGACGCGCCCAACGCGGATGCCAACGTCGCGCACGCCCGTCCCGTCTTGATTGACGACGGTGCCGCCCTTCAATACCAGTTCGAAATTCCTGGCCATTATGCCTCCACGGCTTGCCTCCGGCTTGCCGCCCGCATACGTAAAACAGACGCCGGTTGCAACCGGAGCGGGGAGACCATGACCGATACCAGAATCGCGCTTCTACCCGATCGCGGCGTCGTCACCGTTATGGGCGAAGACGCCGAAAAGCTTCTCCAGGGCATTATCACCAACGATATGGCGCTGCTGCAAGAACAACCGGCGATCCATGCCGGGCTGTTGACGCCGCAGGGCAAAATACTGTTCTCGTTCTTTGTGGTGAAGGCGCCAGGCGGGTTTTGCCTTGAAGCGGCCCGGAACAAGACGGCCGAGCTCTCCGACCGACTCAACCTCTACAAGTTGCGCGTGAAGGCCGAGATCGTGGATGGATCCGCCGACTATACGGTGGCGGCCTTCTGGGGCGGACCTTACAGGCTGCGCCACGGCGGCAAACGGCCACTCTGGTACGCCGATCCGCGCTTGCCCGAAATTGGCTTTCGCGAATTAGTCACCATGCGTACGGATTGGGCACTTGGTGGCGAAGATGCCAATACCGCGACGCAGGATGATTACCACGAGCACAGGATTGCACTCGGCGTTCCCGAAGGCGGCAAGGACTATCCCTTTGGTGACACGTTTCCTCACGAGGCGCTTTTCGATCAATTGCACGGTGTCTCATTTGAGAAAGGTTGCTACGTCGGCCAGGAGGTCGTCTCGCGCATGGCAAACCGCGGGACAGCGCGCAAGCGCGTCGTGCCCATCATCGGCGAAACCGCGCTACCCGCATCGGGAGCCGAGATCGTTGCCGGCGGCGTTACGATTGGCAGCCTCGGCTCGACAGCCGGGATGCGCGGCCTTGCGCTGTTGCGGCTTGATCGCGCCGCGGAAATGAGTGGAAGGGGCGCGGGTTTGTTTGCCGGTGACGTGCCCGTGCGCATTGAGCTGCCAAGCTGGGCGCACTTTGGCCCTAGCCCCAAAAACTCGAGCGCGTCGGCATGAGCGCCAAACACAGGCAAACCCTTAAGCGCTGCCCGTGGGCTGGCACCTCGGACGCAGAGTATCAGCGCTATCACGACGAGGAATGGGGCGTGCCGCTTGTGGACGACCGCGCGCTATTTGAAAAACTCTCACTTGAGGGATTTCAGGCCGGTCTGTCTTGGCTGACAATTCTAAGGAAGCGGCCGAATTTCCGGCGCGCCTTTGCCGGCTTCGAGCCGGCGCGCGTGGCACGTTTTCGACCTAAGGACGTTGCACGCCTGATGAAGGACGAGGGCATCGTGCGCAATCGCGCAAAGATTGAGGCAACGATCGGTAACGCCAAAGCCTATGCGCGGCTTACAGAGCGCACCTCACTAAGCGAATTCTTGTGGGGCTTTCTTGAGACGGGGCCGATCCAAAATCGCTACAAGGCGATGGCGGACATACCCGCAGAAACGCAGTTGTCGCGAGACATTTCTAGGGCGTTGAAAGCGGAGGGCTTCCGCTTCGTGGGGCCGACGACACTCTATGCGTTCATGCAGTCGGTAGGCATGGTGAACGACCATCTTGTTGATTGTCATCGCCACACGCCGTGCGCCAAACTGCAACGGGCTCGCGCAAAGGTGTTGGCCGCAACATGAAAAAGCCGACAACGCCAACAGACCCCCCGCCCAAGCGCGCCTGGCAACGCATGCTCTCGGGCCGCCGCCTCGATCTTTTGAACCCCTCACCGGCCAATATCGAGATCGAGGACATCGCCCACGGGCTTGCGCGCGTTGCACGTTGGAACGGTCAAACACTCGGCAATGATGCCTTCTCGGTGGCGCAGCATGCGCTCGTCGTTGAGGATATCGCGCGTGGCCGCAACGAAGATTGGCCGGCCAACTGGCGGCTTGCTGCGCTGCTGCACGACGCACCTGAGTATGTGGTCGGCGATCTGATCAGTCCGTTCAAGACGGCGATTGGCCTCGACTACAAGGCGTTCGAACTCAAGCTGCTCGCGGCGATCCACGAGCGATTCGGACTTCCAGCGGAACTTCCAGAGAACATCCAGGCGGAGATTAAAGCAGCCGATCGAATCGCCGCCTATTTCGAGGCGACGGTGCTGGCGGGGTTCGCCAAGCACGAAGCCACAATTTTTTTTGGGGAACCAGAGGGCCTGCCCAGTAACTTACTGGACGTTCTTCAAAACCTTATGCCTGTTCAGGCAGAAGCCGCCCAACAGGGGTTTCTGGCACGATTCCACGCCCTGGCGGATGACAGCCGAGGATCGCTTGGTGCATGATAGGTTCAACCCAAGCATAACGCCAGATTATGGGGCCGATCCGAAAACCGCCATGATCGGCAATTAGCGATTATCAAATTGGGGGGCTCCAAGAAAATTGGAGCACAGACATGAACTCGCCTACCGAGCTCAGGCGTTCGGCTATCACAGCTGATCGTATCGTCGCGCTTGCACCGCGCGGCGAGGTGGCAACTGTGGAAATCGGACTAAACGCTGCCATCGTTGCGGTGGCGGACAACGAACCCGTCGCCCTTATCATAAAGGGCGAGCCGGACGTGGCTGGGGCCACGGACGGTCTTCCATTCGGCCCTTTTTCGCCGCTCGAACACAGGACGTTCGAGATGGGACTCAGAGATTGGGTGCGCGCGCAAACCGGGGTGGATCTCGGCTACGCTGAGCAACTCTATACCTTTGGTGACCGCGGGCGCAGTGCTGCAACGGGCGACGTTGGACCGCACGTTGTTTCGATTGGATATCTTGCCCTGACCGAGGCCAAGTCCTCGCACAAGCTGGCGCGCGGCTCATGGCATAGCTGGTACCACTATTTTCCATGGGAGGACTGGCGCAAAGGCCGCCCTGCCATCCTAGACAACATTATCGAACCGCGGTTGCACGATTGGGCATCGCGCCCGGCGACTCACACAGCATCGATGAGGCCCATAAGCCGGCAAGAGCGCGTGCGCATCTGCTTTGGGTTTGACGGCGCGAGTTGGGACGAAGAAAAGGTTCTCGACCGATTCGAGCTGCTCTACGAAGCAGGACTTGTCGATGAGGCAGCCCGCGACGGACGCGAAGCCGCGAAGGCTTGGCAAGAACGTCCGCGGCTGGGTACGCCAATGCGTTATGACCACAGACGCATTCTTGCCACGGCGATCGGACGCGTGCGCGCCAAGATCAAATACCGGCCCGTGATCTTCGAACTCATGCCCGGCGAATTTACGCTCTATGAGTTGCAAAGAACGGTGGAAGCCATCCTCGGTCCGCACCTGCACAAGCAAAACTTCCGCCGCCTCGTTGAAGGCGCGGGGCTCGTCGAGCCTACAGGTGAGGTACGAATGCGAACCGGCGGCCGTCCGGCAAAACTCTTCCGCTTCAGACGCGAAGTATTGTTGGAACGTCCGGCGCCCGGCGTGCGTGTGAAGCCGGGAAAGAGTTGAGACATTAGCTCGCGGGTTTCGACCCAAACACGCCGCAATTAGCTACCTGCGCCCAATCACCTCTGGCATCTTTGCGCCAGATACAGTATTCTTAATACGTCTTTAGAATACTCATTCTGAGCATTATATAGAGGGTAACCGGCACAGGCCGGTTCGTTTCATTGCCCCCATATGCTCATATTGAGTATATGATAAAAGTAGGAGCGCGTAATGAGTTCTATGGAAGCCCGCGCAACGGAGACGCGCCGCCGGCACAATGTGCCGGGGGGCCCATCGCCTAAGGTCCGGTTGCCAGCATTCACGCCCCAACTTGCAGCCGAGGTGGCGCCCCTCTATGCGCGTGTAAAGCACATCGTCACGCCCATGGAGTGGCCGCACTACGCACCGTTCATCAAGGCGATCAACGACCTCAAGGTGCAGCGTAACGCCGTCATACTGGCGCACAACTACATGACGCCGGAGATCTTCCACTGCGTTGGTGACTTCCGCGGGGATTCGCTCCAGCTCGCCAAGGAGGCGGCACGGACGGATGCCGAGGTCATCGTGCAGGCCGGCGTGCATTTCATGGCGGAGACCTCCAAGCTTCTGAGCCCTGACAAGACCGTACTGATCCCCGACCTGGAGGCCGGCTGCTCGCTGGCGGCCTCCATTACGCCGGAGGATGTGCGCATGCTGCGGCACGCCTATCCCGGCGTTCCGATCGTCACGTACGTCAACACGTCGGCTGCCGTGAAGGCCGAGTGCGATATCTGCTGCACCTCATCGAACGCGGTAAAAGTGGTCGAAAGCCTCGGTGCACCGCGCGTGCTGCTGATCCCTGATGAATACCTGTCCAAATACGTGCAGACTCAAACCGACGTGGAGATCATCGCTTGGAAGGGGCACTGCGAGGTGCACGAGCGCTTCACGGCAAAGGACATCGAAGAAATACGCGCCGCTGACCCCGGCACCAAGATCATTGCACACCCCGAATGTCCGCCAGACGTCTTGAACGTCGCCGACTTCACCGGTTCGACATCTGCGATGATCAATTGGGTGAAGACCAATCACCCACGCAAGGTGGCGCTGATCACAGAGTGCTCCATGGCTTCAAATGTGGCCGTCGAGACCCCGGATGTGGAGTTCGTCCGCCCGTGTAACCTGTGCCCGTATATGAAGCGCATCAGCTTGGAGAACATCTACGAGTCCCTGCGCGACATGCGTTACGAGGTGACCATCGATCCAGCCGTGGCCGAGAAGGCGCGGCGCGCGGTTGAGCGCATGGTGAACCTAACAAACTGATGCGTTCAAACTGGTCGCCGGTTCTCCTGAAGTGAAGTTGATGG
>CAZURR010000003.1:21844-60949 GCA_964622715.1 uncultured Hyphomicrobium sp. | reverse complement strand
TGGCCCTGATGTTTGCCGGCAGCAGACGGTTGCCGCGCGTTTGTCGTGCCATATCACTGCGCTCCCCAAAGAAAAATGGCCTATAATTGGCCTAAAAAGACGAAACTTCGAGCAACGTGCTGAAACGCGGTGCCGTAGCTGATGCTAATATTATCAAGCATTGTTCGCCACTTAGTGGCTTTCAGGGAGCTTCAGGAGGGTGCAGGAAATCGCTATGCGACCAAACTACGACTCTGAAGAGCGGCTCAACAAAGTGCACCTGTGCTTCGACGTGCCCCCCGAGGGTGTCCTCGTGACGAGATTTTGCGCTGGCCCCACCGGCGCCACCCTGGATATCGTCGGTACATTAGAACAGACAGCACCTAAGATGGCGACAGTGGTCAATGTAAGCGGCGCCTCGGTGGAGGTGCAATTGACCTATCTTGGACCGCTTCCCAACGAGAAGCCCAATGGGCAAGCAGCACCCTGTGGCAATGAGCGATAAGGACCGTCGTATCCTCTTGGGCCGCATCGCCGGTCCTCATGGCATACGCGGCGACGTCGTCATCGAGACCTACACGGGCGAGCCGCAAGACATTGCCGCCTACGGTCCACTGAATACGGAGGAGGGAACCCGGCAACTTCACATCTCAGTTGTGCGCGTTACGCCTAAGGGCGTGATTGCCCGCGTTGAGGGCGTTAGCGATCGCACGGCCGCGGAGACGATCAAAGGCCTCAAACTCTATGTCGATCGCGACCGGCTACCCGCTGCCAAAAAGGATGAGTTCTATCAGACTGACCTCGTCGGTCTCAAAGCGGACGATCGTGACGGCCAGCACATTGGCATCGTTGCCGCTGTGCAGAACTATGGGGCTGGAGATTTGCTCGAGATTCGCCTTGAGGGAAAGCGCAAGACGGAGCTCGTTCCCTTCACGGATGCGTTCGTGCCGCTCGTCGACATCGCCGGCGGGCGGGTTATCGTTGCGATGCCGAGTGACGAACCGGAAACAGAATAGGCGCTCAGACGGGTTCGCCCCTTAGCAAACGCGGAAGCTCGCCAGTCAGGCCCGCTGATTCTCTGACGAAGAAGCGCTTGAGCATCGGCATACGATCGACGAGGCCGAGCCCGAACTCGCGGCCTGAGCGCACAAGTGTGCGATCGCTGGCAAAGAGGCGATTAAGCCCGTCGAAGGTCACAGCTGATATCGTGGAGTCGAAACGCCGCCAACGTTCGTAGCGGGCAAGCGCCTGTGCGTCTCCAGGATCGAACCCCAATCGGATCGCGTCGCTCAGCACGTCAACCATTGCGGCCACGTCGCGGAATGCCAGGTTCAACCCCTGACCGGCGATGGGGTGCACGCTGTGCGCTGCATCACCAATAAGAGCGAAGCGCGGCCCCACGTAACGGCGCGCAACATGCATTTCAAGTGGCCACGATTGGCGCGGACCCTCAAGCGTCAGTGCGCCGAGCTTGCCGCCAAAACGCTTATCCAGCTCCGCCAGAAAGCCGGTATCGTCAAGATTGAGGATACGCTTTGCCTCACCGGCGTCCTCGGTCCAGGTAATGCACGACCGGTTGCCCGTCAGCGGGAGCATCGCAAAGGGTCCCGCGGGAAGAAAGTGCTGGACAGCACGACCGCCGTGGGGGCGATCGTGGTGCACCGTCGTCACGATGCCGATCTGCGGATAACTCCAGCCGACAACCTTGATTCCGGCCGACTCGCGCAAACGCGAGCGTCTGCCTTCGGCCGCCACGAGCAGCGAGGCGGCAAGCGCGCCACCGCCAGCCAACGCAACTTCGACGCCAGACTCATCGCTTGTGAAATCCGTCGCCTCGGCTGGCGCGATGAGCTTCAGAGATGGATTGGCCGCAACGCTCTGTCGCAGGGCGGATTGCAGCGCGCTGTTGGGAACGATGTACGTCGCGGGCTCATCGTTGTCCGTGACATTGTCGTAAGTCAGCAGAACGGGCCGCACGCCGGTCTCCAGGGTCGAGTCGGTGATTTCGATTCCGGTGACGGGCTGGCCAACGTCGGCCACCTGTGTCCACAAGCCCAACACATCGAGCATGCGTTTTGAGGCAGCCGATAGCGCGGAGGCACGGCTATCTGCCGTGGGCGCAACTGCTGATGGAACGTCGCGATCGATAAGCCCAATTTGGAATTCAGGACCCAGCGCTTGGCTCAAGCCGCAGGCAAGTGCCATGCCGCCGAAGCTTGCGCCGGATATCACGACATCGAAGCGAACAATTTTAGTCGGCACGTATCTTTGCTTTCACTCAAACACTCATGCGCGCATCGGCAGCGCTTGACACCAACGCGCCCGATACTGCCATTACGCAGTCCTTTGCAAACATAGCCCAAATCCGATCCTATGAGGCCGCCATGTCTGCCGACGCCACCCCGCCCAATACGGCTCTCGACGCATTGCTCGCAACCCTTAATCTGGAGCAGCTGGAGGACAATCTGTTCCGCGGAGCGCGGGGCAACGAGGGTTGGCAGCGTGTTTTCGGCGGCCAGGTGCTGGGCCAAGCCCTGGTCGCGGCCGCCCGCACCGTCGATCCGATACGTTCGATTCACTCGCTGCATGGTTATTTTCTACTCGCCGGTGACCCTGCTCACCCCATCATTTACGATGTAGAGCGAATCCGCGACGGCGGCAGCTTCACCACGCGTCGCGTGAAGGCGATCCAACACGATCGCGCGATTTTTTCTATGAGCGCCTCGTTCCACAAGCCGGAAACAGCATTTGATCATCAAGTCGCGATGCCCAATGTGCCAAGACCGGAAGACCTGCCCAACCCCAAGGATCTCTTGGGCAAGCTTCTCGATAACCTTCCAGCCAGCATGCGTGCCTATTGGGAGCGAGAGCGTCCCATCGATATGCGCGTCGTCGACGTATCGCGCTACATGAGCCGCGAGAAGAAGGATCCGATACAGCACATTTGGTTGCGTGCCAACGGCGCGCTCCCCGACGACCTGGTGTTGCAGCAGGCCGTGCTCGCATATGCCTCCGACTTCACGCTGCTCGACACCGCGCTCATCGCGCACGGCAAGGTATTGTTCGACTCTGACGTCCAATTGGCGAGCCTCGATCACGCGTTGTGGTTCCATCGTCCCTTCCGCGCCGATGAGTGGATGCTCTACGTGCAAGACAGTCCCAACGCGCACGGCGCGCGCGGGTTTTGCCGCGGCAGCGTTTATCGCCGCGATGGCGTGTTGGTGGCCTCCGTTGCGCAAGAAGGCCTCATGCGTATTCGCGACACGAAGTAGGTCATCAACACAGCGTCTCCTCGACGGCTGTGAGCAGCAGCCGCGCATGGCTCGATAACAGACGCTGCTTTTGGATCGCTGCTACAATTTTGTGCATCTTGCTCTTCTTGCCAAATTTTTAGGCGTTGCCGGCAGTGCCAGTGTCACCTTGACCACCAGGTGATCAAGAATTGTGCAGACATTTCAGCCTATTGGTCTCCTGCGCCGGAATTGGCACGCCTCTTGACTCTCCCTTGGGCGGTCATCATCGCCCAGCTGGGCTTTGAGCCGAACAACGTTGCATCGACCGCGGTCTCAGTGATCGCGGGCGCTAACAAGGGGAGAGGGTGCTCGTATGAAGCTCATCACAGCCATCATCAAGCCCTTCAAGCTGGAGGAGGTCCGCGCCGCGCTGACCGATCTCGGCTTGCAAGGCATGACGGTCACTGAGGTCAAGGGTTATGGCCGCCAGAAGGGCCACACGGAAATCTACCGCGGCGCTGAGTATGCCGTGAACTTTCTGCCCAAGATTAAAATGGAGATCGTTATCCCTTCCGCCCAAGTCGACAAGGCTCTCGAGGCGATCCAAGTCGCCGCCAAGACCGGCCAGATTGGCGACGGAAAAATCTTCGTTTCGCCCATAGAGCACACGGTCCGTATCCGCACAGGTGAGTCCGACGACAACGCGCTCTGAATGGGCTTGGCCGGCCGGTCAAGTCACGTCCAACTCGACATCACGGAACCGGAGTTCTCAATCATGAAATTCAATCATTTTAAGCGTCTTGCAGCCTCGGCGAGCGCTGCCACGGCTGTTTCCCTTTTAACTGCGCTGCCCGCGTTTGCTCAGGAAGCGGCGGCCGAAGTACCGAAACTCGACACCGGAGACACGGCGTGGATGCTCACCTCCACCGCACTCGTGCTGATGATGACCGTCCCGGGTCTTGCCTGTTTCTATGCCGGCATGGTGCGCAAGAAGAACGTGCTCTCGGTGATGATGAAGGTCTTCGCCACTTGCTGCCTCATGACCATCATGTGGATGGTTGTCGGCTACTCTATGGCCTTCACTGATGGCGGTGGCTGGAACGCCTACGTCGGCGGCTTCAGCAAGGTTTTGCTCGCCGGCATGGGCAAGGACAGCATGACGGGAACGATCCCTGAGTCGGTCTTCATGACCTTTCAGATGACGTTCGCCATCATCACGCCGGCCCTCATCGTTGGCGCCATCGTCGACCGCATGAAATTCTCCACCCTGTTGGTCTTCATGGTTATCTGGGTTGTGGTCGTCTATTCTCCTATTACTCACTGGGTATGGGGCGGCGGCTTCCTTGCCGACGACGGTGTGCTCGACTTTGCTGGCGGCACCGTGGTCCACATCAATGCCGGTATCGCCGGTCTCGTGGCGGCCATCGTGCTCGGCAGGCGTAAGGGATATGGCCAGGAAAACATGGCCCCCTTCAATTTGACGCTTACGGTCATTGGTGCGTCGCTGCTGTGGGTCGGCTGGTTCGGGTTCAACGCCGGTTCAGCGGTTGCTGCAAACGGCTCCGCGGGCATGGCCATGGCCGTCACACAGATTGCGACGGCGGCTGCGGCGATTGCGTGGATGTTCTCTGAGTGGCTGGTGCACGGTAAGCCCAGCGTACTCGGCATCGCGTCCGGTGCCGTCGCCGGTCTTGTTGCCATCACGCCGGCATCAGGCTTCGTCGATCCCAAGGGCGCACTTGTCATTGGTTTGGCAGCCGGCATTGGTTGCTACATCTTCTCGACAGGCGTCAAAAGGGCGCTGGGCTATGACGACAGTCTCGATGTCTTCGGCGTACATGCGGTTGGCGGCATTATTGGCGCCATTTTAACCGGCGTCTTCGCTGTGGAAGCGATCGGCGGCACGGCAGGTCTGCTCGAGGGCAACTTCGCCCAAGTGCCGATCCAGGTCTGGGGTGTCATTGCAACGGTCGTCTGGAGCGGCGTCGCAACCTTCGTCATCCTCATGATCCTCAAGGTAATCATGGGCATTCGGGTCAGCGACTCTCAGGAGGTGGAAGGTCTCGACCTCGCTCTGCACGACGAGTCATTGCATTAAGCCAAAAACCCTGCGGACCGGTTCGTCCGGTCCGCAGTTTTATGACTGCTTATCACCCCGAGCGTGCGCCTCCCCTAAGCATGCTCTAACTCGGCCCGGACGCCTCGGCAGATCGGGCCGTTTTTTACGACACACTCAGCACCAACGGGATGAAATCACCCCTCGGCCAACACTCACGCGGTGGTCCGAAGCACATTGCGCTGTGACATGTGCTCCAGTAGACGAAGCAAATGGGGCAAGCGCAGCGCCACGCAGCCTTCGGTTGGCGTCATTCCAGTTCGGGCGACATGCATGAAAACGGCGCTGCCCCGCCCTCGAACCCGCGGGCGATCGTTGTGGCTCAGCACCACAACAACATCGTAAAGATTGTCCTCGCGCCACATGCGCTCGGCGCTAGCCGGGTAGGGATGGCGAACGTATCGGTTATAGTTGCGATCGCGCGGATCGTCGCACCATCCGTCGGCCATGCGCAGCGGCCTCAGCGGCAAATGACTGCGCGGCCGAGCCAAGCGATCGGCGCGGTAAAATGTCTCGCGCAACGCGAAGACCCCAATAGGCGTGGAACCGTCACCCTCTCGCTTGTTGGCGCTGCGCCCCGACCGGCCGATAGTGCAGGGAAAGCGAAGGTTTCCATACGTGATGGTGCCGGCCGTTGCCCGCGGGGAGCGGCACCGCACGATGAGTTGTAGTCCACTGGCACGTGTCTTCATTGGAGGTTTCCGGCACCCGTGCTATTCGCTTGCCCTAACCAATCACCAAGAAACGGCCTTGCAGGATACGAGGATCTGAGGCCAAATTTGTACTGGAGCAATTAAGCATGAGCACAGCGCGCAAGGTTCTCATCGTTGATGACGACGAGGATCTCCGTGATTCCCTGAAGGATCAGCTCATCCTTCACGACGAATTCGATGTAGCCACAGCAGGCACAGCTTCCAACGGAATGGAGCTGGCAAAATCCGACCATTACGACCTCGTCGTGTTCGACGTCTCTCTGCCTGACATGGATGGTCGTGAAGCGGTCCGGCTGTTGCGAAAATCCGGCTTCAAGACGCCGATCGTCATGCTGACTGGTAATGTATCGGATGCAGATCAAATCCTCGGCCTTGATGCCGGCGCCAACGACTACATCACGAAGCCTTTCAAATTCGCTGTGTTGCTCGCGCGCATTCGCGCACAGCTGCGCCAGCACGAACAGAGTGAGGACGCTATCTTCGCCATTGGCCCCTATACATTCAAGCCTGCCTCCAAGCTTTTGGTCGACGACAATGGTGCAAAGATTCGCCTCACCGAAAAGGAAACTTCGATCCTCAAATACCTTTACCGTTCGGGCGACAAAGTGGTCTCGCGTGAGCTGCTTCTGCACGAAGTGTGGGGCTATAACGCCGGCGTAACTACCCACACGCTGGAAACTCACATCTACCGGCTACGCCAGAAAATCGAGAAGGATCCCTCAAGTGCCGAGCTGCTGGTCACGGAGACTGGTGGATACAAGCTTGTCCCGTGAGGGCAGGGCAATCCCCGTGTGAATCCATTGGGGCCCTCTAGACCAATCGTCGCGAATCATTTGAATCTGCGAGCTTATCGTGTCCGTTCCGCTGCGGAGCAGACTTGGGGCGCCACGCTCACATTGGGAGAAGGCAAAATTTCAGCCGCTCAACTTGTCAGACAACTCGCACGCGTGAGTTTGTTCCGGGGGCTAACGCCGCTGCAAATCTCAGAGATCGCCCGGCGTGCCGAGCGCGTTGTCTACAGTCCCGGAGCGATGATCATTGAAGAGAACGCAGAGGGTGACGCCGCGGTTCTAATCGTTTCCGGTCAAACTGTTCGCGTGAGCGGGCCGGAACTTTCTTCACGCGTTGAGCCCGTCGCCGAAGGATCTCTGCTTGGTGAGTTCGCCATGCTTGTCGAAACAACCTACAGCTCGACTGTCGTTGCCCGAGGCCAGGTGCGCGCGATACGCATTACTCGCGACGAATTGCACGCTCAGATTGTTGAGGATCGCGATCTCGCGGACTGTCTTGTTCAAGAGGTCGCCGGGCGTTTGTCGCGTATGTCCGACGAGCTACGCGAGATCGATGCATCGCTGTCACGTTCCGCCAACGCCTCGGCAACAGCGTCCGCGTACAGCAACACACAGTTGGGCCTTCCGGCACCATCTGTGCCGGCCCAATGAACCTAAAACGAACGAACAAACGAAAAACGCCCAACCCCGGGGGGAGGGGTTGGGCGCGAGAGCGCTTTCGCGCGTGGTGCCGGGAGGGAAGCCGACACCCCAGGTGATGTCGTTCGGCTAGACGGGGGGCACTACCGATACAGGGTGACACCACCTGACTTCACTCAGTTAAGCGCAAGATTGCAAAGATCAATAGAGCCCAGACAGGGATTTCACAAAAAGTTTATCGCCACGCCCAGTTTTTCCCCAGGTTGGGCATTGCCAAGCGTCCGAACAGCCACACTTGCCGGCCGCTCAGGGCCTGCCGAAAGGCTTTCTGAGGGCTCTAATCCTGAATAGATCGCGATGCAGCTCGACGCTTGTCACCAATTCCGAGACTTCGACGCGGGTATCGAGGCCCTGAGCGTCCTTTGTCACCCACTCCTTGAGTTCCAGGTGCGGTTTCGTGGAGAGAAAAAGCCTGATCTGACCGGGTGCATCAGGATCTTTGTCCTGTAGCCCCACGACGATCATATCCTCAGATTCTTGGACCTCGATGATGCGGGCGTCGCGCACCAGGTTCACGTCGCTACGCAACACCAGTCTGAACGGCGTTTGGTTCAGCGCCACGCGATCTTCGTTATTGAGATCGAGGTCTTGGATGGCTAGGTAGCGGCCGTCAGAAATGACGATCTGGCGGGAGGGCCGCGCATAGTCGAAGCGGAAACGGCCGGGCCGCTTGACGTAGAATTTGCCCCTCATCCGCTTATTGTCGGCGCTCGTCTGAACAAACTGACCTTTGAGCGTCTCGAGTTCACGAAAATAGGTGCTGACCTGGTCGACCAGATCGAGCTGCCGATCGTTGAGGTCGATACCCTCGTAATTCCTTACAGGGGCCACTTCGGCGTTCCAGGCCGAGCTGGCTCCCGAATGGTCCGGCTGTTGCGCTGGAACAGGCGCTGGAACGACCAGATCCTCGCTCATGGCTATTGAAGGCATCAGAATAACGCCCAGGGACGCCACCGCTGCAATCCATCTCGGTCTGTGCATCGAGCCCCCAAAGCTCTCGAATCGAATTCGCAATAATAGCCCCTATGGCGACGGGAGAGACCTCTTCATGCCCCTCATCCTTGAATATTACGTCCAGATGTAGGCGGTTTTGGGCTGCGTCCACCCCAACGGGCTAACTCACTGACTTGCGGCCGCCTAGCCTACGAGGCGGCGCGGTGGCCAACTTCATCACAACCAGTGATGAGGATCTCGCGTCTGCCGACATTATTCGCAGGGCCAATCACGCCCTCGCGCTCCATGCGCTCGACGACATCGGCTGCCCGATTGTAGCCAATCGAAAGGCGGCGCTGCAGATAGCTGGTCGAAGCCTTGCGGTCTCGCAACACGATGGCAACGGCCTTGTCGTAGAGGTCGTCTTGACGTGACTCGTGCTCCTCCGAGCTAACCGAATCAGGACTTGGCGGCGCATCGGTGACGCCATCGATGTAGCGGGGAGGGTCCTGCCGGCGCAGCGCTTCTGCAATGCTTTCGACCTCTTCGTCGGAGACGAAGGGGCCATGTGCGCGCATCGTCTGCCCCGAACCCATCGAATAGAGCATGTCGCCCTGGCCCAAGAGCTGCTCCGCGCCTTGCTCGTTAAGGATGGTACGGCTGTCGATTTTGGATGCGACTTTAAAGCTGATGCGCGTTGGGAAGTTTGCTTTGATGGTACCCGTCACGATATCGACTGAGGGGCGCTGCGTTGCCATGATAAGGTGAATACCAGCCGCGCGCGCCATTTGCGCCAGCCGCTGAATCGCCGCGTCAATCTCCTTGCCTGCAACCGTCATAAGGTCGGCGAACTCGTCGACCACGACGACAATGTAGGGCATCGTGCCGGTCTGCATTTCTTGCTTTTGGTAGATGGCCTGGCCTGTTTCGTTATCGAATCCTGTCTGCACCGTGCGCGCAATCATCTGGCCGCGGCTTTGCGCTTTGCGCACACGCGCATTGAATGCCTCTATGTTGCGTACCGATAGGCTGGCCATGCGCTTGTAGCGCTCTTCCATTTCGCCAACGACCCAATTCAGAGCGGCTATAGCCTTATGCGGATCCGTAACCACTGGAGTCAGCAGGTGCGGGATGCCGTTGTAGACGGACAGTTCCAGCATTTTCGGATCAATCATCAATAGCCGGCAATCCTCGGGCGAGCAGCGATACAGCAGCGAGAGCACCATGGCATTGATGCCGACCGACTTGCCCGAACCCGTCGTGCCGGCGACCAGCAAATGCGGCATGCGCGCGAGGTCAGCTACAATGGGATCGCCACCGATGGATTTGCCCAGCGCCATTGGCAGCACGGCGTCAGTGGAGCGGAACGCGTCCGACTCCAGAATCTCGCGTAGATAGACTGTCTCGCGGCGCATGTTCGGCAACTCGATGCCAATGACGTTACGCCCAGGCACCACCGCGGCGCGAGCCGATGTCACGCTCATGGAGCGAGCGATGTCATCGGCAAGACCAACGACGCGCGATGATTTCGTTCCCCGCGCGGGCTCTACCTCGAACAGTGTGACAACGGGACCCGGCTTGATGTCCCGCACTTCGCCTTTGATGCTGAAATCGGCAAGCACCTCCTCGAGGAGGCGTGCGGTGCCGCGCAGAACGTTCTGCGTGATCCCCGGCCGGGATTGCGACGCTT
Source organism: uncultured Hyphomicrobium sp. (assembly GCA_964622715.1). GTDB lineage: Bacteria > Pseudomonadota > Alphaproteobacteria > Rhizobiales > Hyphomicrobiaceae > Hyphomicrobium_A. Next base: position 50,795 of record CAZURR010000003.1, on the reverse strand, counting down.
GCGGCCGCTTCAACAGATTGGCAGGCGGAGGCCGATAACCCGACGCACGCGGGGTGCGCAAGCCACCAAACAGTCCGCTTTTGCCCCTTTGCGACTTTGCGAGCGCCGGCTGCACTTGTTCCGGTGACGCGGGCGAATGCTTTGCGAGCCGGTCTGCAGATGCTGGCGCGAAGCGCTCCGCGATGGCCCGGCTTGATATGTCGGTGTTCAAGTCAATCTCGAAGTCTGCATCACTTTCGTCTGCCGTCCCGGGGGCCTCCGGCGTCCAAGGCGCAGTTGCCTCGACTGCAGCAGGAGATGTCAAAGGGTCCGCAACTCGAGCATCAAAGCGTGGCGGCGGTTCTGGCAGATAGGGCTCGCGCTGCTCATCGAATTCGGCATCGATGCTATCGGTGCGAGATTCATTAGCATCGGCAAAAGCCGCTTCCGAACCCCACAGCCGCCGCAGCCATTCGGGCAGAACAGCGCCGCGCTGGCTTGAAATTCCGCGGCTGCGTTCCAACAAGCGGCTCAAGTCCTTACGCTCCAAGCCGACGCTGTAACCCAGCGCGGCAAAGCCCCCAAGGAAGAACACGAGCACAGAAATCCCATAGACGTCATCCGCGCCGAAGAGAGCGAACAAGGTTGCGGCAATCTTACAAAGCCAGTCACCTACGAGACCGCCAAATCCATGACTAAAAGGCCAGCTTGCGGTCACCGGCAACGCCGAGAAACCACCGGCCAGTAGCAGAACCGAAAATGGAAAAAGACTCGCCTTCTTGCGGTTTGCAAACATACGTTCGACAAGCAGTAGCTCGATGCCCCAGAACATTGGCGCGAGCAGCACAAACACGGCGGCAAAGCCCAACGTATTCAGCATCACGTCGGAGAACACCGCACCCACTGTACCCAATACATTGCTGGGCGAACCTTCGGCGGTGTGAGTCAGGCTCGGATCCGCAAGCGACCAGGTGAGAAGACTTGCCCATGCTGCAGCGACGCCCACCAGGAGGAGAGCACCTCCGGCGCGGCTAAGCCATCCGGCGAGCTTGTCCTCCAAGGAGGGGGAGAGCAGACGTCTCGCGTGGCTACGTGACTCAAGCAGCATGACTAAGAACGGACTCTTTACGCTAGGACTGCAACGAAACGTTCTAGGGCCTTGCCGACGATGGCCACGTCATGGACCAGTGCGAGCCGTATATAGTTCGCACCAGGATTAATTCCGTCGCGGCCGGCTTGCGCCAGGAAGGCACCGGGCAAAACCTTGACACCGCAATATTTCCATAAGGTTACTGCCGCCTCACCAGAGCCGCCAAAATTGATCACATCGAGCCACAGGAAGAAACCGCCCGCCGGGCGGCGATGACCGTAGCGCCCGCCAAGATGTATGTCGCAAACGTCGTACTTTTCCCGGTATGCCTGCCGATTGGCGAGAACATGGGCTTCCTCGCGCCATACCGCAGCAGACACGTGCTGGATTGGCCCTGGCATTTGAGGCGCGACGAGATTGCGGATTTCGGCAAATGTCTCAAGAAATCTTGGGTCTCCTGCACAGAAGCCTGACCTCAGACCCGGCAAATTGGAACGCTTCGACAGCGAGTTGAAGACGACGAGGTTGCGGAACCGGGCAGACGTTGCAGCAGCCACCTGCAGCGCGCCCGGTGGCGGATCGGCCGAGTAAATCTCCGAGTAGCACTCGTCGACGAACAACATGAAATCATGCACGCGTGCTAACTCTAACGCACGGTCCAGGTAGGCCGGGCTCGCAACAACACCTTGCGGGTTGGCCGGCGAGCACAGGTAGAAAGCGGCGGTACGATCGAGCAGTGCCTTGTCGGTAGCAATCTCATCGACGTCTGGCAGATGACCGGTCGCCTCGGTCGCATTGAGAAAGACCGGTTCAGAGTCGACGGCCAATGCCGCGCCGAGATAGGCACCGTAGTACGGATTGCACAATAGGATCGCCTGCCGGCCTTTGGCCCGCTTTCGGCCGACGGCAGGAATGGCCGCATAGAAAAGTCCCTCGCGCGACCCGTTAAGGGGGAGCACCTCGCGCGAAGGGTCGATGGCCGCCTCTGGTCCATAACGCCGAGCGATCCACTCAGAGATCGCACCACGCAGCTCTTGCGTGCCGCGGATCGGCGGGTACTTGGCAAAACCAGCCGCCGCCTCGGCGATCTTTTCGGCAATGAAAGGCGGCATAGCCTCGCCCGGCTCGCCGACGGTCAGGTCGATCGGCTCCTTGTGACCCGGCTCGATGCCGTCGAGCAGGCGGCGCAGTTCCGTAAATGGCGACAGAATTGCGCCATGCGCGAGCGCCGAGGGGCCAGAAGAGGAGGACATCGAATAATCCTATAGCGGCGAGGCGACCATCGCATTCTGTGGCCGCCTCGTCGGCAAAGCGCAGCAGCCCAAACGCGCGCCCGAGCTAGAGCCCGAAGGACATTGGGCTTATGCGCGCACCTCGTCCTCCGGATTCGCCCTGATATTGTGGATCGACAGATCGGCACCTTGACGCTCTTCCTCCGGCGTCAGGCGTATGCCAACCGTCGACTTGAGGAACCCGTAGACAATGCACCCGGCGATGAGGCCGAAAGCAGAGCCTAGGATCGAGCCAACGAGCTGGGAAGCAAACGTTACGCCACCAAGGCCACCCAAGATCTCCAGGCCGAATATTCCGCAAGCTATTCCGCCCCACAGGCCGCATAGCCCGTGCAGCGCCCAAACACCGAGCACGTCATCTATCTTCCACTTGTTGGTCGAAATCTGGAACATCTGCACGAAGATCGCGCCGGCAACACCGCCTACGACGAGCGACCCCAAGGGATGCATCACGTCGGATCCGGCACAGACTGCAACGAGGCCAGCAAGCGCACCATTGTGCACGAAGCCAGGATCGTTATCTCCGACAATGACCGCGACCACGATGCCGCCGCACATTGCCATCAACGAGTTCAAGGCGACCAGGCCGGTCACCGCTTCAAGCCGTTGCGCGCTCATCACATTGAAGCCGAACCAGCCGATGCACAGCAACCAAGACCCTAATGCGAGCCAGGGGATCGAAGATGGCGGCGTGGCGCCGCCCCGCCCCTTGTCATAACGGCCAAGGCGCGGACCAAGAATCAGCACCGCGCCGAGCGCGGCCCAACCGGCGAAGGCATGGACCACGATTGAACCTGCGAAATCTTTGAACGGCGCCCCGAACCAAGCGTTAAAGAACGCCTCTTGCAGGTCGTAGTTGCCATTCCAATAGACGCCTTCGATCAGCGGATAAAAGAAGGCGACAAGCAGCGCCGTGGCCATGGCCTGGGGCGCAAATTTTGCGCGCTCGGCAATGCCACCTGAGATTATGGCGGCGACGGCAGCCGCGAAGGCCGCCAGGAAGAAAAAGCGCACAAGCGTGTAACCCTGAGCTTCGAACCCGGGTGCGCCGCCTGAGATCGTCACCGCGTTTGCGAAGAAGCCGACACCATAGGCGATCGTATAGCCGATCAAGAAGTAGGCGATCACCGATACCGAGAAATCGACGATGATCTTCACCAGCGCGTTCACCTGGTTCTTGTGGCGAACCGTGCCGGTCTCGAGGAATGCGAACCCTCCGTGCATCGCAAACACGAGGATCGCGCCCATAAGTAGAAAAAAGACGTCCGTACCCTGTTGCATCCCCCACCCCCATGGCAAATGTCTACTTTTTGCGCAGACGCGGCCAACCAAGCCTGCCGCATAGCAAGACAGCCCAAGCTATATGCTGAGCTTTCGTGTCAAAAAGCCGGAATCGCCAATCGTCGTCAACTGAGATGGGCCCTTCGCGATGACACTTGACGCCCAAGTGTTGCACAAAAGAGCAGCAACTGGGCGATGTACGCGCGCAGCCACCGCGCGTAACGTCGAATTGCTCAACAAATGGGTAGATTACCGGATGCGACGCGGATTCATGTAAAGGTCAGCTTCCTGGCGTTCGATCTTGGGCTCGATCTTTCCGCGCTTCACGTCCTTCCAAAGCCGCTTCATGTGGCGGCGGCAATCGGTGTTAAAGATCATCATTGCGCTGAAGAGCTGCATCACCGTCAGCAGCCGACGGTCGGCATGGTCCACCCGCACCCGGCCCTTCCACTTGCCGCCGATCGAGAACACCTTGCCGTCGAGATGACCGACCTCCTCGTCGTATTGATCGTAGAGCGTATAGTCGCCGCCCAAGTCGATGAAGTCGCGCCTCAGCCGATAGAATTTGGGCATGCCGTCGTTCATGATGAAGAATGCAAAGTTCTCCGGCATTAGCGGCCACTTGTTGGCGGAGCGCTCCAAGTAAACGATGAAGTTGTCTTCGTCGGTATTGATGGAATAGGTCATCACAGGCAGGCCGCGTGCCGCGATCGTCTGCTGCAACGAGCGGCCAATCATCAGGTCCATCGTCGCGCGCCAGTTGAGCGTATCGGTGAAGAGCTTGAAGACGAGACGCTTGTCCATCTCCTTGGCCTTCTCCCACAGCTCCTCGCGGTAGCCGATGAGACCTGTGCGCTCACCGCCCTCGATCACCTCGGCAAAGATATCCATGTCCGAAGTGAACTGGCGCGACTTGGCACGATTGCGCGAGCGCTTGTAAATCCCGAACTCGGTGCGGTTGAAGTTGGTAATCCAGATGTCGACCAAGAAGTGGTACCAACCGTCCTTGATCGCTTCGGCGGCGACCTTTTTCGAAACACCCGAAATCTTGGCGCGATCGGCACGCTCCATCACCTCCGCGCGCGCGTCGCGTGCTGCGTCGCTCGCCGCGGCGTCGGCCCGGGATTCGATGCGAGCTGCGGTTGCGGTCATATGAAGCCTCCAATGGGTTGACGCGCAAAAAACAGCGAATCATTCAGTGGTAAGCCTAGCATCGGTCGCCGATGGACAAGACGGCCGGCGCGAATTCCCGCTGGAAAACTCTAGCCAGTGGTGCGCATTCCAAAGATAGCGCTGCCGACGCGCACGTGTGTGGCGCCAAAATCGATGGCGGTCTCGAAATCATCGCTCATGCCCATGCTCAGGCCTTTCAGGCCGAGCTCGCCGGCAAACTTGGCCAGAAAAGCAAAGTGAACCGCCGGTTCCTCGTCGACCGGCGGAATGCACATCAGTCCGGAAATCTCCAGTTTCAGTTCATCGCGGCACATCGACACAAAGCCCGCGGTATCTTTTGGCAACACACCCGCCTTTTGCGGCTCCGCGCCTGTGTTGACCTGAACGAAGAGTGCAAGTTGCTTGCCCCGTTTCGTCATCTCATCAGCAATGGCCCTGGCGATCTTGGGCCGGTCAATTGAATGGATTGCATCGAACAACTCGACCGCCTCTTTGGCCTTATTGGACTGCAGTGGGCCTACAAGGTGCAGCAGGGTATCGGGAAACCGCGCCTTGAGGGCCGGCCACTTTCGCTTGGCTTCCTGAACGCGGTTCTCACCGAACTGCCGGTGACCGGCTTCAAGAACTGGCAGGATCTCGGGCACCTCGACGGTCTTGGAAACCGCGATCAATGCGACATCAGAAGGTTCGCGATCGGCAGCGCGCGCTGCAGCCGCGATGTGCCCGCACACCTCTTTCAACCGTTCTTCTGATGTGCTCGACATCTCAGATGACCGTGCCATGAGATTGCTGCCTTGACCGCCTTTTGCCTTTCGGGCTCATTACGGCGCCCAAAGCCCTTAAGAAAACATCGAAGAGATTGACGCCGCATGGCCACCGAACCTTACGACGCACCCGGACGGGAGAAGCATTGGCAGGAGGTCTGGGAGAAAGCGGACGTCTTCCGTGCCCCCAACACCGACCCCAGGCCGAAATGCTACGTGCTTGAGATGTTTCCCTACCCGTCGGGGCGAATCCACGTTGGCCACTCGCGCAATTACACCATGGGCGACGTTTTCGCCCGTTACAAGCGCGCTAAGGGCTTCAACGTGCTCCATCCCATGGGCTGGGACGCATTCGGGATGCCGGCCGAGAATGCGGCCATGGAGCACAAGGTCCATCCGGCCAAGTGGACCTTTCAAAACATCGAGACGATGAGGAGTCAGCTCAAGTCGATGGGGTTTTCGCTCGACTGGTCGCGCGAAATTGCAACCTGCTCGCCCGACTACTACCGGCATCAACAGAAACTCTTCCTCGACATGCTGAAGAAAGGTCTCGCTTATCGCAAGTCGTCGAAGGTCAACTGGGACCCGGTCGACCACACTGTGCTCGCCAACGAGCAGGTCATCGATGGGCGCGGCTGGCGCTCTGGTGCTCTTGTCGAGCAGCGTGAACTAACTCAGTGGTTCTTTAGAATTACGGCTTATGCCGACGAGCTGCTTGACGCTTTGCAGACTTTGGAGAAATGGCCCGAGAAGGTTCGCTTGATGCAGGCGAATTGGATCGGTCGCTCCGAAGGTTTGCTCGTGCGTTTTGCGCTCGACAAGAACACAGCGCCAAAGGACCAATCGGAAGTCGAAGTCTACACGACACGACCGGACACGCTATTTGGCGCATCATTCGTCGCGCTGGCACCCGACCACCCGCTCACAGAAGCCGTAGCGCAAAACAACCCGGAACTCGCCGCGTTTTGCGAGGAGTGTCGCCACGTCGGCACATCCGTAGCAGATTTGGAAACCGCAGAGAAAAAGGGCTTCGATACCGGCATCCGCGCGGTTCACCCCTTCGACAAGACATGGACGCTGCCGGTCTACGTCGCCAACTTCGTCCTGATGGAGTATGGCACCGGCGCCATCTTCGGCTGCCCGTCAGGCGATCAGCGCGATCTTGACTTTGCGCGCAAGTACGAGCTGCCGGTCGTGCCGGTGATCCTTCCCCGCGGCGAGGATGCCAACACGTTCACCATTGAGGATAAGGCCTTCGACGGTGACGGCACCATGATCAACTCCGGCTTCCTGGACGGTCTCGACACCAAAGCGGCGTTTGAGGCGGCGGCTAATAAACTCGAAAACGTCACGCTCGCAAAAAAGCCCACCGGCACGCGAAAGGTGAACTACCGCCTACGCGACTGGGGCATCTCTCGCCAGCGCTACTGGGGATGCCCGATCCCGGTAATCCATTGCAAGGCATGCGGTGTTGTGCCTGTACACGAAGAGGATTTGCCCGTCCGGCTGCCCGACGATGCAACGTTCGACAAGCCGGGCAACCCGCTGGACCACCATCCCACATGGAAGCATGTCGCCTGCCCTAAGTGCGGCAAGGATGCCCAGCGCGAAACCGATACAATGGATACGTTCGTGGATAGCTCATGGTATTTCGTGCGCTTCACGGGACCTCACGCCGACACCGCCGTCGACCAGAAGGCGGCCACCTATTGGCTTCCCGTCGACCAATACATTGGCGGCGTCGAACATGCTATTTTGCATTTGCTCTACTCGCGTTTCTTCACGCGCGCGATGTGTGACACCAGTCACTTGAAGATAACAAAAAACTTGCGTGAGCCGTTCGCTGCGCTCTTTACGCAAGGCATGGTGACGCACGAAACATACAAGTCACGCGCTGGCTGTTGGTTGCTCCCCGGGCAGGTGCGCATGGAAGGCGAGGGTAAAACGCGCCGCGCCATCGAGGTCGCGACGGGTGAACCAGCTATGATCGGCACCGTCGAGAAGATGTCGAAGTCGCGCAAGAACACCGTTGATCTCGACGAATTCATCAACGAGTACGGCGCTGATATCGCGCGCTGGTTCGTGCTCTCCGACAGCCCCCCTGAGCGGGACGTCATCTACACCGACGTGGGGGTCGAAGGTGCGCGGCGCTTTGTGCAGCGCATTTGGCGGCTGGTTGATCAGGGGGTCGAAACGGCCGCCAAAAAGGGGGTGACGCGCCCCAAGGATTTTGGCCCCGTGGCGATGGAATTGCGCCGAGTGGCCCATAGGGCCCTGGATCAGGTCGCGAAGAACATTGAAGGCCTGCGCTTCAATGTGGCGGTTGCCCAAATTTACGAGTTCACAAATGTTCTGGGTTCGGCAATGGGAACGTCGGGCGAAGGCCAACCATGGGCCCTACGCGAGGCGCTTGAGCTCTTGGTGCAGATGATCGGCCCCATGATGCCGCATCTGGCCGAAGAATGCTGGGCGCGGCTCGGATACAACACTTTGTTGGCCAATCAGCCTTGGCCGGACGTTGAAGCCGCGTTGCTCGTTGACGATACGATTACCATTGCCGTACAGGTGAATGGCAAGCGGCGCGACGAGCTGACGATTGCCCGGACTGCTGGTTCAGACGAGATCGAGGCGGCAGCCTTGAAACTTGAGCCTGTGGTACGTGCCCTCGATGGTCGCCCGGTCAAAAAGGTCATCGTTGTGCCGCAGAAGATCGTCAATGTGGTCGGCTGACGATCAAACAGGGGGGCGATCGATGCGGAGCAACAGCCGCCGGTCGACAATTTGGGTTGTTATGGCGTGCGCAGCAATGCCCGTGCTGGCGACGGGCTGCGGCGACGGTGGATTCCGTCCCCTCTATGCCTCCCCCGCCGTTGTTGGTACTGACGTCAACCAGAAACTGGCTGAACTTGATATTGCGCCGATACCTGGTCGTGTCGGTCAGCGCTTGCGCAATGAGCTCATCTATCAGTCGACCGGAGGGGATTTGCCCGCCGCGCCGGTCTATCGCCTGAACGTAGTTATTCGTGAATCTATTACGGCAACGCTCGTCCGGGTCGACGGCGACTCGCTAGGCAGCACCTATAACCTCGATGCGTCGTTCACCCTGATCAGGATTTCTGACAAGGCCATCATGCTCGAGGGCAAGAGCTACGGACGGGCACCCTTCCAGCGCTTCGATTCTGTCTTCGCCAACGTACGCGCGCGCAAAGATGCGGAAGATCGCGCTGCTCAGATCATAGGTGATGAACTCAAATCGCGCCTGGCTGCGTTTCTTTCGGGCGCTGCCTGAACCGCGCCTTTATCTTGATGGCATGTCAATTTTCTCAACTGCGGTAATGCCTCATGGTCGCCGTCAAGGCTCATCAGGCCCAAAGCTACCTCAAGCCTCCCGGTCCGCGCCATTCCGCCATACTGTTCTATGGAACTGATGCCGGTCTCGTTGCCGAGCGCGCAAGTACACTTGCGGCAGTGATTGCTCAACGTGACGATCCGCCGGGCGAAATCATCCGCCTCGACGATGCGGACCTAGACACAAATCCGGACCGCCTTGCTGTTGAGCTGCAGACAGTCCCTATGTTCGGCGGCTCCAAGATCGTGCGCGCAACGACAGGGCGCCGAATTGGAACAGCCGCCATCAAACCGTTCCTCGACGATGATACGCTTGCTTCAACGCTGATTCTTGAAGCGGGAAATCTGCGCCCCAACGATTCGCTGCGATCTCTCTTCGAGAAGTCGAGCAAGGCAGCGGCCGTTGCTTGTTTTCCCGACGGAGCTCACGATCTCGAAGCGCTCATTCGCGAAACACTCAAATCGCACGGCCTCACGATTGATCCCGAGGCGCGCGATCTTCTTCTCTCGCGCGTTGGCGCAGACCGGGCCTTGTCACGCAGCGAGATCGAAAAGCTCGCGCTCTACGCCAAGGGCAAGTCCGAGATTGATGTTGGCGACATCGACGCCATTGTTGGAGATGCGTCTGAGCTTGCCATCGACAAGGTCGTAAGCGCCGCAGCTTCAGGCGACTCTGAGCGAGCGATCAGCGAGTTCGGGCGTGCGGTGGGCGCCGGAGAGAACGCGCAGTTCATCATCCTCGCCCTGCAGCGCTATATCCAGCGACTACATCGCATTCGATGCGAGCTTGATGCGGGTCGCGCGCTTGAAGAGGTATTGAGGCAGTCTCGGCCACCAATCCATTTCAAACAAAAAGATGCGATCTCCCGCCAATGCCGCGCCTGGTCGTCCGCGCGTCTCGCCGAGGCCGTCCGTCGCGCCGGTCGCGCGGCAAAGTCCGCTCGCCTTTCTGGCGCGCTCGAAGAGGCGATCGCAGAGCAGCTGCTACTCGCACTGGCTGCGGCTGCCGGTACCCGCCAGCCCCATAGAGATCGCTGACCCTACTTTTTTTGCGCCAACTTGCTACTCGCCGATCGCTGCCTATAGTGCGCGGCACTCAAACCCTGGGGAATTCATGACCGACACACGCTACGACGTCGTTGGCATCGGCAATGCCATCGTCGACATCATCGGCCGCTGCGACGATGCTTTCCTCGAGCACCACGGCGCACCCAAGAGTCACATGCGCCTCGTTGACTTCGCTATCATCGAAACGCTCTACGGCGCCATGGGACCTGGCATCGAAATCTCGGGCGGTTCCGCCGCCAATACTATGGTGGGGCTCGCCTCGCTTGGTGGCCGGGCTGCCTTCATTGGCAAGGTCGCCGACGACGAGTTTGGGCGCATCTTCGGGCACGATATTCGTGCAGCCAACGTCGCCTATGAGACTGCGCGCGCTGCCGGAGCTGCGGCTACATCGCGCTCCCTCATTCTTGTGACACCTGATGGCGAGCGCACGATGAATACCTTTCTTGGGATCAGCACCGATCTTGATCAAGGTGAAGTCGACCCAGCGCTCATCGAGTCGTCGGCTATCGTTTATCTTGAGGGTTATCTGTTCGACCGACCCGAGGCCAAGAGCGCATTCCGTCAAGCGGCAAGCATCGCCATCAATGCTGGACGCAAGGTCGCGCTAACGCTGTCCGATGGATTTTGTGTCGATCGCCATCGAGTCGAATTCTTGGAACTCATTCGCTCAAGCGTCGATATCCTGTTTGCCAATGAAAGCGAGATCACCGCGCTTTACGAGACATCGAATTTCGACGAGGCAGCCCGCCGGGCGGCTTCTGATAGCAAGCTCGCCGTCTTAACGCGCAGCGCCCAGGGCTCGCTCATCCTCTCCGGCGAGACGAACATCTCCGTTCCCGTTGTGCCGGTCGAAAACGTGGTGGATCTCACGGGCGCGGGCGACCTCTATGCGGCTGGGTTCTTGTTCGGCCTCACTCAAGGTCTTCCGCTGGAAACCGCCGGGAAGCTCGGCAGCCTTGCCGCGTCCGAGATTATTTCCCACGTCGGCGCACGACCTGAAAAGCCACTCGACACGCTAGCGCGCGCAAACGCCCTGTTGCCTTAAGATGGGGTCATACAACAAAGCACAGCGCCTTTACTTCAGGTATTCGATACAAGTCTTCGGATGCATTTTCGCAACATCAGATCTCAATTGTCGCTCGTAGGTCTCTGAAACCTATTTATTATCCTTGGTTCGGGCTCGTCTCCTGCACACAATCAGCGACAACGAATCGATTGGCACGGAATGGAACATGGCCAGCGCAACCGCGCGCCAAGGGCGTCCGAAAGGTAGCGGACTCGACGACAGTCAACAGCTCGCACGCATTGCCGCTCTGCTTGCTGCCGACCCCAAGCTCAAGCCCACAACCGCCATCCGCTCACTCGGCATAGAGGACCCCTCGCTAATTCGGCGGCTGCGCAACAAGTACCGCGCCGAACAAGCCGTGTTGCAAACCAATGCCCATCAGTTGTGAAGCCAGAGCGCGTTACTTTACGGGCCGCCGCCCCGGGCGGCCCGGTTTTTTTATAATTTGCGCAGAGCCACCGATTCCACGTGGTGATCGGCGCTCTTTCTCAGGATCAGCCCCGCGCGCTGCCGTGTTGGAAGGATGTGTTCTTCCAGGTTTTTTAGGTTGATGGTGTTCCAGATCTCGGTTGCGCATGCGCGAGCGTCATCGTGCGACAGATTCGCGTACTGGTGAAAATATGCGCCTGGATCACGGAAGGCCGTGCCGCGCAGGCGCATAAAGCGCGTCACATACCAATCGCGGATCACATCTGGCTCGGCATCGAGGTAGATCGAGAAATCGAAAAAGTCCGACACGAACGGAATGGCTTCGCCGCCACGTGGCATGCTTGCGGGCTGCAGCACATTGAGCCCCTCCACAATCAAGATATCGGGCGACTCGACAACTGTCTTTTGATCCACCAGGACGTCGTAGTGAAAGTGCGAATAGATCGGAACTTCGACGCGCTTCACCCCGGATTTCACTTCAGCGAGAAAGTTGAGCAGCCGCGCCGTATCGAAGCTTTCAGGAAAGCCTTTGCGGTTCATGATCTGCCGGCGCTCGAGTTCCGCATTCGGCAATAGGAAACCGTCGGTCGTGATCTGTTCAACGCGGGGATGGTCGGGCCACCGCGCCAACAGCGCCTTTAGCACACGCGCCGTCGTGCTCTTGCCGACCGCGACGGATCCCGCAACACCGAGAATGAATGGGACCTTTCCATCGTCGCGGCTAAGGAATTTCGAGGTCACCGCATGAAGTTGCTGCGAGGCGGCCACGTAAAGATTGAGAAGGCGCGACATTGGCAGGTAGATCTCTTCGACCTCCGCAACCGACAACACCTCGATGATGCCCGAAAATTGCTCCAGCTCGCTTTCGAGCAAAGTCATTGGCGTGTCCGCGCGCAGCCGCGACCACTCCTCGCGATCGAAGACACGATAGGGGGAAAACTGTAAATCCGCGGGATAGGTCATGACGCTCGTAATCGCACCGGGAAACAGCCGGCCACTAAGTTGAATTATCGCCGCGCACGACCAGCTTTTTCGTCCAGCCCCGATGTGCCGCTACGCTGTTCGAGAACGCGAAGCACGTCTTCTAGTGACACGTCGCGGCTCTCTAAGAGCACCAGCAGATGATAGAGCAAGTCGGCAGCTTCTTCCTTGAGCTTGTCCGCACTTTCGCCAGCGCCGGCGATGACCGTTTCGATGGCTTCTTCGCCGAGCTTTCTGGCGCAGCCAGACGGTCCGGCGTCGAGGAGTTGACGGGTATAGGAGGAGTCGGTGGCGGCGGTCGAACGGCGCGCGCGGATGGTCGCGGCGAGGCGTTCTAAAACATCATTGCTCATGGCAGGTCTTAGTGGCTGCACAAGGGTGTCGCTGCGACCGGCTCATGCAGCAAAAACACCGTGCCGTCAAGCACTTGCGTCAGCGATCAGCCGCCGGAGCTATCGACAAGCCGCAAGCGAATGTAATCGAGCTGGTCGAAATTGCCGTACTTGATGATGAGATTGCCGCTCTCGCCAGAGCCACGCTTGATCTCAACCTTCAAGCCGAGGGCCGACGACAGCTCGTTTTCGAAGGCTCGCGTGTCGGCATCTTTTTCGCGCGCCCGGCGTGACGAAGCACCGTTATGTCCGGCCTCGTCGCCCCCCTGCACGAGCGCCTCAATCTCGCGGACGTTAAGGTCGTGCTCGATGATATGGTGCGCCAGTTCATCGGCATCATCTCGTCCGATCAGCGCCCGCGCGTGACCGGCGGTTAGCTCGCCGCGCTCAACCAAAGCCCGCACACTTTCGGGCAGTTTCAACAGCCGCAGCGTGTTGGCGACATGACTGCGGCTCTTACCGATGATCTCGGAGAGCTGTTCCTGGCTGTAATTGAATCGATCGACCAGCTCGCGATAGCCTGCCGCCTCTTCGATGGCATTGAGGTCGGCGCGCTGCACGTTCTCGATGATGGCAAGTTCGAGAACTTCCTTGTCGTCGAGGTCACGCGCGATGACGGGAACCGTGTGCAGTCCAGCCTTCTGCGCCGCACGCCAACGCCGTTCGCCTGCAACAATCTCGTAGCCACCCGCAACCGGCCGCACAATGATCGGCTGCACCAAACCCTTGTTGCGGATTGACTCGGCCAGTTCGGATAGCTCGTCGTCGCGAAAATCCTTGCGAGGATTGAGCTGCCCCGGACTCAGATCCGCTGTGGGGACCAGACGCTGCTCGCCTTCCGGCGGAAGCATGGGTCGCCCGGGCGTCGGCTCACCTATGAGCGAAGCCAATCCGCGTCCCAAACGGCTCCTCGGCAATGGTGCGTTCATTGCGTTTCGTGCCTCTTGTTTTGGTTAGGCTGCCTTGTGTTGACGCTCGCGCTCAATGATTTCGGACGCGAGCCTTATGTAGGCTTGGCTGCCGGCGCAGTCGTAGTCGTAAAGCAGGATCGGCTTACCGTGCGACGGCGCTTCGGCCACGCGCGTGTTGCGCGGGATGATCGTCTCGTAGACCTTGGGCCCGAAGAATGCGCGGACGTTCTCCGCGACCTCCCTCGACAACGAAGTTCGTGCATCGTGCATGGTCAGGACGACACCTTGGATCTCGAGCGAGGGATTGAGCGTTGCGCGTATCTGGTCGATCGTATCCTTGAGCTGCGAGATGCCTTCCAGTGCGAAAAACTCGCATTGCACCGGCACCAGTACGGCATTGGCCGCCGTCATGGCGTTGAGTGTCAGGAGGTTAAGCGACGGCGGGCAGTCGATCAGCACGTAATTAAAGGCCTCGCCGGGCGGCACCGTGCGCTGCTGGGCCTTGAACTCGCTCAGCGCATCACGCAAGCGAAAGGCGCGGTTCTGGTCTGGGCCAAGCGTGGTGTCGATACCAACTAAATCCGTATTGGCCGGCACCACATACAATCTCGGCACGGCCGTCGGCTGGTGCGTTTCCATCAAGGTGGCCGTTCCGGTCAGCACATCGAATGATGTTTTCGAGCGTGCGTCCGTGTCGATGCCAAGCCCCGTAGACGCGTTGCCTTGGGGATCGAGATCAAGCACAAGCACGCGCTCGCCGATCGAAGCCAGAGCGGTGCCGAGATTGATTGTCGTCGTCGTCTTGCCAACGCCGCCCTTCTGATTGGCGATAGCAAGCGTCCGTAGCACTGTGGTTCCCATGATCGCGCTGGTCACCGGTCAACCCTCCACTTTGGCTCTCAACGCGTGAACTACGATGATTTGGCTGTCACTGTCCGTTTGGCTTGGACGCTGTTCAGCCGATAACTCCCACCGCGGACTTGCCTCATCGAGCTCCGCCTGCGCCTCGCGTCCCTTGAGAAAAAGGCCCACGGTGACGTCCGAAAAGTAAGGCGCGGCCAACTCAAGAAGCCGCGGCATCGGGGCCAATCCCCGTGCCGTTATCACATCGACGGGGCCAACCTTATATTGAGTCGCCGCGTTCTCGATTCGCTCAGGATAGATGTCCACAGGCACCCCGGTTTGACGCGCAACCTCCCCCAAGAATGCCGCTTTGCGGGTATCACTCTCAATGAGGGTCATGGTCGTTCCTTCCCGCTCGGCGAGCATGATGGCGATGACCAGACCCGGAAATCCTGCGCCGGAGCCCAGGTCAATCCACCGCTTGGCGCTTGGCGGTGCCAAGTTGAGGAGTTGGGCGGAGTCGGCGAAATGTCGCGACCAGATTTGGTCGAGCGTGCCGGGGCCCACGAGGTTGATCGTCTTTTGCCAGCGCTTGAGCAGAGTTTCGTAGAGCGCGAGCCGCGCGAGCGTTTCACGTGAAACGGCAAAGAGCTGCGCGAAGCCCTCCGCGCCACTGATCGACGCCCCGCGAGGCCTTTTCATCACGCCGATTTCCGGTCCGGTCGCGCCTTCAACCGCGTAAGAAGAAGGAGAAGCGCGGCCGGCGTCATACCATCGATACGTGCCGCCTGGGCCAGAGTGGTCGGCCTGAGGCGCATTAGCTTTTGACGCACCTCGGTCGAGAGGCCAGGCAGGCTGCTGAAGTCCAATTCAAGGGGTATGCGCAGGGCCTCGTCCTTGCGCAGCGCCGCCACATCGAGCTCCTGTCGGCGCACATAGGACGCATAGCGCGCGTCGACTTCGATCTGAGCGGCAATCGCAGGAGCGATCTGTCCAATCTCTGGCCAAATAGCCGCCAGCTGCTCAAGCCCGACACTTGGCAGCGCCAACAAGTCGAATGCGCTGCGCCGCCGTCCGTCTTTGTTGACCTCGATGCCGCGCCGGCCAGCCTCTGTCGGTGTCAGCATTAGCGACTGTAGTGCCGACGTGGCCTCGCTAAGTGCCGTTGCCCTCGCCTCGAATGCCCGCTGTCGCGTCGTGCCGACGCAGCCCAACACGATACCATGCGGCGTCAGCCTCTGATCGGCATTGTCGGCGCGCAGCCGGAGCCGATACTCGGCGCGCGAGGTGAACATACGATAAGGCTCGCTGACGCCGCGCGTCACGAGATCATCGATCATGACGCCCAGGTAGCTGTCGGCCCGCGACAGAACAAAGTCCCTGTCCGAACCGCCGGCGGCAAGCGCGGCGTTGATCCCCGCCGCGATCCCTTGTGCGCCGGCCTCTTCATATCCTGTGGTGCCGTTGATTTGGCCTGCTAGATACAACCCAGGCAACTTCTTGACCTCTAGGGTCAACGACAGCTCCCGCGGGTCCACGTAGTCGTACTCAATGGCGTATCCCGGCTGTTTGATAACCGCCTTTTCCAGGCCCGGCATGGTCTGCAAAAAGGCCGCCTGCACGTCAGCGGGAAGCGACGTCGAGACTCCATTTGGATAAACGGTGTCGCCGTCGAGACCCTCCGGTTCGAGGAACACCTGGTGCTCGCTCCGGTCAGCAAAGCGGACCACTTTGTCCTCAATTGAGGGGCAATAGCGTGGGCCGGTACTTTCGATTTGACCGGAATACATGGACGAGCGGGACAGGTTGTTGCGGATGATAGCGTGAGTCTCCGGCCTCGTCCGTGTGATCGCGCAGGAAATCTGCAGTGTGGTGATCCGCTCGGTTAGAAACGAGAACGGCACCGGCGGGTTGTCGCCCGGTTGCTGTTCCAATCCTTCCCACTCGATTGAGGAGGCCTTGAGCCGCGGCGGCGTCCCCGTCTTCAATCGCCCGAGTTGTAGCCCCAATGCATACAATCTCTCGGACAGCTTGAGCGCCGGCGCTTCTCCGGAGCGCCCTGCAGGGATTGTCTGCTCGCCAAGGTGGATCAGGCCATTGAGGAATGTGCCCGTTGTCAAGACCACGGTCCTGGCAGCTAGTCGCCGGCCATCGCCGGTCAGAACACCGGACACTCGGCCACCAATGACCACCAGATCCTCGACGCCACCTTCAATCACCTCAAGGTTGTCAATCGTAGAGATCTCAGCCTGCATCGCCTGTCGGTAGAGCTTGCGGTCGATTTGGGCGCGCGGCCCATGGACCGCCGGCCCCTTTGAGCGGTTCAGCAGGCGGAATTGGATGCCGGCAGCATCGGCGACGCGCGCCATCAGACCGTCGAGCGCATCGATCTCACGCACGAGATGCCCCTTACCGAGCCCTCCGATGGCCGGGTTGCAGGACATCGCTCCGACCGTGGCGAACGTATGGGTCACGAGCGCCGTCTTCGCGCCCATGCGCGCAGCCGCAGCCGCGGCCTCGCACCCAGCGTGGCCGCCGCCAACAACGATCACATCGAAGGACCTGTTGGACATCCTGAGTACGATCTCCTCAGCAGGGCCGGATTGGTAGCTGTGGCTGCTCCAAATGCCCCGGGTCCCTAACTTATCTGTGGCGCCTTGGCTAAGCGAAGTCGAAACTCCCCGCAAGCGGCGCCGTGTGCGAACTATGACGGGAAAAAGTTGCATTTGCCCATATTCTGCTCAATCAGGCCATTATGGGGACCCATTGTCGTGTGCTCCCAATGAACCGACCGAGGTACTCCCCCCATGTCACTGAATAAGAAAACCTCGTCCACCCCGTTAAAGATGGTGCCGAGCGACTCAAGCCGCCAAGCCACGCCAGCACTCGAAAAGACCCAAGTCTTGGCAGGACCAGTACTCACAAGCTGGCAGGCACAAATCGCGGCAGCCTTGTCTGCATCGACCGCTGAAGGGCAAGAGCGATTCAAACAGTGAACGATTGGTTTCACGTGAAACGTCTCGGTCACTACTTTCCGATGCAAAACCGGGCAAAGACCTGATCCAGCAGATCCTCGACATCGACCCGGCCGGTGATGCGGCCCAGCGCGTGCGTGGCGCGGCGCAAATCCTCAGCGCGTAGTTCGACGTCGCTGTCTGCCGACGACAAGAACGTGTCGATCGCCTCAAGACACGTCGATAGATGTTCTCGATATCGTGCTCGAGTGATGGGAGGCGCCTCGGAATCTCCAATTCTCTCGCCCGCTAATTTGGCGAGCCGCCTAGATAGGTCGTCTATTCCCGCTCCGGTCTTGGCCGATACGGCGAGCCGGCCGCGAGAATTCGCACCGGCATCCAGCAGATCAATCTTATTATCGACGAACAGCACGCTCTGCCCGCGTTCGGCGATCTCGGGAGGAAGACTGGCCTCCGCAACAGTCACATCGCTCAACCAAATGACAAGCTCCGCATCGCGTGCCCTCGCCAACGAGCGGCGCACGCCTTCACGTTCTACCGATCCCTGAGCCGCGCGAATGCCGGCCGTATCCGATATGACGATGGGCAGCCCCTCTAAGTCGAGACGTACCTCGATAACATCGCGCGTCGTTCCTTCTTCCTCTGAGACGATCGCCACGTCACGCCAGGCTAACGCATTAAGGAGGCTGGACTTGCCGACATTGGGTGCCCCGGCCAAAACCACCCGAAACCCTTCGCGCAGGATCTCGCCGCGATTGCCATCATCAAGGTGCGCGGCAATAGCGGGGCGCAAACTTGCAACGAGATCACGTGCGCGCGTAAAAGCAACGTTTGCAACATCGGCCTCGTCGTTGAAATCGATTGCGGCTTCGACGAGCGATGAAGCCTCTATCAGTTTGCTGCGCCAGTCGGCGTAGAGAGAAGACAGCGCGCCGCTCATCTGACGTAGCGCTTGTCGGCGCTGAGCCTCTGTTTCCGCATCGACGAGATCGGCGCGAGCCTCAGCTTGTGCGAGGTCGATCTTGCCGTTTTCGAATGCTCGGCGCGTAAACTCACCTGGCTCCGCCAGCCGGCACTCGGGCACACAGGCAATCGCAGACATTACGCCGCGCACGATGGCGGAGCCGCCATGAACATGGAACTCGGCGACGTCTTCGCTGGTATCCGTTTTGGGTCCAGCGAACCAAATAACAAGTCCATGATCGAGCGTCTCGCCGTTTTCCGGATGGCGAATGCGCCGAAAGCCTGTCATGCGGTCGATCGGGCGCGGTGGCGCCAGTCTGTCGACGATCACGCCGGCACGGGGGCCCGACACCCGCACGACGGCAACACCAGCACGCCCGGGCGCGCTAGAAAGCGCAAAGATCGTCGACTGATCACCCATGATTTTGGAGTACTCGTAGTAAAGAGTGCCGTCTATTGAACTATTCGCCGCCCCGGAGCCCAGAATGAGCGAAAACCACCTCGCCCGCGAGACGAGCCCCTATCTTCTTCAGCATAAGGACAACCCGGTGAAATGGTGGGCGTGGGGCCCCGAAGCGCTCGCGGAATCTAAACGCACTGGCAAGCCGATACTACTTTCGGTTGGGTATGCAGCCTGCCACTGGTGCCACGTCATGGCTCACGAAAGCTTTGAGGATGACGATACAGCCGCCCTCATGAACGAGCTGTTCGTGAATATCAAGGTCGATCGCGAGGAACGCCCAGACATTGACGCGATTTACATGGGAGCCCTGCACGCGCTTGGACAGCAGGGCGGTTGGCCGCTCACCATGTTCCTTGACAGAGAAGCGCGACCTGTATGGGGGGGCACCTACTTTCCTAAGCAGAGCCGCTTCGGCCGGCCCGCTTTTGTCGATGTCTTACGCGAGATCGCGCGCGTCTTTCGTGAAGAACCCGACAAGGTATCAGAGAACGGCAGGCTTCTGACCCAAAGCTTGCAGTCGACCGCGACGCCTGCCGGCCTGCCAGCACTCGACGATCGCATGATCTCGGACCTAACTGAAAAGCTGGTACGTGCCGTCGACCCCGTAAGAGGTGGCCTCCAGGGCGCACCCAAATTTCCGCAATGCAGCTTCTTCTGGCTGCTCTGGCGTGGTGGCATTCGCTATGACCAAGAGGCGGCAAGAGCCGCAGTTGTGACGACGCTCAAAAACATCTGCCAGGGCGGCATCTACGACCATCTCGGCGGCGGGTTCGCGCGCTACTCGGTCGACGAGCGCTGGCTCGCGCCACACTTTGAAAAGATGCTCTACGATAACGCGCTGCTCATCGATCTGCTGACAGAAGTGTTCCGCGAAACGGCCTCGCCTCTGTTGAATGCGCGCGTGGCCGAGACAGTTGAATGGATCGAGCGCGAAATGATCGCGGACGGTGGAGGTTTTGCGGCCTCGTTCGATGCCGATTCCGAAGGCGAAGAAGGCAAGTTCTACGTATGGAGCTTGGACGAAATCCTAAACGTGCTCGGTGCTGATGACGGTCGCTTTTTCGCTGAGGTCTACGACGTCACACCCGATGGCAATTGGGAAGGTCACACCATCCTCAATCGCCTGTCCAGTCTTGATCTCGGGTCTAACGAACATGAGAATCGGCTCGCGAAACTGCGACGTAAGCTCTTCGACATTCGTGGTAAGCGCGTACGCCCCGGCTGGGACGACAAAGTTCTTGCCGATTGGAATGGTCTTATGATCGCGGCCTTGGCGCGCGCTGCAAGTATCTTTGACCGTCCCGAATGGTTGCAGCCTGCCCAGAAGGCTTTCGACTTTATCGTAACGAACATGATGTTCAATGGCAGGCTGCTGCATTCGTTCCGCGACGGCCGCGCGAAGGCCCCTGCCACAGCCAGTGACTACGCCAACATGATCTGGGCAGCGCTGCGCTTGCACGAAGCGACCACAGAACAGCGCCATTTCGAACAGGCCTTGGCGTGGACGGATGTGCTCGATCGTCACTATTGGATTGCAGACCAAGGCGGCTATGCCACATCAGCCGATGACACCACTGACGTCATTGTACGCTTGCGTCCCGGATCGGACGACGCCACGCCCAACGCCAACGCGATCATGATCTCAAATCTCGTCGCGCTCACGACCCTGAGCGGCGTCGCCAAATATGCGGAGCGCGCGTCCGTGATCCTTGCGGCATTTGGTAGCGACCTGGGCCGCAATGTCATTGCTCACACCGGCCTATCGGCGGGTGCGATCGACCTCATCGCCCCCCAATTGGTCGTGCTCGCCGGTGGCGATCTGACGGGTGCCAAAGCACTTATTGAGGCTATCAGAAGTATTTCTTTGCCGGGGGCCCCACTATATGGCTTGGATGGCGCAATTAGCTCTGAACTGCCGGCTTTGGGCGACAAGGCGACGGTTAACGGTCAGACGGCAGCTTACGCATGCCTCGGACCACAATGCTCGCCGCCTCTAACCGATCCAACCGAACTTATTCGGACCTTGAAGGCCCAACGATGTATATGATAATCGCAGGTAGAGGCAGAATGAGCGTCGACGCTTACCAGGCTGAAATTGCTACCAAGTCTTGTGCTGGGCATGGAGCATCGGCTGTGCCTTTCTATGACTTCAATTTGGAGACGCGCTAATGCCAGCTCTAAAGGTGCTTGTGCGCTACGCTTACGTGCCCTTCATGCTCCTGGGTCTGAACGGCGCGGCCTTCTGGGTCGTCTCTCAGGGTTATAGCTATGCATGGCTTATCCCGATTTTGATCATCGCTTTCGCCGCTGCTCACGCCGCAGAAAGCGTCGCGCCATGGTACCCGGAGTGGAACGACCCGCACCAGGATGACAACGCAAACATCGCGCACATCATCGTCTACGAGATTTCCAACATAAACGGGGTTCTCTTGATCCCGTTAATTGTCTGGCTTTTCCCGTTCCAGGGTATTTGGCCAACCGAATGGCCGCTTCTCGCTCAGTGGTTGATCGCGATTGTCATCGCTGACTTCGCGTTCATGGTCACGCACATGTTGAGCCACAAGTATTCGTTTTTGTGGCGGCTTCATGCTGTGCATCACGGGGTTGGGCGTCTTTACGGATTCAACGGGCTTGTGCGCCATCCGCTCCATCAGTCGCTGGACATGATCATCGGTACGATGCCGCTGGTTATTCTCGGCATGCCGGTAAACGTCGCGGTCCTCTTGGGCTTTGCCGTTTCTATTCAGCTCATCGTGCAACATGCCAACGTCGCGTATGAGCTCGGGCCGTTGCGCAATCAGATGTCGATCGGACAAATTCACCACATTCATCACGTCAACTGGGGCAAGGAAGGTGACTGTAATTTTGGTCTGTTTTTGACGCTTTGGGATCGTCTATTCGGAACGTTTTTGGCCGAGCCCTCGCGACCCATTAAGGCAGATGACTTGGGCATCGACGAGGTGCCGCACTTCCCAAAATCATACATCGAGCATCTTCTCTTCCCGTTCATATATAAGCCGGGAGAGGGTGAGCCTGACCGGTATCAGGCGGAGAAACCGAAGGGATCTGATGGCGCCGCTGAGAGCAAAGATCGCTTGCATCCAGCCGAATAGAATTTCGTAACGAGGCCAAGATGCAATTGGGACCGCCACACGGGCGGCCCATTGTTTTAGGTATTCATTGAATCGAAGAACTCACCATTGGTCTTGGTCGATTTGAGCTTGTCGATCAAGAATTCGATGGCGTCCATCGTTCCCATTGGATTGAGGATCCGGCGCAGCACGTAGACCTTCTTGAGCTGATCCTTGGGAACCAAGAGTTCCTCTTTGCGCGTGCCGGAGCGTGCGACGTCGATCGCGGGGAATACACGCTTGTCGGAGACCTTGCGGTCGAGAATGATCTCGGCGTTGCCAGTGCCCTTGAACTCTTCGAAGATCACCTCGTCCATGCGCGAGCCGGTATCGATCAGCGCCGTTGCGATGATGGTCAGCGATCCGCCTTCCTCTATGTTGCGCGCGGCGCCGAAGAAGCGCTTGGGCCGCTGCAGCGCATTCGAGTCGACGCCGCCCGTAAGCACTTTGCCGGACGACGGCACCACGGTGTTGTAGGCTCGACCGAGACGCGTGATCGAGTCGAGCAGGATCACAACGTCACGTTTGTGCTCGACCAGCCGCTTTGCCTTTTCAATAACCATTTCAGACACTTGCACGTGCCGAGAAGGCGGCTCGTCGAAGGTCGAAGATATGACCTCGCCTTTGACCGAGCGCTGCATGTCGGTCACCTCCTCTGGCCGTTCGTCGATCAGCAGCACTATGAGGTAGCACTCGGGGTGATTGGCCGTGATCGAGTGGGCGATATTCTGCAAGAGTACGGTTTTGCCGGTGCGCGGCGGCGACACGATAAGCGCGCGCTGTCCTTTGCCCATCGGCGACACGATGTCGATCACGCGCGCCGAGAAATCCTTGATCGTGGGATCCTCGATCTCGAGCTTCAGCCATTCAGTCGGATAGAGCGGGGTAAGGTTGTCGAAGTGGATCTTGTGCTTCGTCGCCTCCGGATCTGCAAAGTCGATCGCGCTAACCTTCAAGAGCGCAAAGTATCGTTCACCCTCCTTGGGGCTGCGGATCTGACCTTCAACTGTGTCGCCTGACCGCAGAGCGAAGCGTCGAATCTGCGAAGGCGAAACATAAATGTCGTCAGGTCCCGGCAGATAGTTCGCATCTGGCGAGCGTAAGAACCCGAAGCCGTCTTGCAACACCTCGACGACACCTATGCCGGTGATCTCGACGTCCTTGGCGGCGAGCTGCTTTAACGTCGCAAACATCAGCTCCTGCTTGCGCATCGTGCTGGCGTTCTCGACACCTGACTCTTCCGCAAAACTCAAAAGCTCCGTGGGAGTTTTGAGCTTCAGGTCTTCGAGCTTCATTTCCTTCATGGAACGCTCCGGGGGCCTCGGCGGAGTGGGCGGGAAGAGAGTGTTTGCCGGGCCAAAAGGTGGGAATTTTAGAAACGTGGTCGAACGCCACGGCGCGGTCTGCCTCGCCCTTTGGTGCAGGGCTGCTGCGACCAACTCCTAGACCTGAGCGGCCCTGAGTCAATGCGGAAAGCCGCTCTATACCAGACCTATTTGCTCGGGAAAAGCCACCCGGGCAAGAATTCGCATCAAAATGGTTTCACGACCACCAAGATGACGATGACAATCAACAGCAACGTAGGTACCTCATTGGCAATCCTGAAGAACTTGGCGGGGTGTCGGTTGCGGTCTTCCACAAAATCCTTACGCCATCGGCCCAATAAGTGGTGGTACCAAGTCATCGCGGCGACGAGCGCGAATTTGGCCCAAAACCAGCCTTCCGTGTAAACGCCGAGCACCCAGGCGAGCCAAGGCCCAGTTATCCATACGGCGATCATGGCCGGATTCATGATGTACCTGAGAAGCCGGTACTCCATCGTTTTCAAGGTTGCCGACAGTTCCGAGCCAGGCTCCGCGTCGGCGTGATAGACGAACAGGCGCGGCAGGTAGAGCAGCCCAGCCATCCAGGCAATCACCGCAATCACATGAAATGCCTTGAGCCACAGCATCTCGCTTAGACGCCATCAGCGCGGACGAGCGCAACAAGACGCGCGACATTTTCAGGCGACGTTTCTGGGACGATGCCGTGTCCTAGGTTGAAAATGAATGGGACGCCCTCCATTGCGGAGAGAATTTGCTTCGCGCGAGCATCCATATGGGAACCGCCAGCAACGAGCAGAAGCGGATCAAGATTGCCTTGAACCACGGCGCCAAGATCAGCAAGCTCTCGCATCCGAACAAGCGACATCGCCGTATCACACCCCAACCCCTCAACTTTCGTCTCCTGTAGATACCAGGCGGTGGTCGCACCTGCACCACGCGGAAAACCGATGATCGGTATTTGCGGGTGCCGTTGCTTCAGCTCTGTCACGATTCGCTTCGTTGGCAAAATCACCCACATCTCAAACTGATCGTCGGGAAGACACCCAGCCCAGCTATCGAAGATCTGCAGGACATCAGCACCCGCGCGCACTTGCCCGTCGAGGTAGGCAATCGAGACCTCGACGAGTAAATCGATAAGCTGCCCGAAGCCTTTGGGATCGCTGTAGGCCCACCCCCGCGCCGCTGCCTGATCCGATGATCCGCGGCCGCCGACCATGTAGGTCGCGACCGTCCACGGTGCCCCACAAAAACCAATGAGAGCAGTCTTTTTTGGCAGGTCTTGCCGCACGCGGTTAACGGTTTCAAACACGCGGTCGAAAACGTCCGCGGTTCTCTTGGGACTAAGCCGTCCGATATCTGCGACGTTAGAAATCGGATCGAGTTCGGGCCCTTCGCCTTCCACAAATCGCACGCTCTGACCCAGCGCGTCGGGCACCACCAAAATATCGGAAAAGAGAATCGCCGCATCGAAGCCAAAGCGGCGGATCGGCTGTAGAGTCACTTCGGCGGCAAGCGCAGGCGTGTAGCAAAGGTTGAGAAATCCGCCAGCTTTTGTTCGCACCTCGCGATATTCGGGAAGGTAGCGCCCAGCCTGGCGCATAAGCCAAATAGGCGGTGGAGTTAGGGCTCGTTTAGCAAAGACGTCAAGAAATCGCCCACGGCTGGCGGTCGAAATCGCTGACTTCGGGGATTGGCTCATCTCTTCACTCTAATCAGAATAAGAGAGTCTTAAGTCTTGTTATTATGACTCTTAGGACCGTGGATTTCGAGGATATCAGCTTTGTCCAAACTTGTTCCACAAGCTCCGCACAGCGCGAATGTGCTGGCGCCAAATCTGGCGGTGCCAGCGGCCAGCGGCTACAAGGCGTGCTAAACGCCGCGGGCGTCAATGGCTTAGCGCACCACATGCAACGACAACTGATAGGTATGGATTGTTGACAGCCGGTGGGTTTACACCCGACAACACACGTATCCTCAAGGAGAACTGTATATTGAGGTTCCTTGTTCGCGTTGTGGCCAATGTGGTCAATTCCGTGGATGAGTGGTCGGTTCGCGGTGAACGAGATGACCGGTTGCATCCGCCCTCTGGAAAACCGGGCTACTTTTCAACAAGTCGTCCCGCATGGTTGTCTTTGCGATGACAAACGGGCTGCCAAGCTTCTTTCATCTGCATCTCGTCTCCGATTCGACGGGCGAAACGCTCACAACGATCGCGAAAGCTGCGTGCGTACAGTATTCGATGGTGCGCCCCATTGAGCACGTACATCCCCTTGTGCGTACGCCGCGCCAATTGAAACGCGTGCTGCAAGAAATCGAGCAGGCGCCGGGGATTATCCTCTACACTATCATCAACAAGGATCTGACGGAGGAACTCGAGCGTCAGTCCCGTGAGTTGAAGGTCCCCTGTCTTGCTGTGCTACAGCCGATTATGCAGGTGTTCGAAAGCTACCTTGGCGCTTCACGAACTCCGACTGTTGCTGGACAACACGTTCTCGATGCCGACTATTTCCAGCGTATCGACGCACTCAATTTCACCATGGCACACGATGATGGCCACCTGCCCGAGGATCTCAATGAGGCTGACATCGTCATTCTTGGCATATCGCGCACATCAAAGACGCCGACCAGTATCTATCTGGCCCAACGCGGCTACAAGACGGCGAACGTGCCCCTCATCCCATCAGTCCCTTTGCCGGAACGACTGACACAACCCCACTCTGCATTCATCGTTTGCCTTGTCGCCAGTGCCGATCGTATTGCTGAGATTCGTCGCAACCGCGCGATGCTCTTATCGGACCGTGATCTAGACGATTATACTGATCGCGATCGCATCACCGCAGAGATTGCTCATACACGGCGCATCTGCGCCAAGCACCGCTGGCCGGTGATCGACGTGACGCGCCGCTCCATCGAAGAATCGGCGGCGACAATCATTAAGCTTCTGAATGATCAGCGCGCAAAAGAGGCCGAGACCGCTCATGGCGCCGACGGTTAGAGCCCGCCAGATTGTACTTGCTTCGGCCAGCCGCGCGCGCCGCGAAATGCTGGCGGCGGCAGGTGTCGCATTCACGGTCGACCCAGCTGATCTCGACGAGTTGTCACTGCGCAATGCGCTGCTGGCGGCAGACAAGCCCGTTTCTCCCTCGCATATTGCGGAGGCCCTAGCGCGTGCGAAGGCAGAAGAGGTAAGCCGCAGGCACGCCGGATCGCTCGTCATTGCAGGCGATCAGGTGTTGGCGCTCGGGACGGAATTGCTAACCAAGGCGAAGGATGTCGAAGCGGCGCGCGCAACGCTCGTGAAACTGCGCGGGCGTGAGCACGAACTTCACTCGGCAGTCGCATTTGCCGAAGATGGGCACGTCGTGTGGGCGCACGTGGCAACAGCGCGGTTATTCATGCGTGACTTCTCCGACGCCTTTCTCGACGACTACCTGGTGCGCGCAGGAGACCGAATCTGCCAATCGGTTGGCGCCTATGAGTTGGAGGGCCTGGGGGTGCAATTATTCGCGCGCATCGAAGGCGACTATTTCACGGTTCTCGGATTGCCTCTTTTGCCAGCGCTGGAGGAATTGCGCGCGCGAGGTGACATTGCCCAATGAGGCGCGCCTGTGTCATAGGCTGGCCCGTCGAGCATTCGCGCTCGCCGTTGCTGCACGGCTACTGGCTAAAGAAGTATGGTATTGATGGGGCCTATACAAAAGAGGCCGTTAGGCCCGAAGCGGTCGCCGACTTCCTGCAGTCGCTTGAGGCCAATGGCTTCGTTGGATGCAACGTCACGGTTCCCCACAAGGCAGCTGCGTTTGCCGCGGCCGACGAAAGAGAGGCTTCCGCCGAAGCCGTCTCTGCGGCAAATACCCTTTGGGTATCTGGCGGCAAGCTTGTTGCCGCTAACACCGATACCTACGGATATATGACGAATCTAGGACAGCAGGCTCCAGGATGGGACCGGCGCGATGCGCCCATTTCCGTTCTTGGTGCAGGGGGTGCGGCACGAGCAATCGTCCACGGATTTCTCGACGCTGGCGTGGGCGAGGTTCGCGTCTTCAATCGCACACGCGCTCGAGCGGAGACATTAGCGGGGCAGTTTGGCCCGCGTGTGAAGGTGTTCGATTGGTCAGAACGCGAAATAGGTTCACGCGATTCGGCCGTGCTCGTTAATACGACAATCATCGGCATGAATGGCGTCGGCACTCTCGACATTGACTTGGCCGGTTTCGATCGCGAATGCGTTGTCT
This sequence comes from uncultured Hyphomicrobium sp., assembly GCA_964622715.1. Lineage (GTDB taxonomy): Bacteria > Pseudomonadota > Alphaproteobacteria > Rhizobiales > Hyphomicrobiaceae > Hyphomicrobium_A. The sequence continues at coordinate 23,086 of CAZURR010000003.1, read as the reverse complement.
CCGACATTGTTTACGTGCCCTTGGAGACGGAGCTGCTGCGCGGGGCAAAGTCGCAAGGCCTGCGCACCGTCGATGGTTTGGGCATGCTCTTGCACCAAGGCGTGCCTGGGTTCGAAAAGTGGTTTGGCGTGCGCCCGGAGGTAACGGACGAGTTGAGACGTTTCATTGTTGCCGACATCGAGGCAAGCTAATGCTCGTCATTGGCCTCACCGGATCGCTGGGCATGGGAAAATCAACAGCGGCGGCGCACTTGCTGAGACGCGGGGTGCCCGTTTTCGATGCCGACGCAGCGGTGCATGCCCTTTATGAAGGTGCTGCGGTCCCGCTCATCGAGAAGGAATTTCCCGGCACGACGTCGCAGGGCAAAGTTGATCGCGGCAAGCTCGGCGCCGTAGTGTTGAACAATCGAGAACGGTTGTCAGCGCTCGAGGCCATAGTGCATCCTCTGGTTCGCAAAGCAGAGCGCGATTTCCTTCGGGAGGAAGCGGCGCGCGGTACGCCCATGGCCGTGCTCGAGATCCCGCTGTTGTTCGAGACGGGCGCCGACACGAAGGTCGACGCAACGATTGTCGTTAGTGCATCCTCGGAGCTGCAACACCAACGCCTCATGGACCGGCCTGGTATGACGTCCGAAAAGATCGAATGCCTGCTTGCACGACAGATGCCAGACGCAGAGAAGCGCACTCGCGCCGAATTCGTTGTGGACACAAGCGGCGAAATTACCGCTAGCCGCGCCGCACTCGATGCTATTATTGCGAATCTCAAACACCGTAAGGGCCGCGCGTTTGTTGAGTTCTGGGCTTGAGTGCCATCTGATGCATTTAGACAAAGGCTCGCTATGCGCGAAATAATACTCGATACCGAGACCACGGGCCTCGATCCAAAGAGCGGTGACCGGCTGATTGAGGTCGGCTGCGTTGAGCTTTTGAATCGCATTCCCACCGGACGCGATTTTCACCGCTACATCAATCCGGAACGTGACGTACCGGCTGAAGCTGTCGCGGTGCATGGTCTTTCCGGTACATTCCTGCAAGACAAGCCGCTGTTTGCTCACGTCGCGGAGGAATTCCTCAGCTTCATCGGTGAGGACACGCTCGTCATTCACAATGCTAACTTTGACGTCGGCTTTTTAAACGCGGAGCTGGTGCGCATTTCGCTTCCCGCGATCACGATGGATCGCGTGACCTGCACGTTGCAGTTGGCGCGGCGCCGGCATCCGGCAGGCCCCAATAGCCTTGATGC
>CAZURR010000003.1:0-21744 GCA_964622715.1 uncultured Hyphomicrobium sp. | reverse complement strand
GCTGGCATCCGCCGTGGATAGTAAACTCAAGCGCGCCGTATCAGTTTTTCGGCGCATCTTTTCCCTGTTTCGCCGCCAGCTCTTTCTGTCGGCGCATGAAAAGCGCTGCGAAGTCGATGGGGTCAAGTAAGAGCGGCGGAAATCCGCCTTCGCGCGTGATATCAGCGACGATGCGGCGCAGGAAGGGAAAAAGGATCGAGGGACAGTTGATCAATAAGAACGGCTGTAGCGTTTGCTCAGGCAAATTCTTGAGAGTGAAGAGGCCGGCGTAGATGAGCTCAAGCTCATAAATAACCCCGTGCTTGTTGCTTGCTTGGGCGTTGAAATCGATCGAGCTTTCGAACAGGTCGTTTCCGGCCTTATTCGAACTGACGTTCACCGTGATCTTGATGTTGGGATTGTCGCCCGGCTCTTTGAGAAGCTTGGCAATGTTCGGGTTCTCGAAAGAGAGATCTTTGATGTACTGACCAACGACCTGCACTTGGAAGGGCTGCGCATCTTTCTTAGCTGTCTCAGCCGACGTTCCATTTGTTTCTTTGCCTTCGCTTGCCATGAAATTTGATCCGTAACTCTGGGGTGCGATCCGCGCTCGCTAACATGCCGCACTAATCTAGCGCAATGCCCGGACCGGTGATCGCCTACTGGTCCTGGTCGGGCTTACGTGGAGGGTCGCTTAAACGCTCGTATGTGCCTTCGATAACCATGCTGGGCCGTGCTCCCTGTCCTGCTTGGTCGGCCGAGCCGCCTGACGCGACAAAAAGACCCGAGGTGGCCCAGGCAATCGCTCTTTTGCGTACCGGCGGGATGAGCAGCAACAATCCCGCGGCGTCGGTTAAGAGCCCTGGAATCAAGAGTAGAAAGCCGGCCATAATGACAACGAAGCCGTCGAAAACCGGCTCTATTGGCGGTTTTCCTTCGTTCATGGCTGCCAAAGCACGGCTCATCATGGATAGGCCTTGCTGATGTACGACGACTATGCCCAGCACGGCCGCTGCAATGAGGATTACTATCGTCGGCCAGAAACCGATTGTTTGCCCAACCTTGATGAGAAGCGCGATCTCCAGTAGCGGAAACGCGATGAAGACCAGCAACAGGGCGAAGCGCAAAGAGAACAGCATAGGGCGTACTCGCAGGAGAATATTAATCGTCTGTAATATCAGGGGCCGATCCGCCCCTTAATCCGGTTGGCTTTGGAGCGTTTGTGCCGTAATTTGAACGGTGCGACCACTCTGAGCCCATGATAGCGGATCGGGTCTGAGGCCCAAGGCGTGTTTTTGAGCTTGGGCCGCGCCTGCGCGCGATCATATATATATATTATATGAATCCAGTCATGCCGTTGATCGCCAGGAAGGCAAGCCTCAATGGAGAAGATTGATCTCTTCACACTAATATCGATCATCGTCGCGGTCGTGGTGGTGTGGAAGCTAAGAAGCGTGCTGGGCCGGCGTACAGGCGATGAGGAGGCCCGCATTGAGCGCTACCGGGCCGAGCGGCGTCAGCAGGGAACTCCAGCCTCTCCGAGCGATAATGTGGTCACCTTGCCACGCCGTGACCGCGATCACGCCGGGCCTGACGCAGGTCAGGACCTAGCCGTGGCCGACGCAGAAGAACGCATCAAGGCGTTTCCTGGCGTCAATGCAGAGGTGCGGCGCGGACTACTGGAGGTTGCCAAGCGCGATTCCACCTTCGATCCTGAAGCCTTTGTTCAGGGTGCGCGCCAGGCCTACGAGATGATCGTCACCGCGTTCGCCGAGGGGAATCGCAAGCTTCTCAAAGGCCTGCTGAGCAATGAGGTCTACGATGGATTCGCAGGTGCCATTTCTGATCGCGAGGCCCGCGGGGAGCAGGTCGATCAGAGCTTTGTTGGCATCAACAAAGCGGACATCGTAGAATCTGAGGTGAAGAGCGGCATTGCGAGCATCACCATCCGTTTCGTGAGCCAGCTCATCTCGGCAACGCGCGACCGCGCCGGTGCCATAATCACGGGCGATCCTCAGCGCATTAAGGAAGTGACCGATATTTGGACGTTCAGTCGCGACGTCTCGACGCGTGAAGCCCTCGCGAATCCGAATTGGCGGCTGGTTGAAACACAGTCACCCACATAGTCGAGAGTTACGACGCGAGACGGCTCGAGGGGGTGAACGAGCGATGGAGGGAACGCATTTGGCTCGTGACGCGTTTCGACGTGCGACACGGCATAGGGTCGGGGCGATTGCGGTCACTATGGCCGCACTGGCGATGATCGTGTCTCCATTGCATATCGCGTCGGGGGGAGGGTCCGTTCGGTCCAAAATGCCCATGACCAAAGTGACATTGAAGCCGGCAACGTTTGCCGACCTTTCAGGCTGGCAGGACGACGACCATCTGGCTGCGTTTAAGACTTTCTTGAAGTCGTGCGATCGGATGATCGAAACCAGCAGCGCCGCAAACAAGGGCAACAAGGCGTCGCGTCAGGCACTGGCGAAGGCATGCCGCGCAGCTAAGACCGTCAAGACTCCAACGAGGGCGATAGCGCGGGCATTCTTCGAATCGTACTTTGTGCCCCATCAAGTGATCCACAAGACAGGCAAGGGCCTCCTGACAGGTTACTACGAGCCTGTGTTGCAAGGCTCCCGCAAATCCCAAGGCCGCTTTAAGACCCCAATCTATAGCCGCCCGCCCGATCTTGTGAATGTCGTGCCGGAGACGAAGCGGGGCGCCAATGGGGACCGCTTCACCCACATGCGCAAGACCGCCACCGGCCTGGTCACTTTCCCGACGCGAGCCGATATCGAGCAGGGCGCTCTTTCAGGTCAGGGGTTGGAGCTCCTCTATCTGGCAGACCCCGTCGATGCGTTTTTCATGCACATTCAAGGCTCCGGGCGCATCGATCTGACGGACGGCAAGTCAATCCGCATCTCGTACGACGGCAAGAACGGTCACCCGTATTCGTCGATCGGCAAGTATCTGATCAAGACGCGCCAGTTTCCCGCCGACAAGGTGTCGCTTCAATCCTTGAGAAAGTGGCTACGCGCAGATCGCGCTCGCGGCCGGAAGGTCATGTGGAAGAATGCTTCCTTCATCTTTTTCCGCGAGCTTCGGGGTCGAGATGCCGAAGGGGCATTGGGCGCTATGTCGGTCACGCTGACTTCTGGGCGAAGCCTAGCGGTGGACACCGCCTATCATACCCTTGGCACCCCGATTTTTGTTTCCGCGCCCCGATTGAAATATGCCACCAAAAAAGGTGGGTTCTCTCGACTTATGATCGCGCAAGACGTGGGATCAGCGATAAAAGGACCAGAACGCGGCGATATCTATTATGGCTCTGGTGACAAGGCCGGCCGTCTCGCCGGCATAACCAACCATCCCGGCAACTTCTTCGTGCTGCTACCCAGCACGACCCAGCACGCTGCCCAACACGGCGAACGCCTTCCATGGACAAAGATCGAGAAGGCCGCGCGCTGAGCAAACCAAGCCGCAAGAGCGGCGGCGGCAAGCATAACCTCTCCGACGAGGAACGCTCTCTTTGGGAGCATGCCGCAAGCAACATGCGGCCCCTAAAGCAGAAGAAGGGGCGCGTTCATGTCGGGCACGAAGACACAACGGAAAAACCATTACGGCGACCAAACGCGCCTCAGAAGCCAGGCTCGAAACGCACCGTCGACCGCTCCACGCCTAGACCATCCACGCCGCAGGCGCAGGCAAAATCAGCCCCGCCGCTTTCCCAACTCGATCGCCGCAAGGCACGCAAGATCAGCACCGGCCGGATCGAAATCGAGGCGCGTGTTGATCTGCACGGTATGCGTCAAAGCGAGGCGCACTTAGCCTTGCGCCGTTTCCTGCTCAATGCGCATGCCAAAGGACGGCGCTGGGTGCTGGTGATTACTGGTAAGGGATCTAGGCCGCGCGGCAGTTCGGATGTGGGCGAATATGCCGGCCTTCGCGATGACGAGCGTGGGGTGCTCAAACGCAACGTGCCGAGTTGGCTCGCTGAGCCCGAGCTGCGCGCCATTGTCATAAGCTTTGCGGCGGCCGCTGCCCGCCACGGCGGAGAAGGCGCGCTGTATGTGCAGTTGCGCAAGGGCGGACGCGCAGGATTGGATGACTGAGGTTCACGGGCAGGTGGCGGTCAGCTTATCCAATGCCTGGGAGATGCCGGAAAGCGAATAGGTATCGGTCGTGCTCGTGCCGCGAGTCGATGTTGCACGCACTATCGCGGTCGATCCCTTCCTTAACGCGTCGATCAGCTTCAGTTCTTCGGAAGGATCGGCAACGAAACCGTGCTGCTCCTTGGAGAATAGCTTGAAGACGTCGGTCCCGATCGTCACCGTGACGTCCTTCTCGATGTTGATCGGGTAGCCTACTTTTACGCTGGGCTCTGCCTTGATGCCGTCTTTGGGCCAAGCTGAAATATAGAAAAAGATCGAGCCGCGGTTGGCCCCGATGGGCTCGACCGCCTGTGGTGTTGCGGCAGCAAAGCACACCTGCTTGGGCGTGGCGGTATCGGCATAGATACTCCACGCGCCAGAGCGTTCGACAAGTTTCACACTCTGCGCTGCCGTTGGCGTCACGAACAACGCTCCCGTGGCGAGGACGGAAGCGACGGCGATCCAATAAGTGTGGGCTTTGCTCATGGGGCTCCCCAGGCCGTGAATCATTACTATGTAACCAGCATAAGCGCCAATTGTGGCGCCTGTCATCCTCTCGTCCCCAGCCTAAGCGCCGCTACGGCGCGAAATTGCTCCGGTCGTCTTGGGTCCGCCGTCTCTCATGGGCCTTTCAGCAAACCGGGCCATGCTCCTCACGCGGTCATACATCACGATGGCTCCGGCCATGGCAACGTTGACGCAAAAGCGGGTCGGAATTCTGACGATATGATCGCATTGCTCGATAAGTCCTTCTGAAAGCGAGCCTTGTTCGGGTCCCAAAACATAGGCCGCGCGCATGGGATGACGAAAGGTCGGCAGATCGATGGCCTCATCCAGAAGTTCCACGCCAACGAGCTTGCAGTGTTCGGGCAACGCCATTTCGTCTATCCCTACCCAATTGAAATGTGGCATATGCCACTGTCCTTTAGATGTATCCGCACGCGCCTCCAGCGCCTGATAGGTGGCGCCAATCGTAAAAGTGAAACTCGCTCCAAAGGCGTGTGCTGAGCGCATAAGGTTGCCTAGGTTCAAAGCCTTCGACATACGCTCTGCGCCTATGCCGAAGTATCCGCGGGAAGCGGGCGGCCGATTTGCAACGGGGGTTTGGGACATTTGTTGTCTGGTCCGGTTTCTATGAATTGGCCTTGCCGCAGCGACCCGCTCATGGTCGAAGGTCAGCCGATTTGAGCAGAGCCATCCTGGTTCCTGGAGGTTTGACATGAAGGCCGCCCTTTGCAAGAGCCTCGACGGCCCAAATGGTCTCGTCATCGAGGACATAGACCCACCTGCACCAGGGCCGGGCAACGTCCTAGTGGCCGTGAAGGCGGCGGCTCTCAACTTTTCCGACACGCTCATCACGCGTGGCAAATACCAGGCAAGGCCCGAGCTGCCGTTCTCGCCGGCTGCCGAAATGGCCGGTGTCATCGAAGCTGTCGGGGACGGCGTTATCAGCCTAAGCGCTGGCGACCGGGTGATGGCCTACATCGGCTGGGGTGGCGCGCGCGAGAAGGTTGCCGTTCCTGCCAAGAAGCTCGTGGCAATTCCCGATGCGGTGAGCGACGAGGTAGCCGCCGGCGTTAGCGTGACATACGGCACGGCAATCCACGGTTTGAAGGACCGCGGGCGTTTGCAGAAGGGGGAAGCGGTCGCTGTGCTCGGGGCGGCTGGCGGCGCCGGGCTCGCCGCGCTGGAGATTGCCAAGCTCATGGGCGCACGCGTGATAGCGGTTGCCTCCTCAAGTGAAAAGCTCAGCGTTTGCCAGAGCCATGGCGCCGACGAGGTCGTCAACTACCGCGAAACCGACCTGAAGGCGGCGCTGCGCAATCTCACCTATGGGAAGGGCGTCGATGTCGTTTATGACTGTGTTGGCGGTGACTCATCTGAGGCGGCGTTGCGCGCGATGGCCTGGCAGGGGCGCTTTCTGGTCGTCGGATTTGCCTCAGGGCAGATCCCAAAAATTCCGCTCAACCTGCTTCTCCTGAAGGGTGCAAAAGCTGTCGGTGTCAATTGGCCGGAGTCGGTCAATCGCGATCCGGCCGGACACTGTAGAAACATGGCACAGGTGCTGCGCTGGATCGCCGAAGGAAATCTGGCACCGCACATCCATGCGACTTACTCCCTCGGCCAGATCCGCGAGGCGATCGGCGTTCTGGACCGGCGCGAGGCGGTCGGCAAGGTAATCCTAACAATATAGCGCTGGGCCGGGTGCGCCTTTCCAATGCACTGGTGTTGGTACGACTGACTACCAGCCGCCGCCAGTGTCTTGAAAGTCTGCAAACTCTCCGCCCTTAAGCGGAAAGCCCTCCTCGACAACATAGGGACCACCGCCCGTCTTCGGGCGTGAGGAATAGAGCACGAAGCGGCTAACGACAAAGGGCAAAGAGCGGAATGCTCCGATGCGGCCCAGCAATCGCGCGACCGCTTCGGGTCCTGTGTATTTCATGCGCGCGACGGTGACGTGCGGCTTGAACGCCCGGCCCTCCGGGGCCAAGCCGGCCAAGCGTGCCAAGCGTTCATTGGCGCGCCCAAGCGCCTCTAGCTCTGGGCCCGCTTCCACACCGGCCCAGATCGATCTGGGCTCTTTGCCCCCGAAGACCCCTAGCCCAGCAAGGCGTACCTCGAAAGCATTGACGTTGATACCCGCCAGGTGATCGGCAAACTCAGTTGCGCGCGTATCGTCGATGTCGCCGGCAAAGCGGAGCGTGATGTGTAGATTTTCCGGCTCAACCCACCTCACGCCCGCCAAAGGCTGGCGCAAGCGCGCAAGCTGCTCGCGCTGCTCATCGGGGATCTCGATACCGGTGAAGAGGCGGGGCATGAGCGTGGCCTATCAGTCTTTGGCAGCGGACGCACGCTGTGTCGAAGCCCGGTCGATCAGATCCTCGACAGAAGGTACGATCCGCTTGACGATCTCGGCAACACCCTTGGAGGTTGGGTGCAATCCGTCGTTGAGATTTAGTTTTGGATTGAGCACCACGCCTTCGAGGAAGAATGGATAGAAGACGAGCCCGTGCTCGTGAGCCAGATCGGGGAAAATGGCGTCGAAGGCTTTCGCGTAGCTGGCGCCCCAGTTGGCCGGCGCGCGAATGCCGGCAAGCAGAGTCGGAATGTTGCGCTCTTTGAGGTTGGAGATAATTTTCTCCAGATTGGCGCGCGTTACCTCTGGGTCAATGCCGCGCAGGGCATCGTTTCCCCCGAACTCCACGATGACGCCATCCGTGCCATCTGGCACGGCCCAAGCGAGCCGCTCCAGGCCCGCGGTCGTCGTATCGCCCGACACGCCTGCATTGGCGATCACGACGTTGTGGCCTCGCGATTTGAGTGCCTTTTGCAATTGCGCGGGAAAAGCATGCTGGGGTCTGAGTCCGTAGCCGGCCATCAGGCTGTCACCAAAAGCCACGATTCGGATAGCCTTGGAGGGCTCCGCCCGGGCCATTGGCGCATCAGCGGCGCCGACACTCACATTGACGGCGGCCAAGACAGCCACCACTTGTGCAAGGCCGTGCCAATTGCGTCTAGCGTTCATCACCTTCATTTTTCCGCCTTAACGATCATCCAAGTCGATCATCAAGTAGAAGCGCGGTCAACGTGAGGCAAGTCCTTGCCGACTGCGAGTAGCGGAGCCGCCCCACCTGTGCCCCAGCCGATCGTCGCTCTAGAAAACGTACGCCTAACCCTGAAAAGCCGCGCCGGTCCCGTCGAGATCTTGCGCAACGTAAGCCTTCACGTAGAAGTGGGCCAATCGCTGGCCATCGTCGGTCCGTCCGGCTCAGGGAAAACCTCGTTGCTCATGATAACGGCGGGGCTGGAGCGCGCAACAAGTGGCGGCGTTCACGTCGCTGGTCATGATCTCACGGTTCTCGACGAGGATAAGCTAGCGCTGGCGCGTGGTGCCGATATTGGCATCGTTTTCCAATCGTTTCATCTCGTGCCGACCATGACCGCATTGGAGAACGTCGCGCTGCCGTTGGAGTTCGCCGGGACCTCGAACGCGTTTGAGATTGCGCGGGAGTTGCTTGACGAGGTTGGTCTTTTGCCGCGCGTCGATCATTTTCCGGCGCAGCTCTCAGGAGGCGAGCAACAACGCGTCGCCATCGCGCGTGCATTGAGCCGGCAACCGAAGCTGATTCTTGCCGACGAGCCGACGGGCAATCTCGACAGTAACACGGGCAAGTACGTCGTCGATCTGTTGTTTGGTCTGCAGCGCCGCCGCGATGCGACGCTCATTCTGGTAACTCATGACCAGCAGGTGGCCATGGCCTGCCAGCGTACAATCCACATGGCGGACGGTCGCATCAATAATGCAGCAGAGGCACTTGCCGCATCATGACGACTGAAGCGCTCGCCTCCGCTCCGCGAAACCGCGACTGGCGGCTGCCGCATTTTTTGGGGATCGCGTTACGGGAGCTGCGCGGCGGACTTTCAGGCTTTCGCATATTCATCGCCTGCGTCGCACTTGGCGTCACGGTGATCACCGGCGTTGGAGCGGTCTCCGACGCTTTGCGCGCGGGATTCGAACGACAGGGCGAGGCGATCTTGGGTGGCGACGCAACATTGTCGCGCATGCACGTGCGCTCCGCAGGAGTAGAGCGCGAAGCGATATCGAACTTTGGCACCCTCAGCGAATCCGCGACCATGCGCACCATGGCGCGACACGTCGATGGTTCCGACCAAGCTCTAGCCGAGCTAAAAATAGTGGACGCTAACTATCCCCTCGTCGGCGCCGTCGAGCTGGGAAATGGTCGACCACTGCAAGAGGCGCTGCGCCGTGGTGCCGTGGTCGATCCCATTCTTCTGGAACGCCTCGCTCTCAAGGTTGGCGATCGCATGAAGCTCGGAGCCGAGGATGTGGAGATCGGCGGCACCATCAAGTCGGAGCCTGACGGCATTGCCGACCGGCTAACCTACGGGCCGCGCGTCTTGATCTCGCTAGAGACGCTGGAAAAGACCGGTCTTGTGAAGCCCGGCACGCTCATCCGCTGGCGCTATGCGCTAAAGCTCGATCCCAGCCGATCCGCGAGCGAAGAAGAGCTGCTGGCGCTGCGTGAGCGGTTCAATGTCGAATTGCCTGAATCGGGGTTCACGATTCGCGACCGGCGCGATCCTTCCCCACAGGTCAGCCAGGTGCTGGAGCGCCTGCGCCAGTTCCTGACGCTCATCGGTCTTACCGCGCTTCTCGTTGGCGGCGTTGGCGTCGCCAACGCGGTCGCCACCTTCATCGACAAGCGCCGTAGAGTCATTGCAACGATGAAAAGTGTCGGGGCCACGAGCCGCATGGTGCTCGCCATTTTTCTTGTTCAAATCATTGCGGTTGCCATGATCGGCATAGCAATCGGCTTGCTGCTCGGCACCCTGCTTCCCATCGTCTTGAATGGACTCTACGGAGATATCGTGCCCATCCAGGCCGAGATCACTGTTTCGGCTCTGAGCATTTTTTCTGCCGCGGTCTATGGCTTCGCCGTCGCGATGCTATTCACGATTTGGCCGCTCGGCCGCGTCGAGCGGGTGAGCGCCAGCGTGCTCTTTCGCGACGAGGTAGCGCCGGAACGCACCTGGCCGCGCGCTTGGGTCATCGCCGTGACGATCGCGTTGGCCTTCGCACTCGTTGCCTTTGCCCTTATCACGTCTGACTCGAAGCGGATCGCGCTTTACTTTTGTGGCGGCCTCGTCGTGGTGTTCGCTGTGTTTCTTGTCCTGGGAACCGTGGTAACTTGGATTGCGCGCCGCGTTCCCCGGCCGGGCCTGCCCGAGCTTGCACTGGCAGTTGGTAACCTTGGCGCGCCAGGCGGGCTGACGCGCTCAGTCGTGCTCTCGCTCGGCGCGGGCCTTTCGCTGCTTGTCGCGGTAGCACTCGCCGACGCCTCGCTCGTCAAAGAGCTGCGCGAGCGCCTGCCCGTGCGGTCCCCCGACTACTTCGTGCTCGACATCCCTAAGGCCGATTATCAGGCGATAACGGCGCTCGTACAAGGAGAGGTTCCTGGTACCGCCGTCGAAGACGCGCCTATGCTGCGTGGCAGGCTCGTGCGCCTGAACGGCACGCCGGTCGAACAGATCGAAGCGCCGCCCGAGGCGCAGTGGGTACTCAACGGCGACCGCGGGCTTTCCTACTCCGATACCGTACCCGAAGGCTCGAATGTCAAGGCCGGAGCGTGGTGGGATGCCGGTTACGCTGGCGACCCTCTCGTCTCATTCGAGGTCGAGCTAGCAGAGAAACTCGGGCTCAAGCTCGGCGACACGGTGACGGTCAATATTCTCGGCCGCAACGTCACCGCGCGAATCGCGAACTTGCGAGAGGTGAAATGGGAGAGCCTGGCCATCAACTTCGTGATGGTGTTTTCGCCCAACACACTGAAAGGTGCACCGCACAATCTCCTCGCGACCATCTCGTTACCGCCTGGAACGCCAATCGCAACCGAAGCGCAGGTTGTACGCACCTTGGGGCGCGCTTATCCCTCAGTCACCGCCATTCGAGTCAAGGACGTGCTAGATGCCTTCAATGCGGTGTTCACAAAGGTGATGACGGCAATCCGTGTGGCGGGCAGCGTCACGTTGCTTGCCGGCGCTTTGGTGCTCGCTGGGGCTCTCGCGACCGCGCAGCGCCGACGAATTCTGGAGGCCGTCATCCTGAAGACGCTCGGCGCCACGCGACGGCGTATCCTCACATCGCACGTGCTTGAGTATGTGTTACTCGCCGCCGTGACGGCCTTGTTCGCGGTTGCGCTGGGGTCAATTGCGGCCTGGATTGCCGTTACAGAGGTGATGAGGATCCCATTCAGCTTTTCGCTCTCCGCAGTCGCTTTGGCGCTCGGACTATCGACGGGACTGGTCCTGTTATTCGGCGGTGCGGGCACTTGGGCGGTCCTGCGCGCGCCTGCGGTGCCCTACTTGCGATCTGAGTGAAAGACTCTTGAGAAACAGCCAAATAGGACCTCGGAACGTCTGTATTCCAGGCAAAATCAGGGTTCGCGCGTCTTGAAAGAGACGCACTGGCAGCGCATATTCTGCCCATGATTTGGCAAGTCTCGCCGAACCAATAAGGGATACACTCATGGCTCAGCTCGATAATAGGTACGCGCAATCCGGAACCGCCGCCCGTGCAGGCGCAGCGGTTGATGAGGGACTGCGCGCATATATGCTCGGCGTCTACAACTACATGGCTGCCGGCGTGGCTCTGACGGGCATCGTCGCTTACCTCACCTACACTATGGCTGTCAGCGATGGCACACTGACGCCATTCGGACAGATGCTCTACTCCTCGCCGCTGAAATGGGTTGTCATGCTGGCGCCGCTCGGCTTTGTGCTCTTCTTGTCCTTCCGCGTTCAGAAGATGAGCGTAGGTGCCGCCCAGATCTCATTCTGGCTGTTTGCCGCCGTGATGGGCCTGTCGCTCTCGTCGATCTTCCTGATCTTCACCGGCCAGTCGATCACGCAGATCTTCTTCATTACCGCGGCAGCGTTTGGGGGCTTAAGCCTCTGGGGCTACACGACCAAGAAGGATCTCTCGGGCTGGGGCTCGTTCCTGATCATGGGCGTCGTTGGCATTATCATCGCCGCGCTGGTCAATTTGTTCCTGCAGTCAGGTGCTCTGCAATTCGCCATTTCCGTTATCGGCGTTCTGGTCTTCGCTGGCCTTACAGCCTACGACACGCAGCGCATCAAGGACGGCTACCTGATGGTTCGCCACGACACGGCGATGGTCGCAAAGAGCGCCATTATGGGCGCTTTGAGCCTCTACCTCGACTTCATCAATATGTTCCTTTTCCTGCTGCAACTGTTCGGTAACCGGCAGTAAGCCGCCCGACGTCGCGAGAACTTAATGCCTGTGAAGAGCCCCGGAACACGGGGCTCTTTGCGTATGTAGGGAAGAGGGTCTAGAGCGCGACGAGGCGCACGCGATCTTCCAGAACGCGCAGAACGCGGCCCAGATCGTGGCCTCGTTTCAAGATGAGACCAGCTGGTGCGACGACGCTATAGGCGCCCTGCTTGCGTGCTAGTCGGGGGCATTTTTCAATACGATAAAGTGGGCATTCACTCGAATGGCGAAATACAGAAAACACCGCCTTGTCCCGGCCCACGTCGATGGCGTAGTCGCGCCATTCGCCCGCTGCGACCTTGCGGCCGTAAACAGCAAGGATAGTGCTCAATTCGTGCCGATCGAATGCTGTGAAGGGTCCTACATCTGGCCCAGCGCCTCTGAGTGGAAACCTGCCCGCCCGGCGCGGGCTCAGAATTATGGGTTCCGATTCGCTCAAGGGCACCTCCTTGTCACAGTAGAATCATGATCGCGCTCAGCGAAGCGAATTTCAAGGGTTTGATGGCTTCGATCGTCCATTGCGGTGCGCAACTTCTGCGCTTAACGAGCAATGGATGCACGGAATTTCCTCGACTTGGCCAGATTGAGGACCCGCCCTGGTCAACGATCCGCCTCAAAGCGCTGCGATCGTTCAATCGTTGCCTCTTGGCCCGGTTCTGAAAGAGGCCCTGGATTTTCAGCCCCCCAGCCCCCAGGGCATCCTTGACGGACCGGGCCACATTAGGCGACCTCTCCGATACGCCCTTTTCCAAAGAACATCCGCAGGACCGGCTCGCCTCCGGTCCATTTTTTTGCCTGGGCGTCACATGGTGGCCGACGTCAATCTCGGCTAGCACTACGGACTTCGAAACCAGGGAGGAATCAGGACCCCGTGACGAATCCGGCGCGCGACCGAAAAGTGAAACCCAAAAGCGGAGCATATACATCAACGCGAGTCCGCAAGCCGCGACTCGCCGGCCCAATCGCAATTCCCCTTCTTGGGAGGTGGTCGACGCCATTCGGCGTGCCGCCCTTCGATAAGATTGAGCCCGCCCACTTCGCCCCAGCCTTCAAGGCTGCAATGGTCGCCCACAAAAAAGAGATCGCACAAATCGCGGCACAAACGGCCCGGCCCACATTTGCCAACACAATCGCAGCGCTTGAGAAGAGTGGCCACCTGCTTGATCGCGTAAGCCGCGTCTTTTTCAATCTTGTCGGCACCGACTCGAATGACGAGCTGCAGCGCATTGAGCGCGAGGTCGTCCCCCACCTTGCCGTGCATCAAACGAACATCATGCTCAATGCAAAGCTGTTCCGTCGTGTGGATGATCTGTATGGGCGGAAGAATCGTCTGCGGTTGACAGACGAACAGACCCGAATTCTTGAGCTTCACCACATTTGGTTTGTGCGCGCAGGCGCCAGGCTCAAAAGGAAGGCCAAGGCGCGTGTCTCGGCAATCAATGAGCGTCTAGCTTTGCTTGCAACGCAATTTGCCCAGAACGTCCTCAAAGACGAACAGTCTTGGCGCTTGATCCTGGATAGTGAGCGCGATCTTGCCGGCCTGCCGCCAGCAATGCGGGCATCCGCGGCGCGCGCTGCCGCCGACATGGGGCTAGACGGCAAGCACGTCATTACGCTTTCACGTTCAAGCGTTGAACCGTTCCTGCAGTTTTCAGCCCGGAGAGACTTGCGCGAAGAAGCGTTTAACGCGTGGATTAGTCGTGGTGAGATGGCCAAGGCCACCGACAATCGCACCATTGTTGCCGAAGTTGTGCGTCTCAGAGCGGAGCTGGCTGACCTGTTGGGGCAAAAGAGCTACGCGGACTATGCGCTCGACGATACTATGGCCAAGACACCAGCAGCGGTGCACGAACTGCTCACAGCAGTGTGGCCGGCGGCGGTAAATCGCGCCGTGGAGGAGCGGGAGGCGCTAGCGCGGCGTGCACGCGCTGAGGGCGGAAATTTCGAGATCGCAGCGTGGGATTGGCGCTATTTCGCCGAGAAGGAACGCAAAGCGCTTTACGATCTCGACGAAGCCGTCACGCGTCCCTACTTCAAACTCGACAATATCATTGCCGCAGCTTTCGACACAGCCACGCGGCTATTCGGCATTCGCTTCAAAGAGCGCCACGACGTCCCGCGCTATCATCGTGATGTGCGCATTTGGGAGGTGACGGACCGGCGCGGCACGTTTGTCGGCCTTTTTCTTGGGGACTATTTTGCCAGACCGTCGAAACGTTCCGGCGCGTGGATGAGTAGCTTTCGCTCACAGTCGAAGGTTGCCGGCGACGTTCGCCCCATCATCGTCAACGTTATGAACTTCGCGCAAGGCGCCGAGGGACAGCCAACTTTGCTGTCATTCGATGACGCGCGCACGCTCTTCCACGAGTTCGGCCACGCGTTGCACGGGCTGCTATCAAACGTCACCTATCCGTCCATTTCCGGTACAAGCGTCGCGCGCGATTTCGTTGAGCTGCCCTCGCAACTCTACGAGCACTGGTTAATGGTGCCCGAGGTGCTGCAGCGCTTTGCAGTCCACCATGAGACCGGAAAGCCTTTGCCTCAGAAATTGCTGGCGAGGATCAAGAAAGCACGCAACTTCAACCAAGGATTTGCAACGGTGGAGTATGCGGCATCAGCCATTGTCGACATGGAGCTGCACGCAACTTCTGACAACCGGGATCTCGACGTCAGCGCCTTCGAGACCGCAACGCTAAAGCGCCTTGGCATGCCGAGCGAAATCGTTATGCGTCACCGGATTCCGCATTTTTTGCACATCATGGGTGGGTACGCCGCGGGCTACTACAGCTACCTATGGTCCGAAGTGATGGACGCGGATGCCTTTGCCGCTTTCGAGGAGACGGGCGACGTCTTCGATCGCACGACCGCGCGCAAACTCAAGAAGTATATCTATGCGGCAGGAAATGTGCGCGATCCGCTGAAGGCCTATGTTGCGTTTCGCGGGCGCCCGCCCGACGTCAAATGGCTACTGAAGAAGCGCGGTTTCTCAAACTAATGGGCGCAAGGCGCTACCATAAGCCGGACCAAGCCGCGCCGATGATGGGGCCGCCCCTACCATCCTGGAGCAGCACCACGCAGGCCTCTGTCTCCGGCCGCATGATCGCAGTGCGTGCCAATGCGACGCTCATCGGCTTACCTTTCCAAACGCCAACAGGCGACATCTCGCGCACGATGTTCGTGTAAGTCAGGGTCTTGCCCTTGTTCTCGCCCTGCTCAATTGGAACCGTCGCCAACTTCTGCACGACGGCAAACCAGACAATGGCCTGCTTAAGATGGGTGCCCGGCGGTGCTTGGCCTGCCTCGATGTAAATCGTGTTGCGCTCAAACCAAAAGCGAATCGGGACACGCATCGACCGAAGTTCGCGCTCGGTTGTTTTAATGGCCTTATCAATTTCACCAGGTTTGCTGCCGTTCACGCCCTCAAGGCCATTGACGACGACCTGCGGCGTGTAAATCGCGCCATCCCCGCGCGTCTTGGCGTAGGCTTTCTGCCTTTCGCTGTTTTTCTGAGAGGCCATCGTGTCTTTCCAGCCCAGATAGTCCCAGATGTCGACGGGCAGCGTAATGGCGATGATGTCGTCTCTGTCCGCGTATGTCTGCAGGACCTCGTCGGCAGGCGGGCAGGAGTCGCAACCCTGGCTGGTGAAGAGTTCGAGCACGTTCTTCGGGGGCGGGAACGTTGAATCGAATGGCGCCGCATGCACCATCACGCCGGAGGACGGAATGACGAGCGCAATCGTTAGGACAAGGAACGGGGCCAGCCGCATTGGCACAAACCTAAATGAGCAACCACTGACAGTAGAGTAAGTCCCGTCTTGGTGTGCTTCAACCGCGTGTCACGAAAGATTGAGTCTCAAAAGGATCTAAGGGCCTGTTTGACCATTACTTTTCGCTCTGAGGTCGGCAACGACTGTTCGGCTTCAGGCCGCTGCCAGAGCACGTAAGACGTAGTGCAGAATACTGCCGTTGTTGAAGTACTCAAGCTCGTCAAGCGTGTCGATCCGACAGCGGATCGGGACACTCTTAGTGCTTCCATCGGCAAAAGCGATTTCAACGGTCATCATCTGACGCGGCGTAATATCGGCAAGGCCGCAAATCATTACAATCTCGTCACCTTTGAGGCCGAGCGATTGCCAGCTCGTGTCCTCTTCAAAAACGAATGGCAACACACCCATTCCGACCAAATTCGACCGATGAATGCGCTCGAACGATTGCGCAATCACGGCTTTCACGCCAAGCAGGTTCGTGCCCTTGGCCGCCCAGTCGCGCGAAGACCCATTGCCGTATTCGATCCCGGCAAAGACGACGAGGGGAACGCCATCTGTACGGTAGCGCATGGCCGCGTCATAGATCGACATAGCTTCGCCGGAAGGATGGTGAACAGTGAAGCCACCTTCTTTCACGTTACCCGCGGAATCTTTGGCCATGTGGTTCTTGATGCGGATGTTGGCGAAGGTTCCCCGCATCATCACTTCATGATTGCCGCGCCGCGTGCCATATTGATTGAAGTCCGCGATCGTCACGTCGTGCTCCAAGAGATATTCACCTGCAGGCGATGACGGTTTGATCGCTCCAGCCGGCGAGATGTGGTCGGTTGTTATCTTGTCACCGAAGAGCCCCAAAATACGTGCCCCGACAATGTCGGATATCGGCTCGGGCGTTTTGCTGATGCCCTCGAAGTACGGCGGATTGCGCACATAAGTGGAGTTGCCATTCCAGCCATAGGTCAGGCTGCCTGGAACATCGATGGCGCGCCAGCTCGCATCGCCTTCGAAGACGTCGGCGTAGCGCTCAACGAATAGCTCCCTGGTAATGTTCTCTGCGATAAATTTCTGGATCTCCTGCGAGGTCGGCCAGATATCCTTCAGGAACACCGGCTGCCCGTCTCGGCCCGTGCCGAGCGGCTCGTGCGTCAGATCCTTTTGCACCGTACCGGCGAGGGCATAGGCGACGACGAGCGGGGGCGAAGCCAGATAGTTGGCCTGTACGTCGGGGCTAATGCGGCCTTCGAAGTTGCGATTTCCAGACAAAACCGCGGCGGCGACGATGCTGTTTTCGTTGATGGCTTTGGAGAGTTCTGGCGCAAGCGGCCCGGAATTTCCGATGCAGGTGGTGCATCCAAAACCAACCAAGTTGAATCCAAGCTTGTCGAGGTATGGCTGCAAACCGGCCTTGTCCAAATACGCCGAGACGACCTGCGAGCCGGGCGCCAGAGAGGTTTTTACCCACGGCTTTGTTTGTAAGCCTTTCTCGACGGCTGCGCGCGCAACCAGGCCTGCCGCAATCAGTACACTTGGGTTTGACGTATTGGTGCAGCTCGTGATTGCCGCGATCACGACATCGCCGTGCCCGATGTTAAAGTCGCGGCCTTCGACCTCGACCCGCTCGGCAATCTCGCCGGGCTTGTCGTACTCCGTCTCGAGGGCCTTCGCGAAGCCGGCGCTAACGTCAGTGAGCGCGATACGTCCCTCCGGACGCTTCGGCCCTGCGAGCGAGGGAACCACGGTCCCAAGGTCGAGGTCGAGCGTATCGGTGAAAATTGGGTCAGCGTCACTGGCGGTGCGAAAGAGGCCTTGCGCTTTTGCATAGGCCTCGACCAGCGCAATGCGGTAGGGCTCGCGTCCCGACATTCTGAGGTAGGTCAGCGTCTCCGTATCGATGGGGAAGAAACCACATGTCGCGCCGTACTCCGGTGCCATATTGGCAATTGTCGCGCGATCCGCGAGTGGCATGTTGTCGAGGCCGGCGCCGAAGAACTCGACAAACTTCCCAACGGCGCCCTTTTTGCGCAGCATCTGCGTGACGGTCAGCACCAGATCGGTTGCCGTAACGCCCTCATTCAGCTTGCCCGTCAGCCTGAAACCGATCACCTCCGGTATGAGCATCGACAATGGTTGGCCGAGCATCGCGGCTTCCGCCTCAATACCGCCGACGCCCCACCCAAGCACGGCGAGACCGTTGACCATGGTGGTGTGGCTGTCTGTACCCACGAGTGTGTCCGGATAAGCCAACTTCGCGCCGTCGCCGAGCGTCTTGGTCCAAACGGTCTGCGCCAGGAACTCGAGGTTCACCTGGTGACAAATGCCGGTTCCAGGCGGCACGACCCGGAAATTGTCGAACGCGCCCTGGCCCCATTTGAGAAAGTTATATCGCTCGCCGTTGCGCTGGTATTCGTGCTCCACGTTATGCGCGAACGCCTGTGCGCTGCCGAATTCATCCACGATGACCGAATGGTCGATGACCAAATCGACGGGGACCAGCGGATTGATCTTTTCGGGATCGCCACCGAGGCTCTTCATGCCATCGCGCATGGCGGCGAGATCGACAACGGCAGGAACGCCCGTGAAATCCTGCATCAGCACCCTCGCTGGCCGGAAACCGATTTCCTCGCCGGCGGTGCCTTTGTCGTTGGCCCAGGCCGCCATAGCTAGAATGTCGTCTTTGGTGACGGAGCGGCCGTCCTCATGACGCAGTAGGTTTTCCAGCAGCACCTTCATCGAGAAGGGCAGCCTCGAAATACCGTCGAGCCCGTTCTTCTCCGCCTCCGCCAACGAGAAGTAGACGTACGTTCTCTCGTCGACAGTAAGCGTGCTGCGGCACTTGAAGCTATCCAGCGATTTGGTCGTCTCGTCGCTCAAGTCCTGTTCTCCTCAGCGTTCATGGGTCGCCAGCCTAGGCGACCCGATCCATGACCAGCTTGCGCTGACCTTGCCGGGCTTGGCACAGGCGCGCATTTGCGCTGGCGTCGGCGGAAGTGTGACCCTTATATAGGCCGTCGCGCCCTGGGGCCAGCGAGCTTCCTCCCCCTATTTCACGGGATTTTCCGGTCGCCAAGCCAGAGCGTTTTGCCACGCGGATGATCGACTCCTGTGCTGCTCGTTGCCGAAAATCTAGTTCTGAGTCGCGGCGGACGAACCGTCATTGACGGTCTGTCCTTGCGCCTGGGCGACGGCGAAGCACTCTTACTGACCGGCGCTAATGGCACTGGAAAGACAACGCTTTTGCGCGCGCTGGCGGGATTCCTGTCGCCTGCGGCCGGCGAAATCCGTATCGAGAATGAAAATGACGATCGTGAGCTTGGTGAACTGTGTCATTTTGTCGGGCACCTCGACGGCATCAAGCCGCACCTGACGGTTGCGGAAAATCTCGACTTCTGGGCCGCCTTTCTCGATTGCGACGCCTCTCAGAATGACGGCGATCGACTTGCAGGAGCGCTCAACAAATTCGAGCTTGCAGCATTGGCGGATATTCCCGCCGGTTATCTTTCGGCCGGACAAAAGCGCCGCTTGGCGCTTTCTCGTCTTGGCGCCGCGCACCGGCCGCTGTGGCTGCTCGACGAGCCGACCGTCTCTCTCGATACCGCCTCCGTCGCGCTGCTCGTCGATGCCGTCAATGCGCACCGTGCTGACGGAGGGATCACCATTGCCGCAACGCATCAACCGCTCGCGTTTGAGCACGCAAAAGAAATCCGGCTCGGCGCTCAGGAGAATGCGGCATGAACGCATTTCTCTCGCTCGTTGCGCGCGATCTGCGGTTGGCCGTGCGCCAAGGCGGAGCGATCGGCACGGCTCTCGGCTTCTATCTCATCGTCGTTACGATGCTGCCGCTTGGGCTGGGTGCCGACCTCAACCTATTGTCGCGGATTGCACCGGGCGTGCTGTGGATCGCGCTTCTATTGTCTGCGCTTCTGTCGCTCGGCCGCGTGTTCGAAAGCGACTATGAGGACGGTTCGCTTGACGTTCTAGCGACAGGGCCGCTGCCATTGGAGCTCGTTGCGGCCGCCAAGGCGCTCGCCCATTGGATTTCGAGCGGCGTTCCGCTGGCGTTGCTCGCGCCCGTCCTTGGTATTCTTCTCAATCTCAATTTGGATGCCTACCCAGCGCTGGTGGCAACCATGCTGATCGGCACGCCTGCCGTGAGCTTCATTGGCGCCGTCGGCGCAGCCCTCACGCTGAGGGCGCGCCGTGGTGGGTTGCTGATTGCGTTGCTGGTTTTGCCGCTTTACGTGCCAACGCTCGTATTCGGCATTGCAGCGATTAGCGCGACGCTCGGGCCTGGTGACGCGGCGGCCCCCTTTCTGATCCTTACGGCCATTTCGCTAGGTGCCACGGTGCTAGGACCCTTGGCCGCAGCGGCGGCGCTGCGCGCCCAGATGCAGTAACACTTCAAACTCGGCTCGATTGCGCTTCGCGCGCAGAAACCTTAGATCAGTTCCAATGCAGACCTTTACGCAGCGCCTGGCCAACCCGACCCA
Organism: uncultured Hyphomicrobium sp.; assembly: GCA_964622715.1. Classification (GTDB taxonomy): domain Bacteria; phylum Pseudomonadota; class Alphaproteobacteria; order Rhizobiales; family Hyphomicrobiaceae; genus Hyphomicrobium_A. The sequence goes on along the minus strand of CAZURR010000003.1, from coordinate 1,550 downwards.
GTTCATGGACCTATCCGCGCGACTCTTGCCGTGGGTGGCTGGGTTTGCCGCCGTGATCCTCGCCTATGGGGTTTATCTTGCCTTTTTCGTCGCGCCGCCCGACTACCTGCACGGCGAGATCGCGAGGATCATGTTCGTTCACGTCCCGTCCGCGTGGCTGGCGATGGCGTGCTATGCGTTGATCGCGGCCTCGGCTTTTGGGCTTCTCGTTTTTCGCCATCCACTGGCGGACGTCTCTGCAAAAGCCGCTGCCCCGATCGGCGCAGCCTTCACTTTTTTGGCGCTGTTCACAGGCTCACTTTGGGGCAAGCCAGCGTGGGGGACGTACTGGGTGTGGGATGCGCGGCTGACCTCTGTGCTGATTCTCTTTTTCCTTTACCTTGGTCTGATCGCGCTGAGATCCTCGATTGAAGACGAAACGCTGGCGAGCAAACTCACGGCCATCCTGGCGCTCGTGGGCATCGTGATGCTGCCGATCATCAAATTTTCAGTCGATTGGGGCAATACGCTGCACCAGCCTTCTAGCGTCGTGAAGCTGGGCGGCCCAACCATTCACTCGTCTATCTTGACGCCGCTTCTCGTTATGGGTGCCGGCTTTCTGGTGTTGTTCGTTGCCATGCATCTCAAAGCCATGCGCAATGAAGTGCTGCGCCGGCGAGTCAAAGCGCTTCAGCTTGCCGAGGTGGCGCGCGCGCAGGCCGGCCAAGTGACGGCTGCGGCGGAGTAAGCGCATGGACCTTGGACCCAACGCAACGTTTATTTGGACCGCTTACGGCATGGTCGCGTTTGTTATCGTTGGCCTTATCTCCTGGCTTGTTCTCGAGGGCCGCGAGCAGCAGAGGCGCTTGGCCGACTTCGAGGCGCGCGGCGTGAAGCGCCGCGCTGGCGCAAAATCCGGCGCTTCAAGTTCGGAGGGCTAAGGCCGAAAATTACAATGCAGAAACAGTCCGGGAATCATGTGGAGGCAAATCCGCCGGGAGCTTCGCCCCAGCCACGCCGCAGCTTCAGTTGGGTCATCGTGCCCGTGCTGGTGTTCGCGGCACTGGCGGCGCTGTTTGCTTTCGCGCTGCAGACTGGTGATCCCTCAAAGCTGCCCTCAGCCCTTATTGGCAAGCCGGTCCCGGCCAAAGAGTTTCCACCGCTTGAGAAGCTTGTCGACGCCGGACAGCCGGTGCCAGGCTTCAAGGGCTCTGATCTTGGCAATGGCAAGGTCAGCGTTGTTAATTTTTGGGCGTCGTGGTGCATCCCTTGCGCCACTGAGCATCCCTTGCTGCTCCAGCTGAAGGCGCAGACAGGTGTCGATCTCTATGGCGTCAACCACAGGGACAATCCGATAGCAGCCCGGCGATTTCTCGGCCGCTATGGCAATCCCTTTGAGGCGGTCGGTATCGACGCTACGGGACGCGGTGCGATCGAGTGGGGCGTGTATGGTATGCCCGAGACGTTTGTCATTAATGGCAAGGGCGAGATAGCCTACAAGCACGTGGGGCCCATCTCACGGGAGAGTTTGGCAACCCAGCTCATCCCAGCGATCGAGAAAGCCCGGTCGG
>CAZURR010000002.1:72466-93895 GCA_964622715.1 uncultured Hyphomicrobium sp. | reverse complement strand
CCTTGACGTGTCCATGCGTAACGTTATGGGCGATCGCGAGATCTTGGCCGACGACGATGTGAACGTCGGAGATTTCTACCGTACCGCCCAGGCTTTTGTCAGCTTGCAGCTTCCAGTCTGCGAAAACGGCGTCCCATCCGACCCGTATTCCGCCTTCTGCCGGCAAATAGGTCACATCGCCGGCATGCGAATAGACAGCCTTGAGCGGGTCCGGGTTACCCTTGAACATTGCATTTAAGGCCTCATAGAACCCGGCGACGGCGTCTCTGACAGCATTCTCGTCATCGCTGCTCATTAAGATGTCTCCTTTAGTGCTCGTGAAACGGGTGCTCGAACCCATTCGCCGTGCCCGCATGTCAGACCACAGTTAACCTAGCTCAATTTTTCAGCCCTCGGCCTTACGATCGGCCCTAGTAATTCGGGTAGGCTTGACGGGACTTCGCTTTCCTACCTATAGCTGCAGACCCTGCCGACATAGGAAGGAAGGCCCTTGCGGCGCTGCCTCGACGCGCGGTAGCGACCAGGTTGAGGCGCCCGGCGGGCAAGCTTGCGAAATGCGTATCGAGGATCGCTTGAGGAAAGACTGATGACTAGCAAGAGCTACCATACCGGCCGCCATTATTTGCAGATCCCTGGCCCGACGCCGATCCCGGAGCGGATCCTCAACGCCATGTCGCGGCAAATCATCGATCACCGTGGACCCGAATTCCAGGAGCTTGGCAAGCGCGTCCTGACAAACGTGAAGGCACTGTTCAAGACGAAGAATCCAGTCATCTTGTTTCCCTCCTCGGGCACAGGGGCTTGGGAGGCCGGTCTCGTCAACACGATGTCGCCCGGCGACCGCGTGCTGATTGTCGAGACGGGGCAATTTGCCCTGCTCTGGCGCAACATGGTCGAGAACCTCGGGCTCAAGCCTGAGGTCATCCCCACCGATTGGCGCACTGGCGCCGACGCCGATGCGGTTGAGGCCCACCTCAGGAAAGACACGTCCCACGCGATCAAGGCCGTCTGCATCGTTCAAAATGAAACCTCGACAGGCACGCGCTCGTGGGTCGACGAAATCCGCAAGGCGATGGATGCAGCGGGCCATCCAGCACTTCTCATGGTCGACACCATCTCTTCATTAGCGGTTATGGATTTCCGTCACGACGAGTGGGGTGTGGACGTAGCGATTTGTGGATCGCAGAAGGGCTTAATGTTGCCGCCTGGCCTCTCTTTCACAGCGGTCAGCGACAAGGCGCTTGCCGCAACGAAAACAGCCAAACTGCCGCGCTCCTATTGGTCATGGGACGACATGCTCGCGCTCAACAAGGACGGCGTATTTCCCTACACACCGGCCACGGCGCTTCTCTTCGGCCTCGCCGAGGCGATTGATATGCTGCTCGAAGAAGGGCTCGACAACGTATTCCACCGGCATGCACGTATGGCCGAAGCCGTACGCCGGGCCGTTCAAGCTTGGGAATTGGAACTATGGTGCCGCGACCCGAAGTATCATTCAACGGCGGTGACGGCGATCAAAATGCCTGACGGTCACAATGCCGACGCGTTTCGGAAGGTCGTGCTCAATACCTTCAATATGTCGCTCGGCACTGGGCTCAACAAGCTAGCCGGCAAGGCGTTCCGTATCGGTCACCTTGGCGACACCAACGATCTCACGATTCTCGGTGCGCTTGCCGGTGTCGAGATGGGGCTTGGGTTGGCCGGCGTCCCCCATAAGCGGGGCGGTGTCGACGCCGCCATGGCATTCTTCGCTGAGACGGCCCGGCCAGTGGCGGCGAAGGCGGCGTGATTACACGGCCCTAGCAGGTGTGCATCACAATCCAGTAGTGCCAACCGACGTCAGCTCGATCTGGCAGCGCCGTCCTAGTTTGAAGAATTTCTTCGCCACGCATCGCTTGACCTTGGCGATCGTAAGGTGCTGGCCAATACAAAGCCGGCGAACATCGTTCTCACAGGCGGCGCGAAGATTCGGCGTGACCTCGGGCGGAAGTTGTAGGTCTTCAGCCGCGTAACTGGGACCTGCACACAGCGTAGCAAAAACGAGAACGACGCTAAAAACTCTCATGAGTGTTCCTTCAGAGCATCGGCTTCAAAGCATTGGGGACTGTGTGGCCTGTGTGGATCACGGGAATGGGTCACAAACGTGATTTGCACTCTCGTGCGACAGAGCACCACGCGGATTACTCGTGAGCACCGGTGCGCGCAAGAGGCATAGTGAGCATTCGACTGCCTTTGATGCTTTTGGACAAAGACCGTCAGATGACGGATTAACCGCGTTCTGAGGGCGTCTGCGTCTGCGCCAGAGCTTCTCCCACGCGGACACTATCGACATCGTCCTTGTCGATCGCGTCGCAGGCGCCGCTGGCAAGAAGGTGGGCGCGGCGTGCGTGCGTCATTTTTTCACTGATAATAAGATGGGTCCCGAAAAGCCAGCGCCACGCAGTAGCGGGATGATCTGTGCGGCATCAGAGGACGGCTTGAGCGCATCATCGAGAAACACAATGTCAGGTATCCTCTCGACGACGCGATTCACCGCGTCGCCAAGTGTCGACGTCCAACGGATTTCATGATCGTAACCTAACAAGACCCGCAACGTTGCCATGAGACGCTCTGCGTCGATGCTCTCATCCTCGATGACCATAACGTCGGGAGGCGCGCTCCTATTCTCCGCGCGCGACTTGATGAGATCGCTTCGCCGGGCAAGGAAGCTGCCCCCACACGAGTTCGAGCCTGCCGCCATTTGCGATCTCGCCCCCTGGTTTCGTGTGTCAACGTCAGGCTGCCGAGGTGGAGAGATGGTTGCCCCCGCATGATCGGCCGCCGAGTTCATGGCACCACCTCAGGCAGCGTAGCCAGACACCAGCCCTTGTGTAAATGGAAAGTGAGCGTCGCGAAGACGGCATCGCGGCGTGTCTTACGACCCAAGAACTTGCTAGGGCCAGGAGAAGCAAAAGATAAACCCTTGTCGCTCTATTCCGCTGCGGCAAGACGCTTGGCTGGCGATGGGGCGTGCAGTTCAGCTAAAAGGCCGGTTTCTCGCTCTTTGGCCGCTTCATAGTTGGCGCGCTTAACGTGGCCATAACCCCGGACTTGGAGGGGCAGGGCGGCAAGCGCGCAGGCCGTTGCGTGCGTTTCAGCCGACAGGTGTTGGGCAATTTCTGTCAGTAGAGCCTCGTATTCGCTGATCATGCGCCGCTCAAACCGGCGGTCCGCCGTGTGCCCGAAGATGTCGGCCCAGGTTCCGCGAGCACGCTTGCCACGCGCCAGCAGGCGCAACACGGGGCCCATCCAAGACCCGAGCGCGATCTTTTGCGGCTCTCCGGTGACCGGATCCTTTCGTGCCAGGATAGGCGGGGCCAGATGGTATTTGAGTGCGCGCCTGCCCTCGAATGTTTCGTCTAGCATGCGTGCGAAGCGCCCGTCGCTGTAAAGGCGCGCCACCTCGTACTCATCCTTGATAGCCAGCAGCTTGAAGTAAGTCTTTGCCACTGCCTCCGCGAGGCCTGCGCATCCCGGCGCCTTTTCTTTCTCAAGTAACGCAACACCGGCCACACGCTGACGGTAACGTTCCGCGAGCAAGGTATCCTGGTAGGCGGTAAGTTCGCGCACGCGATGCGCAACTATGTCTTCCAGCGTTTGCGATATAGGAGCCCCGGCAGCGGATGCACTCAAAAGGCGTTGGGAAAGATCACTGTCATGTGCGGCAAGACGGCCCACGCGGAAGGCACGAAGGCTCTGATCCACCGCAGCGCCATTTAGCGCTATCGCTTGCTCGATGGCGTCAGCGGGGATCGGCACAAGGCCTTTCTGATAGGCAAATCCCAACAGGATCATGTTGGCAAAAAGTGTGTCGCCGAACACTGCGAGGGACAATCGCTGCGCGTCAATTGCCACCAGAGGCGCGCCGCCGGAGCGCTCTGCGAACGCATTGCTCAGCTCGGCGCCAGGGATCGAAAAATCGATGTCACGCGTAAACGCTCCGGTCGGTGTCTCGTGACTTGAATAGATGAGTGCGGTGTGCCCCGGCCGGATGGACTCGATGACACCAGGCGAGGCCGCAACGAGGAGATCGCCGCCGAGTACGAGATCGGCACCAGCAGTGTCGATGCGAATGGCGTGAATCGCATCGACATTTGCGGCGATGCGAATATGGCAGGCGACCGCGCCGCCCTTTTGGGCGATCCCCGTCATGTCGATACCGCCAAATCCCAGCCCGGCGAGGTGCGCGGCTTGGCCAAGTACAGCGCTGATGGTAACGACACCAGTACCGCCGACGCCCGTCACCAGAATCGCAAAGGGTTGGTCGAGGGAGGGAAGTGCGGGCTCGGGCAGTGATTGCTGTGTATCGATGTTGGATGCGAGTGTGCCGGAACGCTTAGGCTGTGCGCCGGTAAGTGTCACGAAGCTTGGGCAGAAGCCATCGAGGCAGGAATAGTCTTTGTTGCAGGCTGACTGGTCTATTTCGCGCTTGCGCCCGAATTCTGTCTCAAGCGGCAGAATCGCAACGCAATTCGACTTGATCCCGCAGTCCCCGCAGCCCTCGCACACAAGCGGGTTGATAAAGACGCGCTCAGCAGGATCGGAAAGCGTGCCGCGCTTGCGCCTCCGGCGCTTTTCGGCTGCGCAGGTCTGGTCGTAGATCAGAACCGTCACGGCGTCGATTTCCGATAGCTTTTCCTGCACGCGCATCAATTCGCGACGGTGATACGCAGTGACGCCGCGTGGCAGCCCGCGTAGTCCGTATTTGTGTGGCTCGTCGGTTACGACCACAACCTTGGCCGCACCTTCGGCCAGCATCTGGGCCGCCATCTGCGCAACCGTGAAGTTGCCCTCCGGCTTTTGCCCGCCGGTCATGGCGACGGCGTCGTTGTAAAGGATTTTGTAAGTGACGTTTGCAGCGGCAGCGATAGCAGCGCGAATAGCAAGGCTGCCCGAATGCGCATAGGTGCCATCGCCGATGTTCTGGAACACATGGCGTCGGTTGGAAAATGGCGCCTCGCCGATCCAGTTGGCGCCCTCCGCACCCATTTGCGTGAAGCCCTCGGTGGAACGATCCATCCACTGCGCCAAGTAGTGGCAGCCGATGCCGGCGTAGGCGCGAGCGCCGTCAGGGATCACAGTTGAGGAATTGTGCGGGCAGCCCGCGCAAAAGTAAGCGGTGCGCGCAATCGCGCTGGTTTGCGCAGGTAAATCGAGTTTAAGTGCTTTGAGTTCGTGCAGCCGCGTCGCTAGCTGTTCGTCGGGCGTTATGCGCAGAATGCGCTCGCCAATCGCAATGGCCACGTTAAGCGACTCCAGCGCCCCCTTGGCCGGGAACAGCCAGTTCCCCGTCTCGTCCTTCTTGCCTAGGACCTGTGGGTGTTGCGGCCAATCGAAAAGTTGCTCTTTGACTTGCGTCTCAATGAGCGCGCGCTTTTCTTCGATGACGAGAATGAGATCGAGCCCTTTTGCAAATTTTTCGATGCCGTTGAGCTCCAACGGCCACGTCATCGCTACCTTATAGAGCCGCAAGCCCAGTTCATTGGCGCGCACTTCATCGATGCCGAGTTCATCGAGTGCTTGGCGAGTGTCGAGGTAGCTCTTGCCTGTGGTGACAATGCCAATCTTCGGTTTTGCGCCACCGCTCATGACGATGCGATCAAGACCATTGGCACGCATAAAGGCGAGCGCTGCTCCCCGCTTGGCGTCGTGGAGTCGTGCTTCCTTTTCCAGTGGCGCATCGCCAAGCCGAATGTTGACCCCGCCGGGCAGCATGGGGAATTCGTCGTTGCTGGGAATGTGGATCTGGACGCGCTCAATACCTGCATCCACCGTCGATGTACTTTCGAAGTTGTCCTTGACGCACTTCAGGCCGACCCACACGCCTGCATAGCGTGACAGCGCAATGCCGAAGAGCCCGTAGTCCAGTACCTCTTGGACGCCAGCAGGATTGAGGATCGGGATCATGGCGTCGACGAGCGCAAACTCAGACTGGTGCGCAGAGGTTGAGCTTTCGCAGGTGTGGTCATCGCCGAGCAGGGCGAGCACGCCGCCGTGCTTTGACGTGCCGGCGTGATTGGCATGGCGAAACGCATCGCCCGAGCGATCGACGCCCGGCCCCTTGCCGTACCAAATGGCAAATACGCCGTCGTATTTGCCCTCGCCTCTGAGCTCGGCCTGTTGCGCACCCCAGATGGCGGTTGCGGCAAGGTCCTCGTTAACGGCAGGGTGAAAGACGATGTTGCTTGCAGTGGTCAGCGCTTTGGCGCGCGCAAATGCGTTCTCTATCGTCGCGATAGGCGAGCCGCGATATCCAGTGACGTAGCCGGCGGTGTCGAGCCCGGCTTGCGTATCGCGCGCCTTCTGCATGAGCACGAGGCGCACGATCGCCTGCGTGCCGGAAAGCAGCTGGTGCGGCACTGAGAGATCAAACTTATCGCTAAGGCTCGCTTCGCGCTTGCCCATTGGCGGATCTTGGTTTGCGGCTCGCAGTGAGCCATTGCCTGTGGCCTGCAGAGTCTCACGCCAGGCCGCGGACTGCAAACCAACTGTTTAATGCCAATTCGGAGTTGATCAGACCATTGCGGGGCCAGCACCCCCAGCATCGTCGCCGAGCGCCATCCGCCGAAATGTCACGTAGCTGGTATTGATGCGTTGCGATTGCGCGTCTGAGCCGGCCACGTGGGCCACGACCGCATCTGATACCCGTCCGATTGCACGTTCTAACTCCGGCGCCAACGGCCATGTCTTGTGAGCGGAGGCGTCGGGATAGAGCAACCTGCGGTGCGTCTCCTCCTCGGCAAGCGCAAGCTGCAACTCGGCTGCTGCGGCAGTGGCAAAGATCGCCTGATCGGCTGCGCTCAGGCCGTCCCAGAGCGAGCGGCATATGCCGAGCGACAACGCCGTACCGTGCCGGTTGACGCTCGTGCCGACAGCATAAGGGGCTGCCGTTGTGAGACCTAGAGAGTGGCTGGCAATCGCTCCGCCCCATTCGGCCGCCAGTATTTCGCCGCGTGTCAAGGCGCCTGCGACATCAGCCGCTGCGATGGTGACCGGATCGAGTCCGAAGCCGTGCACCACGTCGCGCGCCAGCCCCATAACCGAAACCTTCTCGCCCGCCAGCTCGCTCATAGCCGCAACGCGCCGCGTCGCAAGGAAGTGCGCATGGCCGCCGGTATGGCCTGCGAGCATCGCCTTGACACCAAAGTCGCCGGCAAGGTCGTCCCAAAGCGTTTGGCCGCCGCCGACAAGTATCCACGACAAGAGATGTTCAGGCGCCACGCCGCGATCGCCGGGAAGCCCAGCGAAGAAAGATAGGGCGCGATGCGCGTGGAGATGGTCGTGCTCGGTGCCGTGATAGAGGTCGGCCTCGCCCCGTTGCACCGCGCTCAGTCCGCTTCCATCGCCATGCGTGAAGACAATACGGTAGCGGCCCTCGCTCATCGCTTCGATGCGCTGCGCCAGCCGGCGCGCCTGGTCAGCAAAGCCTGCGACGCTGTCGGGCCATGGCATGGCAAAGCGCAGCTCCTTGATGCCTTTCGCAACGGCAGGAGCGGTCGTAGGTTTCGTCTGCTTTATGGCTTCAGCCGTTGCAGCTGTCGCTGTCGTCGCAGCCGCGGCTGCCGAACCCGTTGTCTTCAAGAAGGCGCGACGGTCCATGGATCATGTCCCCAATGAGGATGTAGCAAGCCATCAAACCCGATTGGCGTACTATTGACAACGGGCGCGAATGTGGCCGGCCGGCCGCGCGTGCTCTCAGCGCGCGCGCGCGAGCAAGTAATTGATCGAGTGGCGAGAATTCTCCCAGCCCACATAACCGGGAATTCGGCCCATTTGCTCGTTGTCACGCAGCACCAGCACTGTGGGCACCACGGAGATTGGTTCAGCGAGCACCAGTTTCCTCGCCGCCACCTCCTCCAGATCGAGGAAACGGAGGGGCACGTCGCGTGCGCGAGGTGAGTCTTGGTAGAAGGCAACAACGTCGCGCCGGAACAGGTCGCAATAGACGCAGTATTCTGACTCAATGACAACGACTTCCAGACGCGGCGCGGGACGTGCGGCAGTCTCAACGTGTTGCAGGGCTCTTCCACTTGTGAGCGGTATTGCCGCAACGATGGCAGCAATGACGAACGCGGCGAGGCGCGACAAGAACGGGGCAACAGAACTGGTATGCGGGCGCGACATGCCCGCAATCTAGGGCGAGCCTTTGCCGACGAGCGTGCGCGACTGCATAGGTGGTTAACTGCCGTTCAAACCGCGCCAATATTGCGCGTTGCGATTATGATTTCGTGCAGTTGACCGCAATGGTTTTGGCCATGGCGACCCCGTAGTCGGCACCACCGCCGAGCTCTTGAAAGAAGGCTTCGCCCAGACGTTGCGTATCTTCGGCATCTTTTGCCGGGATGGCGACGTCTGCTTTGCAGCCAGCCGGGGCACCAGCGGCGAGTTGAACCGGATTGTCCTTGGCAAGATCGAAGGCAATGAAGAAACTTGGATCGTATACGGAGAAAGTGAACCCGGAGGTCTCGGCGAGCACGGGCTTTTCCAGCGGCAACTTGAAATGCAATGTGAGGACGCCGCCAGCGTATTCGAGCCAATAGTCGACGGGCTCGTTGAACGTAAGACCGCCGTCACCAAGCTTGGCAAAGGTGAAGTAGCCAAACTCCTTCAGGCCATCGATATTGACCTTGGCGAGCTCTTCCAGCTCCTTGCGGTCGTAGTTGCCATCGCCATTGGTATCGAGCCCCTCGATGGCCGTGGTGGTGTAGGCCTCGTCGAAGGTCCAGGCCTGCTGCAGCCCGGACATTGCGCCGTTTTCATAGAGCACCGTCGCTTTGACGCTCACCCACACGTGGGGGTGCGCCAGTGCACCGGCCGCGCCCATGGCGAGCCCGGCCGCAAGTGAAAATGCCGATAGGATGCTTCTTGGTGCGTGCACGTTCAAAATCCTTTTTGAGAACCGGCTGGAGCTTGCTCCAATTCTGACAGAGAGGCCTTGCCTGCGGCGCTCCAGCGCGGAAATTACCCGGGTCGCGCCGAAAGTTACGCACGAAGGTGGCGGTTGCATGGTGGTGCCCGCCGAACTAGTTTGCCCGCTTTGGATGTTATCACAAATGGAACCCAAGCTCTATGGCGCGTTTGAAATCCCATGTGGCAGCGGTCCTTGCCGGAGTCGCGATGCTTGCGGCGGCGTCACCCGCTTCAGCCGATCTAAACGTCGTCGTGACGACCAAGCCGATCCACTCCCTCGTTACGCGGCTCATGACAGGGATCGGGACGCCAAAGCTGCTGGTTGATGGGCCAGCATCTCCGCACGCATTCTCGCTGAAGCCGTCGCACGCGCGCGCCATCAATAATTCAGACGTCTTTATTCGCGTCTCCGAATCGGTGGAGCCATTCACCGGCAAAATCATCAAGGCTCTGCCGGACACCGTACGTGTCGTCACTTTAGAAGATGCGCCTGGAATCAAGCTGCTCGATGTGCGCGACAGCAGCAACTTCGAGCACCACGCGGAGTCCGATGAAGACTCGGGCGCTGGCGAAGCTGACGGCCACCACGGCGCAATCGACGGCCACATCTGGCTTGATCCCGACAACGCCAAGGCGATCGTCGCGTACATGGCAGAGATACTGGCTGAGCTCTCGCCAGCCGATGCGGCTAAGCTCCAGCGCAACGCAGCGCAACTCAATGCCGATATCGATGCCCTGACGCTAGAGCTTCAGGAAAAGACGAAGTCGGTGCGGGACAAGCCCATTATCGTCTTCCACGATGCCTTTCAGTATTTCGGAAAGCGGTTTGGTGTCGACGCCGTGGGCTCGATCACGGTGAGCCCTCAAGTGCCGCCAAGCGCCAAGCGCCTTACCGAATTGCGCCGCAAGATCCGTGCGCTCGATGTGGTTTGCGTGTTTGCTGAGCCCCTGTTCCAACCTCGGTTGATTACCACGGTGACGGAAGGCACGAAGGCGCGCCCAGGCACGCTCGATCCCTCTGGCATGATGCTACCGGCAGGGCGGGATCTCTATTTTGAGCTGATGCGCGATCTGGCGGCTGGCCTGAAATCCTGCCTTGAGGCCAGGACTTAAGGGGCGGGTTCACGAAGGGCGAGATGTAGAAATCGGGGCACCGGTTGATCCGATGCCCCGTTGAACTTCCATGCAGACGATCAGTGCGCACACCCGGCGCACTTGTTTGTCTTTCTAAAGCGTCGCGCTCTGGGCCGGCTTAGGCTCTCGCTCGTCGCGAGCAGCCCTTGCCTCCGCGGCCTTCTTCTTGGCGTCTTCTGCAGCCTTCATCGCTTGCTCTGCAGCCTTCCGTGCGCTCTCCGCAGCCTTTTCGGCATTGGCCGCGGCCTTCATCGCGTCCGCTGCGTACGTATTGGTGGTCGCCGTCTTGGCCGGCTTTGTATCTTTCTTGACGCTTGTGGTCTTTGCCCTTTCCGCCGTCTTGGTGGTGGCCGGTTTTACTTTCTTGGATGCAACGGTAGCGGGGGCCGATTTCTTGGGCTGCCGCGGTTGGTTGCGAACGATGCGCCGTTTGGGCTTTACCGGTCGCGCCCGCTTCTTGTAGGTCGGCTCATAGGGCGGCGGGTCGTCGTAGGCTGCTGTCATCGCGCTTGTGTTGAAGCGCTGCCACGTCACGGTCACCCGCGTTCCGACCTTCACGCGCGGATAGAGATCGAGAACATCCGAGTTATACATGCGGATACAGCCCTTGGAGACGGCTTTGCCAATCGTCCATGGGGCATCGGTACCGTGAATACGATAGGTGCTCGATCCCAGGTAAAGGGCGCGCACACCGAGCGGGTTCATGGGATGGCCGCCGGGAACCCAACGCGGCAGGCGCGGATTTTCGCGCAGCATTTCTCCCGTCGGCCGCCAAGATGGATTTGCACGCTTCATCGTGACTTTCGTGGTTCCTTGCCAGCGGCTCTGCTCCCTCGGCACGGCGATGGGATAGCTCGTGGCTTGGCCCTTGCGCTTGATGTGATACAGGCGCCGATCGCCGAAGCTGACGATGATCTGACCGGGTGTGTATCGCGGACTAAAGCTGACAGTCTGGCGGCCACCGCCCCACTCGGAGCCGCCGCCCCACAAGAAGTCGATCAGGCCTTGCGCGCTGGCCGCGGTTGGAGCTGCGAGCACGAGAAGTGCAGCTACACGCGCCAGTACAGAGGAACTCAATAGACTGATAGGGGACATGCGGTACGGCTCCGGTTCGTTCGCGATCAGGTCTGCGCCAAGAAAGTGAAGGGAGCCGTATATATCAGTCCCGTTTTGAGCGGCAGAGCATGAGAGTCACACTTGGAGCAGGATCGTACGTGCGCTGCTGTTTCCGGAGCTTTTTCTGCCGTTTGGTCGCGTTGTTGCGGGAGCACCGATGAGATCGGTTGGCGATGATGGGGGCTTGGCGCTTTGAGGTGTTCTTACAAGTTTTTGTGTTGTGCTCGTCCTTTTTGCATCTTCCCGCAGGGCCTGCCGTAGCCATGGGAGAAGGTGCGCGTAGGCGCCGCATTCCGGAACATCTGATCAATTTTGTTCTTCTTTTGTGCTTGACCTTCAGTTCAAAGCTAGTTAGAACAAAAAAAGAACAAGAGCGACGGCAAAAGCCGTTGCCTTCCCAGATGTTGCGAGAGCGTTCCCCGTGGACAAGGCGGCTTCACCCCCCATCCCTCTGTCCGCCCGTCCACGGCGGATCTCGCGATTGGGACCGAACCCAAGTTTGAGTTTGTCTCATGCTGGGCTTCGGTCTTGCCCAAACCGGAACGGCGAGCCCCTATTCGTCGTTCCGGAGGCAGGGGCTCCGCGGGCCGCCCTTCTGGACAGCTTGCGTGCGCGCATTCATGCCATCGAGGGTCATCCTCCATCCTTAGCTCCCGCTGCATGTCCGGCAGATGCACCGCGCTCGCACGCACGATCGTCTTCCCAGTTGTGGACGCTGGGCGCTCCTGAGATCGACCGCCACCTGAGAGGTGGCCTCGATCAGGGAGCCTTGCACGAGGTAAAGCCTGAGCGCCGCCAAGCCGGTGCCGTTATGGGCGATTGGGCCACAGCACTTGGTTTTGTGCTGCGGCTTACCGTGCGGCGCTTGCACGGGCTTTGCGCTTCTGCATCCAGCACACCGGTGCAAGTTCTCTGGTGCTGGCCGTCGGCTCTCGCTCGCGAGCTTGGTAGTCCCTACGGGCCGGGTCTTTCCTCTTTGGGTCTTGAGCCGTCCTCTTGTCTCTTCGTGGAGACGGCGCGCGCTAGCGATGCGCTTTGGGCCATGGAGGAAGGATTAAAGTCGGCAAGCGTGGCGCTTGTTCTTGGTGTGCTCAAAGACGTGGAGCTGACGCCCGCGCGGCGCCTGAGTCTCGCGGCCGCAGCACACCGCATCCCATGTCTCCTTCTCACTGATCCGCGAACTCCCCCAACAGGTGCCACCGCAACCCGCTGGCGCATCGGCGGGCGAACAAGCGCACCGCATCCCTTCGAGGGCGCCGCCCCCGGCCTATCCCGTCATACCGTTTCGCTTAAACGTTGCCGCCACGGTGCGTTCGCACCGCAATCTTCGTCACTAATCCTGGAATGGTCCAATGAGACGCATCGTTTCCATATGGTTTCCGCTTTGGCCGATCGAGCGGCTACGCCGCGCCGCGCCGGCCGCCGTGCTGGATGACACAGCCCTTGCGCTCGTCGAATCCGGCAGCCATGGCATTCGCATCACCGCCGTCAACGCTAAGGCGGCAGACGACGGCGTGCGCGTTGGACAAGCGCTTACCGATGCGCGCGCAGCCTTGCCCGCTCTTGCCTCGCGCCCCGCCGAGCCCCACTGCGATCGCGTCGCGCTATTGAAGCTTGCGCGCTGGTGCGGCCGCTATGGCCCCAACCGCAATATCGATGGTCCCGACGGCATATGGATCGACATTACAGGCGTTGCGCATCTCTATGGCGGAGAAGAGCGCTTGCTCGAAGATCTTTTGTCTCGGCTGTCGGCCTTCGGGCTGACGGCGCGGGTCGGGCTCGCCGATACGCTTGGCGCTGCGCACGCCCTGGCTCGCTTCGCTGCCCCACGCGCCATTGCGCCGCCGGGCGAAACCGAAGCGGGCCTTGCGCCCCTTCCCGTCGAGGCCTTGCGGCTTGCACCAGGGACCGCGCTGCTTTTGAAGCGGCTTGGCTTGCGCCGCATCGGTCAGCTCTATCGCCTCCCGCGCGCAGCACTTCAGCGCCGGTTCCGTTCCGCTGAGACCGCAGAGGCGGTCCTTGCCCGTCTCGACCAGGCTCTCGGGGTCAAATCCGAACCCTGCCGCCCGCTGGCTGAGCCGCCGGCACTTTTCGTGCAGCGCTCGTGGCCCGATCCGCTCATTTCTGCCGAAGTTTTGGAAGCTGAGACGGCACAACTTGCAACTGAGCTGTGCGCGGTGCTCGATGCGCGCGGGCTGGGTGCTCGCCGCATCTGTCTTTCGCTCTACCGTGCCGACGGAACGGTCGCGGATGTGTTCACCGGCATGAGCTTTCCTTGCCGTGAGCCCGAGCATCTGATGGCGCTTCTTAAAGAGAAGCTCGGGGCCTTCGATGCGGGTTTCGGAGTCGACGTGCTGGTGCTTGCAGCTGAGCGCGTGGAACGCAGAGACGCGCATCAGGCAGCGTTGGGGCCGCGCCTCGATAGCGCAGCGCGCGCCAATCCTGCTCTGCTCGTCGATCGCCTCACGAACCGGTTAGGGGGCGCCCGCGTGAGCCGTCTTAATGCGCGTGCTAGCCACATCCCGGAGCGGGCCGAAGTCCGCACCCCGGCGCTTTCGCAGAGCACGCGCAAGAAAGAGGCCGCGGGCCCGGCCCGGCCCGGGCCGACGCGCCCGCCATTCTTGCTCACCGCTCCTGAGCCCATACGCGTGATTGCTGACATCCCCGAGGGCCCGCCGGCGCGCTTCACTTGGCGCCGGGTCGAACACCGAGTCGTGCGCGCGCAAGGCCCTGAGCGCCTTGCGCCAGAGTGGTGGCGCGAGATTGCGGCCGAGAAAAGCCGCACGCGCGACTACTACCGCATCGAGGACGAAGCCGGTGCAGGCTACTGGGTATTTCGCGAGGGGTTCTACAATAGCGATGAGGCACCGCCGCGCTGGTTCGTGCACGGGCTGTTTGGGTGATGGTGGTGCTGTGGCGTATGCCGAGCTGCAGGTCACGACCAACTTCTCGTTTCTGCGCGGAGCCTCGCACGGCGAGGAGTTTGTCGCGCAGGCGAAAGTGCTGGGCCTTACCGCGCTCGCCGTCACCGATCGCAATACCCTTGCCGGTGTCGTACGCACGCACACAGCGGCCAAGGAGGTCGGTCTCAAGCTTATTGTCGGTGCGCGCCTCGATCTTGAAGATGCGCCAAGCCTTCTCTGCTTGCCGCGTGACCGCAAAGCCTATGGCCGTCTGTGCCGTCTGCTTTCAGTCGGTCAGCTGCGCGCGCAGAAGGGGGAATGTACGCTCTTTCTCGACGACGTCGCACAGCACGCAGAGGGCCAGATCTTCATCGCTCTTGCGCCTGGAGACTGGGACTGGCGTACGCTGAACGTCACGCCTTGCGAACATGACGGCCTCAGCAGCGCCGAGATCATCCCTTTCGCATCCCGGCAACGACCTCACAGCGAAACGTCTGAGCAGCCGCAGCCCGCTGGACATGAAGCTGAGAAGAAAAGAAGCTTTGAGGCAGATCTCCACCGCGTGAAGGCTGTCCTTCAAGGCACACCCGTTTATCTCGCGGCGAGCCACACTTACCGCGGCGATGATCGCGCTCGCATCGCAGCGCTTGCCGCCCTTGCTGAGCGTTGCGCCATGCCGCTCGTTGCCACCGGCGACGTGCTCTATCACGCGTCGCACCGCCGCCCTCTCCAGGACGTGCTCTGTTGCGTGCGTGAAGGCACCACCATCGCCAAAGCGGGCTTCAGCCTTGAGGCCAATGCCGAGCGGCACTTGAAACGCCCAAGTGAGATGGCGCGCCTCTTCAAGGGCTACGAATGGGCTCTTGAGCGCTCGCTTGAGATCGCGGAGGCCTGCCGCTTCTCGCTTGATGAACTTGTCTACGAATACCCCGACGAACCCATCCCGCCCGGCAAAAGCCCGCAATCGCATCTGGAGGACCTAACATGGGAAGGCGCGCGCTGGCGCTTTTCTAAGGGCATCCCCGACAAGGTGCACGCAGCGCTCACCCGCGAGTTGGAGCTGATCGATCAGTTGAACTACGCGCCCTACTTCCTCACCGTGCACGACATCGTCAACTTTGCCCGCTCGCGCAACATCCTGTGCCAAGGGCGCGGTTCGGCGGCCAACTCCGCGGTTTGCTACTGCCTTGCCATCACGGCCGTGAACCCGGCCGAGGTCGATCTGCTGTTTGAGCGCTTCATCTCGCCGGAGCGCAAGGAACCGCCCGACATCGATGTCGATTTCGAGCACGAGCGGCGCGAGGAGGTGATCCAATACATCTACGCGCGTTATGGCCGTGATCGCGCAGGCCTCACTGCCACCGTGATTAGTTATCGCGCGCGTTCTGCCGTGCGCGACGTCGGCAAGGCGATGGGACTATCGGAAGATACTGTCTCGGCTCTCGCCGGCATGGTGTGGGGCACGCGTTCAGGCGGCGTGCTGCCGGAAAAGCATGTGCGTGAAGCCGGGCTCGACCCAGGCGATCCCCTACTCGCAACCGTCTTAGAGCTGACCCAAGAGTTGATGGGCTTTCCGCGTCACCTTTCCCAGCACGTCGGCGGCTTCGTGTTGACGCGGGGTCCGCTCGTGGAGGTCGTGCCGGTGGGTAATGCGGCCATGGCAGACCGCACCTTCATCGAATGGGACAAGGACGATATTGCCGCGCTGGGCCTATTGAAGGTCGATGTCCTCGGGCTTGGCATGCTTTCGTGCATCCACCGCGCTTTCGATCTCATCGATACGCATTACGGCCGGGCTTTGACGCTCGCCAACATCCCGCGCGAGGACGCCGCTGTTTACGACATGCTGTGCGCAGCAGATTCGATTGGCGTTTTCCAGGTCGAAAGTCGCGCGCAGATGAACATGCTACCGCGCTTGCGCCCGCGCACCTTCTACGACCTCGTCATAGAGGTGGCGATTGTGCGTCCTGGTCCTATCCAGGGCGACATGGTGCACCCCTATCTGCGCCGCCGCTCAGGCGTAGAGCGCGAGCATTATCCCTCGCCTGCGCCGGAGCACGGGCCTGCCGACGAGCTCAAAGACATTCTCGGCAAGACCAAGGGCGTGCCGCTCTTCCAAGAGCAGGCTATGCGCATCGCGATGGTGGCGGCGCGCTTTTCTGACGCCGAGGTCAACGAGCTCAGAAAGGCCATGGCCACCTTCCGCCGTCGCGGCACCATCGGGCTGCTTGAAAAGAAGATGGTCTCATCCATGGTCGCGCGCGGTTACAGCGAGGAGTTTTCGCAGCGCTGCTTCAATCAGATCAAGGGTTTCGGCGAGTACGGGTTTCCTGAGAGCCACGCAGCGAGCTTCGCTCTCCTCGTCTACGTCTCCGCTTGGATCAAGTGCCACTATCCGGCGGTGTTTGCGGCGGCACTTCTCAACTCGCAGCCCATGGGCTTTTACGCACCGGCGCAGATCGTGCGCGATGCGCGCGAGCATGGCGTGGAGGCGCTCAGCGCCGACGTGAACATCTCGGAGTGGGATTGCACGCTTGAGGCAGGCGGTTCAGATGGCGGCCCGGCCTTGCGCCTTGGCCTGCGCCAGATCGACGGACTTCAGGAGGAGGAGGCCAACAAGCTCCGCGCTGCGCACCGGCCATTTCGCGATGTGCACGATTTGTGGATGCGTGCAGGCGTAAAGCTTTCGACCTTGGAAAAGCTGGCAGCCGCCGATGCCTTCCGCTCCATGAAACTCGATCGCCGCCAGGCTTTGTGGGAGGTCAAAGCGCTCAACGCGGGTGAGCCATTGCCGCTCTTCACCTGGAACGAGACGCGCGAGGTGGGGCCCGAGCCCAACGTTACGTTGCCTGTGATGCCGCTCTCAGAGCACGTCGTCAACGACTACCAGACGCTCAAGCTCTCTCTCAAAGCACACCCCATGAGTTTTCTGCGCGAAAGGCTCAACGCTCGGCGCGTGCGGACCTGTGACGAGTTGCGTGACACAAAGGATGGCGCATTTGTCTCCGTCGCCGGCGTCGTGCTCGTACGACAGCGGCCGGGCTCGGCCAAGGGCATTGTGTTCATGACGCTCGAGGACGAGACCGGCATAGCCAATACCGTTGTCTGGCCGAAGACATTGGAACGTTTCCGCAAGGTGGTGATGGGCGCGCGCCTTATCATCATCCACGGGCGTATTCAGCGTCACGAGGACATCATCCACGTGGTCACGGCAAAGCTGGAGGATCGCAGCGATTGGCTTGCACTCCTTTCAGAGCACGCTGACAGCATGAAAGTACCCGTCGCCAACGCGGACGAGGTGCTACGCCCCGATCCGGGGTCGGCGCGCAGTCCGGCGCATCCGCGCTGGGCCGGTCATCCGCGCAACGAGCGCGTCATTCCAAAGTCGCGAGACTTTCACTGATCGCAAAAGCCAGTCTACTTCGGGGGCGCCACATTCGTCGTGTTCGCCACCCCCTCCGCGCCCATGAACACAGCCAGGATGCGCGCAACGCCCTGGCCCGTATTGTGACCATCGTGGGCGGTGTCGATCGCCTCCATCAGCGAGTCGCCTTTGCGATAGATCCGCTTTCCATGCGGTCCATAGTCGACGGTGACTTCACCCTCCAGTATGTGGGCAAACAAAGGGACCGGGTGCTCGTGCCAGCCCGTTGTTTCCCCAGGTGGCATTGTGACGATGGCGGCCGTTACCTTCGCCGGACTTCCCGTTGGGTAGGAAACGGGCTGCCCTAGGATCGTCTTGCTCGTGTCCAATAATGTGCTCACCTCTTCGAGCGCATCGCCGCGGCCGGCGCTCCAAAACATGACGCAAGTGCCAAGCAGTACGCTAGCTGCGGCAAAGAGCCCTGCTTTAGCGAGATGCGACGTGGAAGTTGTCAGCATGAGTGCCTACCTTTTGCGAGTGATTCGATTGGAGCGAGTGTGCTCCATGGCCAAGAGCACTTAACGGATACCATCATGCCTCCAATTAGCGCCTGCCTGTGACCCCCGTCCAGCAGTTCGCAGCTGACGGGCGCACGTTCTGTCTCCCTTATCCTCGACAGGCCAGCCCGTTGCCCCGATAAAGAGCGCGCCGCGCACCACCATGTTGATCCCTATGCTCAATGCCACAACACCCCGTTCCGCCCCGCAACCGCTGAGGTGGAGACGCGGAATTGTCGCGAGGATCCTCCTGTTCGCCACTCTTCTCACCGTTCCTCTCGTCTCCGCCCAAAGCACGCGCAGTGCGCCGGAGACGGCGACAGGAACCGCGGAGAAACCGCTTGCAGTCGCAGAGCAGCACATGGTCTCAGCTGCCAACCCTCATGCGGCTGAGGCCGGACTTGAAATGCTGCGCGCGGGCGGTTCGGTTGTTGATGCAGCGATCGCCGTGCAGCTCGTATTGAATCTCGTCGAGCCGCAGTCGTCGGGAATCGGGGGAGGCGCGTTTCTGTTGCATTGGGATGCGGCCACCGTTTCGCTCAAGGTATATGATGGCCGGGAGACGGCGCCGGCCTCCGCCCGTCCCGACCAGTTTCTCGTCGACGGCAAACCAATGCCTTTCACAAAGGCTGTGCGTTCGGGCCTAAGCGTTGGGGTTCCCGGTCTGGTGCGGTTGCTCGCGACCGTGCACCGCACTCACGGACGCCTCCCATGGCCGAAGCTGTTCGAGCCAGCAATACGCCTTTCCGAAAATGGCTTCGAGGTCTCACCGCGGTTGCACTTCATGCTGAGATGGCAGGGTGCTGAGAGCTTCGTGCCGACCGCGCGCCGCTACTTCTTTACGCGTACGGGCAATGCATGGCCCATCGGTCACCTCCTCAGGAATCCTGAGTTCGCCGCAACGTTGCGGCGCATCGCGGCGGACGGCGCTGATGGTTTCTATGAAGGCCCGATTGCCGAAGCGATTGTCACGGCCGTGGACGAAGCGCCCTCCATGCCAGGGGGCATGACGCTACAGGATTTGAAAAACTACGAGGTCAAGGAGCGCGAGCCGCTGTGCGTGACTTATCGCCAGCGTACGATTTGCGGCATTGGCCCCCCATCGTCCGGCGGCACGACCGTAGCGCAGATACTGAAGCTATTGGAGTCGTTCGATCTGGGCAAAGGGCGCGACGCAGCCATGTCCACACGCGCTCTGCACCTCATTTCAGAGGCCGAGAAGCTCGCCTTTGCCGACCGTAACCGCTACATCGCCGATCCAGATTTCGTTGTTATCCCCGACAGTCTTCTTGATCCGGGATATCTCGACAAGCGCCGCGCTTTGATCGATCCACTGCGCGCCATGCAGCCGCCAAAACCGGGTGAGCCGCCGGGCCTGGGCAAGCAATCCTTCGGACGTGATGCGACGATCGAGAATGCGGGTACCAGTCATATCTCGATCATTGACAAGGACGGCAATGCCGTTTCCATGACGACGACCATCGAAGGTGCGTTCGGCTCGCATATTTGGGCTGCCGGATTTCTTTTGAACAACGAGCTGACTGACTTTTCATTCCGGCCGACCGACGCGCAAGGACATCCTGTCGCCAATGCCGTCGCGCCCGGCAAACGCCCGCGAAGTTCCATGGCGCCGACGATTGTCTTCAATAAGAATGGCAAAGTGGAAGCCGTACTCGGCTCGCCGGGCGGGAGCCGTATCATCCTCTATGTGGTCAAATCACTCATCGCGCTTATCGACTGGGGCATGGATGCACAGCAAGCAGCAGATCTATTGAATTTCGGCAATCGCGCTCGCGGCTTCGAGATCGAACTCGATGGTGACGCGGTTTGGACCGGGCTCAAGTTAATGCCGCTTGGGCATCGCATCGTGCCGGCGCTCATGAATTCTGGTGTGCACATCATCGTAAACCGCGATGGCAATTTGCAAGGTGGCGCGGATCCGCGCAGAGAGGGTACCGCGCTAGGGGATTGAGGCCGGCGTTGCAACGTGCGAAGCCCTAGTCCCACAATGGAAGACACCAAGATCGTGAATTCTCGCTCCATCACCGTTCTCGGCGCCGGCGTCCTTGGCCTGTGGCAAGCCCTGGCGCTTGCGCGCTCGGGTCATCGCGTGCGTCTTCTTGAGGCGAGTGCGGAGCCGTTTGCCGGCGCGGCCAGCCTCTACGGCGGCGTTATGCTGGCGCCTGACCGCGAGGCGGAATCCTATCCCCCGAATTTCCGTGAGCTAGGACGCGAAGGCATGGACTTGTGGCGCGCCGCGTACCCGGATCTGTCATGCTCAGGCGGGCTTGTCATTGCGAGCGCACGCGATCGCTCGGATCTCGAACGGTTCGCGCGGCACACACATGGGCATGAGACGCTCGATGCAACGAAGCTAGCGCAACTCGAACCTGATCTTGCGGGGCGTTTCGCCTCTGCGCTCTATTTCGCGGAGGAAGCGCACATGGCCGCGCCGGCCGCGCTCAACTTCTTGCTTGAGCAGGTGCGCAGAGCGGGCTGTGATGTGTCATTCGGTGCAAACGCGTTGCCTGAGGACGCCGGCACGATCATTGACTGTCGCGGGCTCGCCGCGCGCGATGCGCTTGCCAATCTGCGCGGCGTGCGTGGAGAGCGATTGATCGTGCGCTCACACGAAATTGCGCTTCGCCGCCCGGTGCAACTCCTGCATCCGCGCAATCCACTTTATGTCGTGCCGTGGGGTGATGGACGCTACATGATCGGTGCAACTGTCGTAGAGACGGAGGACGATGGCCCCGTCACTGTGCGCTCGGCCCTTGAGCTGCTGGGTGCGGCTTATGCCCTGCACTCAGGTTTCGCAGAGGCAGAGATCCTGGAATTCGGCGCCGGAGTGCGACCTGCGTTTCCCGATAACATGCCGCGCGTCATCGTACGCGAAGGCGGACGACGCATCTTCGTCAACGGTGCCTATCGGAACGGTTTCCTTCTGGCGCCGGTGCTCGCCAAGGCCGTTGCTGCATACTTGGAAAGAGGTGCGCTTGCCGAGCCGCTGGTCGAGATGCGTTGAAGCGCAGTTAGCCTGTGCGATCGACGGGCCCGTTTTTGCGCTCTTGCGCAACCGCACGCACCTGCTTGCCGACCTGCGGGTTGCGGTCGATAAAGCGATGGAAATCATCACAATCCAATATCAGGACGTCGGTTGACCGGATTGTCGTCACTGTGGCCGTGCGCCGCTCGCGCGTGAGCAGTGCCACCTCTCCAAAGAAGTCTCCCTCGTTCAACCGGACCTTGCCGTCGGCGGTATCGACTTGAACCGCACCACTTGCAATGAGGTACATGGAATCGCCTGGCTCACCTTTGCGTATAATCACCGTTCCTGCCGGAATCGTGCGCGCTTTCAAAATGCCGACAAGATCGGAGATGGCGGCCGCATCGAGATGAGCGAACA
>CAZURR010000002.1:69937-72366 GCA_964622715.1 uncultured Hyphomicrobium sp. | reverse complement strand
GCTTTCAAAATGCCGACAAGATCGGAGATGGCGGCCGCATCGAGATGAGCGAACAGGGGGACCCGCGCGACCATAGCGAATGTTACGACGAAGTCTCTGCGGCGAATCTCTTCGTAGAAGCCGCGCCCGATGATCGCTACCGGCAAGGCAAAGCAAAAAATTCCAAGCATCACTGTGATGGCCGCAATAATGCGCCCCGTTGCGGTTACCGGCTCCAGCTCCCCGCCGCCGATCTTTGCCAGCATGGCCGCAGACCACCACATAGACTTCGACATATCGCCGAGACGGTCGGGCTGAATGTGGCCTTCGACAACGTGCATGGCCGCTGCGGCCGCCATCATGACGCCGCCGAGAATAATAACGCAGGCCAATAGCGCGCGCCGCTCCAACGCGACTACGCGACCAATCGTGGCTAGCGCAGGTGAATAACGCGCCAGCTTCAAGAAGCGGACGAGGCGCGTGAGACGCACGTCGGCGACGCCCGGGAACATCAGCTCAAGCACGAAGGGCACGAATGCCAATGCATCGATGACCATCATCGGCGTGGCTGCAAAGCGCAACCGCGCCCGAGTTGGGCTCAGGGAGTGCAGCAAGGGATGCTCAGGCGCCACCCACAGGCGCGCGACATACTCGATGGCAAAGACAAGCACGCAGATACGGTCAAGCAACTGCAACTCGTCACCATAGGTTTGTTCGACCTCAGGCAGGGTCTGTGCCAGCGTGCCGGTCACATTGGCGATGATTAGCCCAACGAGGATCCAGTCGAGAATGCGCGACGTTAGGTCCCGGCGACGGCCGTGCTCGAGGATATCGAACGCCCGCTCTCGCGCACTCGCAATGCTTTGTTGCGCGCCGCTCATGTGGCTTTAACTCCAAGGCCGCTTCGGCACGGCCTGCCGCATACTTAGCAACGGCCAGTCTATCTGACGCGGGGCGATTTGGGAGCGACTTCAAGAAGGGACAGTTATTGCCGCCAAAAAGGCAAGGCTCGCGCGCCTTGAGGTTTGGCTGCGAAAGCTGTTGAATTAGGGACAATATGGAAGCTAGAAGCCTTAAAACGCGGGAGCATCCCTTGGACGTGGAGACCGGTTCTTGCAGTGATATCCTTGTTAACGGCGTGCCGGTCGTCACTGAGGCTGGGACGTTGGCCGAACTCGTGACTGAGCTGGGCCATGGAGATTCGCGCGTTGCCACGGCCCGCAACGGTGACTTCGTGCCCGAGCGCGTGCGTCGAACAACGCAGCTGGCGCCGGGCGATAGAATTGAAATCGTTTCCCCGCGTCACGGCGGCTGAGAATTGAGCCCATGAACGTCGTCGAACCACACGCCAAGCCGCAAAAGTCGTTCACGCTCTATGGGGTCGATCTTACCTCGCGGCTCCTGCTTGGCACCGCGCAGTATCCCTCGCCCGACGTCCTCGCCCATGCGGTCGAGGCATCCGGCGCGAGCGTCGTCACAGTTTCTCTGCGGCGTGAACAGGCGCGCGGCCGTAAAGGCGAACGCTTCCTAAAACTGATTGGGGCGACCGGCGCGCGTGTGCTCCCCAACACCGCCGGGTGCCGCACCGCGAAGGAAGCGATAACCACCGCGCAGATGGCGCGTGAGGTGTTCGGAACCGATTGGGTAAAGCTGGAGGTCATCGCCAACGATGATACGTTGCAGCCTGAGGTCTTTGGTCTCGTCGAAGCGGCGGCCGTGTTGACCAAAGATGGTTTCAAGGTGTTGCCCTATACCACCGAGGACCTGTCAATTGCCGAACGGTTGTTGACGGCCGGCTGCGAAGTTTTGATGCCCTGGGGCTCGCCAATCGGGTCCGGCCGAGGGCTTGCTAACCGCTACGCGCTGCAAAGCTTGCGCGCTTACTTTGCAGGCGTGCCGATTGTCATCGACGCAGGTATTGGTGCGCCATCGCACGCCGCAGACGCGATGGAGATGGGTTTCGACGCAGTTCTCATCAACACGGCTGTGGCCAAGGCCGGTGATCCCGTGCGCATGGCGGCCGCTTTCGCGCAGGCCGTCGAAGCAGGGCGCGCTGCCTATGAGGCCGGACTGATGGGCGTGCGCGACATGGCCGCGCCGTCCACCCCCGTTGCTGGCACGCCGTTTTTTGATTTGCCACCACCGGCCGATACGCCTGGCAATGGCTAGCAGGATGGCGAGCGCGCTGGACGTTTTCTACCCGATCGTACCTGACGCGGATTGGCTAGAGCGCCTCGTCCCGCTGGGCATCCGCACCGTCCAACTTAGGATCAAAGGCGCAGACAGCGCAGATGTGCGTCGGCAAATCAAAGCGAGCCTCGCGGTTGCCCGGGAATGCAATTGCCAGCTCATCGTCAATGACCATTGGCGCGAGGCGATCGCCGCCAGCGCTGATTACGTGCACCTCGGTCAGGAAGACTTGGCCGCTGCTGATCTTGCCGCCATTAAGT
>CAZURR010000002.1:55118-69837 GCA_964622715.1 uncultured Hyphomicrobium sp. | reverse complement strand
TACGTGCACCTCGGTCAGGAAGACTTGGCCGCTGCTGATCTTGCCGCCATTAAGTCGGCAGGGATGCAGCTCGGGGTCTCGACGCACAGCGCAGACGAGCTGGAAATAGCGCTCGCTGCGGCGCCTGACTACGTGGCGCTGGGGCCAATCTTTGAGACAAGGCTGAAAGCGATGAAGTGGGCCCCCCAGGGCCTCGTCCGCATTGGTGAGTGGAAGGCACACATCGGCGACCTTCCCCTCGTTGCGATTGGTGGAATTACGCCACGGCGCGCACCCGGTGTCCTGGCCGCAGGCGCCCAATCGGTGGCCGTGATCACTGATTTCATGACGGCTCCCGATCCCAAAGAACGTATTCGCCAATGGATCCAGTGGGCGACACGCGCAGCAGGGGATTAGGTCTTGAGACCAATAAGCGCAGCCAAATATCGAAAAAGAGTATCGTTTCCGCCGCATCCGCGCTTGCGTTCGTATGGTGGGTGGCCTCAAATGAGCGTACACCTTCTGTTTTTGGGGCCGAAACGGCGGCCGTCGGCGGAGAATTCGCGCGCTCATGGCGTACCGCTTTAAGCTCAATGAGTCGTTTGAGGAAGGTTTCCGGCGCATTGCGCTTGAGCAGCTCAATCGTGCTGAATCGCAACTTCGCAACCCCAAAGACCCTGCCATTGCCGTCCATGAGACGCGCAAAGCGCTGAAACGATTGCGTGCGCTTTTGCGTCTTGTGCGCCCGACACTGCGTGAGCACGCGTTCGGAGACGAAAACGCTCAATTGGGCGAAATTGCACGCATTCTATCAAGTGCGCGCGATCGCCACGTGCTGCTGGAAACAATCATCAAGCTTGAGAGCGTCTGCGGTCCAATGGGCAAGGGCGCAGGGAAATTGCTGCGTGAAATATTGCAGAAGGCGAATGGTGGCAGCACATCCAGTGTCGATGCTGCGGCAACCAAACTCGCGCTTGAGCGGCTTGCGGCCGCCAAGAACAGGTTTTCGCAGTTGAAAATCATGGGTAGCGGGTTCAAGGCCATTGGGACCGGGCTTGAGGCGAATTATCGCAGAGGGCGGCGCACCTTTAGAGCAGCGTATGCTGAGGGTTCGGACGATAGCTTTCATGAATGGCGTAAAAGCGTGCAGCGGCATTGGCGCCACATGATGCTGTTGTCCAACGCGTGGCCGGACTCCTTTGCCGCGCGCGTCAGCGAGTTGCGGGGGCTATCGCAGATCTTGGGAGACGATCATGATCTTGCTCTGTTGAAAGCATTCGTCAGAGCCGAGCCTACCGGCCGCATCAGCTCAGAGCAGGCGAACGTCGTGGAGAGGCTTGCGCTGGATCGCCAGAAGCACTTGCGCGCTTTGGCTCAACCTATGGGTGCGCGGCTCTACGCCGAGGGCGCCAATGGGCTGCATCGCAGGATGGCGCAGTATTGGCTAACAGCCATTGCCCTAAAGGAGCTGAAACCGGAAGTGACGCCGCCGCCGAAATCGGCCAGTCCGCCCCAGCCGCCCAAGGAACCAAGCAAAGCTGACCGTCCATTATCGAAGCGCAAACAAACCACCGCCAGGACTTAGGCCCTTTGTGCAATCGGCTGGAAGCCGCTATTTGACTAGTGTGTCGCGGACCTTCGACTGGCGAGGAAATGTTTTCGATGAACGAGACGAAGACGAGCGCTCAGTTCGAGCCCGGTCGCGAAACGTGGCCAAGCAGACATCCCGATGCTCCGCACGGGCGCATCGGCGTGCTCTTGTTAAACCTCGGCACACCGGACGGCACGGACTACTGGTCCATGCGCCGCTATCTGAAAGAATTCCTTTCGGACCGGCGCGTCATCGAGGTGCCGCGCTGGAAGTGGTGGCCGATCCTCAATCTCATCATCTTGACAGTGCGGCCCGGCCGCAAAGGCAAAGACTATGAGACGATCTGGAACAAAGAGCGCGATGAAGGCCCGTTGAAGACGATCACGCGCAGCCAGGCTGAAAAACTTGCCGAAGCGTTTGCCGCTGTTCCACGCGTCGCTGTTGACTGGGCCATGCGCTACGCCAATCCGACCACCGAAAGCCGCATTCACGCGCTGAAGGATCAAGGTTGTGACCGCATTCTCCTCGTCCCGCTTTACCCGCAATATGCCGCTGCGACGACTGCGACCGCGTGCGACCAGGCCTTTCGCGCGCTGATGAAAATGCGTTGGCAACCGGCGGTGCGCGCAGCTCCCAGCTACCATGACGATCCCGTCTACATTGAAGCGGTCGCCGCTTCCATGCGCCGCGATCTCGCCAAGCTTGATTTCGAGCCGGAAGTGATCATCGCCACCTTTCACGGTATGCCGCAATCGTACCTGGAACACGGCGACCCTTACCATTGCCAGTGCCAGAAGACGTCTCGGTTGTTGCGTGCGGCGCTGGGTTGGCCTGAGGACAAGTGGCTGACGACGTTCCAATCACGGTTCGGCAACGACCCCTGGCTCCAACCCTATACAGACGAAACGGTGACGCGTCTGGCCAAGGAAGGCGTAAAGAGCTTGGCGCTGGTTGCGCCCGGCTTTTCCGCCGATTGCCTTGAGACGCTTGAGGAGCTTGACGGCGAGAACCGGCATTACTTCGAGGAGAATGGCGGACAAAACTATGCCTACCTACCTGCGCTGAACGACAGTGATGAGGGGGTTCGCGTCATCGAAAACGTCGTCCGGCGCGAGCTCAAGGGCTGGATTTGAGCGCGCTTAATCGCGTCATCTGGCCTGGCCAGCCCTAGGCCACACCAGCTCGCAGCAAATCGTGCACGTGCACGATGCCAACCGGTTTGCCCTTATCCACGACAAAAAGCGAAGTGATGCGCGATGCGTTAATCATCTCCAACGCCGCTGAGGCCAGCATACTGGGCTTGGCCGTTTTAGGCCGGCGCGTCATGATATCGGAGGTGCGCGCTGCCAATAGATCCTTACCCATATGGCGCCGCAAGTCGCCGTCGGTGACAACACCGATTAGCCTACCTTTAGAATCGACAATCCCTAAGCAGCCGAAGCTCTTCTGCGTCATGGTAACGAGGGCCTTACTCATGGCCTCGTTATCGCTGGCCAGTGGCAGTTTATCGGCCTTGTGCATAACGTCGCCGACGTACTTGAGGCTTGCGCCGAGCGAGCCGCCGGGATGAAATTTCTTGAAATCGTGCGCGGTGAAGCCCTTGGCTTCCAACAGCGCGATCGCGAGGCAGTCGCCAATAGCAAGCTGCATGGTCGTCGATGTCGTCGGCGCTAGCCCATGCGGACAGGCTTCCTTCGTACGCGGCAGCTCCAAGACCACGTCCGATTGCTGTCCGAGCGCAGAATGCGAGCGTGATGTAAGAGAGATGAGCGGCACCGAGAAACGCCGCGAATAAGTGATGAGAGGATTGAGTTCGACTGTCTCTCCAGACCAGGATAGGACCAAGATGACGTCGTGGGGCGTAATCATCCCCAGGTCGCCGTGGGATGCCTCGGTCGGGTGAACGAAGAATGCGGGTGTTCCAGTTGACGCAAACGTTGCCGCGATCTTCTGGCCCACGTGCCCGCTTTTGCCGACGCCAGATACGATCACGCGGCCGAGCGCTGCTCGCATCAAGCGTAGGGCGGCTCCAAACGGGCCGCCCAACGGCCCATTGAGCGCTTCGCGGAGCTGAGCTAAGCCTTCGCTCTCCAGATCCAGCGTGCGCATAGCTGAAGCAATCGGCAAGTGAGCGAGCCGTTTGCCGCCTTCGATGCTTTTCAGCTTGCGTAAGGGCCCTGCGTCCGCCGTCATGGCTGGTCTCCCCCGATGCCCCCAGCGACACATATGGCCGAAAGTTTCTTACGAATCCCAGGCCCTGTCTAGCTGGCTAAGCGCTTCCACGTGCCGCATCCCCTTAATCTTTTCCAAACAGTGCGTTATTCGGCACATACCCACATTCGCGGCGATCTATGGCCTTGGCGTGGCGGTTATTCTCATTGAAACGCCAAGTCGGCTAATGCGCAGATAACAGCTGGTTTTTTATCAGCCTTGGCCTCTGCGATGGTCTTGCTGCGTTATTGATCACGGCCTCAAGCTGAGGCCTAGCGCAGCTTGATAAGGCGCAGCTTTGCCTTTGTTTGCTGCTCTGGGGCGCGCTAAACGTGCTTTTTGAGCTCTGCTCGCAAAGCCGGTGCGAGGTCTTCGCGGTCCAACGCGTAGGCCACGTTCGCCGCTAGAAAGCCGAGCTTGGAGCCGCAATCGTAGATCGCCCCATCGAAGCGCACGGCATAGAACGGCTGGTCGGCTTGTCCTTGCATGGCGATCATGGCGTCCGTGAGCTGGATCTCGCCGCCTGCGCCGCGCTCCTGATGCGCCAGCAAATCGAAGATCTCCGGTTGCAGGATATACCGCCCGGTGATGTGCAGATTGGATGGGGCGGTACCCGGTTTCGGCTTCTCGATCATCCCTGTGATCGGCGAGACGTTTGCCGTGCGATCGGCCACTCCCACAATGCCGTAGAGGTGAGTCTGGTTCTCGGGCACTGGAGAGACGGCAATGTGGTTGCCGCCGAATTCTTGGTAGGCCGCAATCATTCCTGCAAGGCACGGCGCCGGCCCATGGTGCAACATGTCGGGCAGCAAGAGCGCGAACGGCTCGTCTCCTACGATATCGCGCGCGCACCAAACCGCGTGACCCAGCCCCAACGGCGCTTGTTGTCGGGTAAAGCTCGTGCATCCGGCGGCCGGCAATTCGCGCGCCAGCGCTTCGAGCTCTTTCGTTTTTCCGCGTGAAGCGAGCGTGTGATCGAGTTCAAAGGCGACATCGAAGTGATCCTCGATTGCCCCCTTATTGCGACCGGTAACGAAGACGAAGTGCTCGATGCCGGCTGCGCGCGCCTCATCAACCACGTGCTGAATCACCGGCCTATCGACGATCGGAAGCATTTCTTTAGGTATAGTCTTGGTTGCGGGAAGAAAGCGCGTGCCCAGGCCTGCTACAGGAAAGACGGCCTTTCGAATGCGTTTTGCGGCTGTGGGCATGGGGATCTCCGAGCGTGAGGCAGGAACGAATATGACTTCAGGTCCAAATTTCGCGCAAATCTTCAATACCTATGGGTGGAAAAGCGTTTTGATCGGGCCTTGAAGCGGGCACGTCGATGCTATGCTTTGCTCGATGGTGGGCCCGCATTGAGAGAAAGTAATTGAAGCCATGACCGTTCTTGTGACCGGTGGCGCCGGATACATCGGAAGCCATATGGTTCTCGATCTCCTCGATTCGGGAGAGAGCGTCGTCGTTCTTGACAATCTCTCCACGGGTTTCCGCTGGGCGGTGCCCGCCAGTGCGACCCTGGTCGTGGGCGATGTTGGCGATCAGGAACTTGTTCGCAGCATCGTGCGTAAGCTGGGTGTGAAGGCCATAATCCACTTCGCCGGGTCGATCATTGTACCAGAGTCCGTTTCCGATCCGCTGGGCTACTACCACAACAACACCGTCAAGTCGCGCGCACTGATGGAGGTTGCGGTTGAGATGGGGATTGAGCAGTTCATCTTCTCGTCCACCGCCGCCGTCTACGGGAACCCGACCGAGATTCCCGTACGTGAAGATGCAGAGCTCAAGCCTATGTCTCCCTACGGCTCATCGAAGTTGATGACTGAGATCATGCTGGCAGATACCGCGCATGCGCACAATTTCCGCTATGTCGCTCTGCGTTACTTCAATGTGGCAGGCGCCGATCCGCAGGGGCGCTCCGGCCAGTCGACGCCCAACGCGACGCACCTCATCAAGGTCGCGTGTGAGACTGCACGCGGTAAGCGCCCCTTTATCGAGGTGTTTGGCACCGACTATCCGACCGAGGACGGGACCTGCATCCGTGACTACATTCACGTGACCGACCTTGTGCGCGCCCACATGGCCTCACTGCGTCATCTGCGCGATGGCGGCGACTCCGAAATTTTCAATTGTGGGTACTCGAATGGTTTTTCGGTGCTCCAAGTGATCGATGCGGTCAAACGCGTATCGGGCGCCGACTTCGAGGTACGGCTTGCGCCGCGCCGCGACGGGGACCCGGCGGCCATCGTCGCTGCCTCTGAAAAGATACGCGTGCGCCTTGGCTGGCGGCCCGAGTTCAATAATCTGGAGACGATCACGGCGCAGGCGCTTGCTTGGGAAACGCACCTGCAGCAGTTCAAGCACGCGAGCTGAGCCTGCGACAGCATCAGAGCAATGGCACCTTGAGCGCGCCGAGCCGCAAAATTGCCCCGAAGTCCGGTGAGGTATGCCGGGCGAACCAATTCACTCGGAGAGACGTGCATTGTTTTCCAACATCAGACTTGGGACCGGTTGCGTTGGGCTTCGCGGATACGCTGCGACCGCGTTCGTGGCGCTTCTCATGTCCATCATTACTCCGGCGTCATCCGCGCAATCTTTCCGCGTGTGGCTCGAAGGCGTATGGCCGGAGGCACAAGTGCTGGGCGTCTCGCGCAAGACTTTCAATGCAGCCTTCCGCGGCGTAAAGCCCGACTACTCGCTTCCCGATCTCATCATCAAGGGACGCAAACGTGACGACAGCGCCGGTCAGTCCGAATTCACCAAATCGGCCATGGATTATCTCAGCCCGAAATACTTGAGGCGCCTTGCCATTCAGGGACGCAAGTTCCTCAAGCAGCATAAACACGCGATTGCGAATATCGAGAAGACAACCGGGGTCGACAGATACATTCTTGTCGCCATATGGGGCCGAGAGACTTCGTATGGCCGCCACCGCCTGCGGCACGATGCGATCCGCGTTCTGGCCACACAGGCCTACGTGGGCCGGCGCAAGGACTTGTTCCGCAAAGAACTGCTCTACGCTTTGAAGATGCTGCAAGATGGCATCCCGCGTTCCGAGATGCGATCATCGTGGGCGGGAGCCGTGGGGCTCACGCAGTTCATGCCATCAGAATATTTTCAGCACGCGGCCGATGGTGATGGTGACGGCCGTACCGACATTTTCAACTCCGTCCCAGATGCGCTTGCCTCCGCTGCGCGCCAGCTCGCCAACAAGGGTTGGGTTCGCGGAATGCATTGGGGCTACGAGGCGCGCCTGCCGAAAAACGGTGACTGTTCGCTTGAAGGTCCGCCCGGTGCGCGCACGATTCGTGAATGGGACGCGCTGGGCTTTGAGCGTGCGGGCCCGAAGCGTTTTAGCCCTGATGAGGTCGTCCACGAGGCCTACCTGATGATGCCGTCTGGGGCCTATGGCCCCGCATTCCTCGCAACGGAGAATTTCCAGGTGATCCGCCGTTACAACACGTCCGATCTTTACGCGCTCTTCGTTGGCAACCTCGCTGATCGCATCGCCGGTGGTGGCGATTTCCACGCGCCGTCGTCGACCATCGCTCAACCGCGGACGCGCCAGGTTAAGGAAATACAATCGCGCCTGATCAAGCGTGGTTATGGTCTGCAGAAAGTCGATGGCAAGATCGGCTCCAATACCCGCCGCCAGGTGGGGTCCTACCAAAAGAAAAACAACCTCAAAATCGATTGCTGGCCGACCCAAGCCGTCCTAAAGCACCTGCGTGCCACGGCCTCGCTAAGCGAGAATGCGCAATAATCATTAGCAAACGCGATCCAACGTGATATTCGGTCCGCGCCAAAGTGGCCGGAACGAGTGGCGCGCTCACACGAGTTTGCGTCGAGGAGTATGAAAGATGGATCGTTGGGTCGAAGAGACGTTTCACCCGCATTGGCGTGTACGCCTGGAGGCAGACGAAATCCTGCACCAGATCAAGACGGAGCACCAAGACCTCGTCATCTTCAAAAACCAGACCTGGGGCACGGTGCTCATGCTCGACGGCGTCTGCCAGCTGACGACGTCGGACGAGTACGTCTACCACGAGATGATGGCGCATGTTCCGCTAATGGCGATCGCTGCGCCTAAGCAGGTGCTTGTAGTCGGCGGTGGCGACGGCGGCGTGCTGCGCGAGATTCTAAAGCATCCTACGGTCGAAAGAGCGATGCTGTGTGAGATCGATCGCACGGTTATCGACACCGCACTCAAATACTACCCAGAGATTCCCCGCGATGCTTACGACGATGAAAGGACCGTTGTCGTCATTGCCGATGGGTGCAAGTTCGTGGCCGAGACGGACGAGCGCTTCGACGCCATCATCGTCGACTCCTCTGAGCCAATCGGTCCCTCTGCAGTGCTACATACGCGCGAATTTTTCGCCGACTGCAAACACGCGCTGAAGAAGGACGGCATCCTCGTCACGCAGAACGGCCTGCCATTCCTGTATCCGGAGCATCTGGCGGCTACAACGCAGGCGTTCGCCTCATTGTTCGACGAGGTCGCTCCCTACCTGTGTACGCAGCCGTGCTACTTCGGCGGCCCGTTCGCCTTGAATTGGGCGAGCGATGAGGACGAGCACTTGGAAATTCCCGAGAAAAAGCTCGCCAAACGGCAGAACAAGCGCGGCATCGAGACAAGGTATTGGACGCCGACAACTCATAACGCGGCATTCGCGTTGCCGGCCTACGTGGAGGTTGTCGCCGAGAAGGCCATCGCGGCGGGGCGCGACGAGGCCAAGGCGGCGCGCGCTAAAGGCAATGGCGGCAAGTAGGTCACCGGTCGTCGGCGATCCCTGTGGGATCACTTGTGTGCAACGAGTTTGGTCCCGAGCAACCGATCGTAGACCTTGAGCGTTTGCTCCTTCATGGCCTTGAGTGAAAACGCATCCAACACGTGGTCGCGTGCGCGCGCGCCCATACGTGCTCGCTCCTCCGGGGGAAGAGCAAGCGCCGCCGCGAGTGCGTCGGCGAGGCGCGTGGCATCGGCAGGCGGCACCAGCCAGCCCGTTGCTGCATCCTCAGTGACGCGTGGGGAGCTCAGCACGGTCTCGGGGGGCGCGCCAATATTTGTGGAGATAACGGGCGTGCCCATCACTTGCGCCTCCGTGGCGGCGCGGCCGAAGGCTTCCGGTTCGGTTGAGGCGACGACAGCGACGTGCGCGGTCAGGAAGGCGGCGGCCATATCGTCCACGTGGCCTACGAGACGTATCCTGTTCTCCAATCCTGCGGCGCGGATCGCATTTTCCAATAAGGTCTTATAGGCGCTGCGTCCTTGGGCGTCGCCGGCGAGGACAAAGACGGCGTTGTCGAGGTTCGCTTGCGTATTCAGGAGTTGGGCCGCCTCGATCAGCACGCTCTGCCCCTTCCAGCTCGTGAGGCGGGCAGCCTGCAATACCACGCGCTCACCGTCGCTTATCCCCCAAGCCGAGCGCAGGGCGGCGACGCGTTCAGGGGCGATGTGCGCGGGATCGAACAGCGCTCCGTCGACGCCACGGTAGATCACCTCGATCTTTTCAGCCGGTGTCCCGTAACGGCTGCGGATCAGTTCGGCCGTATAGTGTGAGTTGGCAATCACGATGTCGCCGCGCGCCATGACGCTGTTGTAGAGGTGCTTGAGCGCTGTCTTCTCGCCGTAGGCACCATGATAGGTGGTCACGAACGGCACGCCCTTGCGGCGCGCAGCACTGAGGGCGCTCCAAGCCGGCGCGCGACTGCGCGCATGGATGAGGTCAACCTCGTCGCGCCGAACCACCTCGGCGATCCTACGTACGTTCCACATGAGTCGTATGGGGTTCTTAACCGCGGCAGGGAAGAATTGCACTTGGGCACCGGTATCTCGCAGCCGCTGGACGAGCCGTCCGCCCTCCGTAAGAATGATGGCGTGTCCGCCCGCGCGTTCCACAGCATCCGCAATCTCGATGGTTGAGAGTTCCGCGCCCCCGGTATCGAGCTCAGGAATTATCTGCAATATGGTCGGGTGCTTCTTGGCCACAGAGTTTCTCCGGCAGGCGACGAGGTTGTTTAGAGTGAGTGATAGCGAACCGCAATTCCTCGAGTTCAGCCCCAGCAGTAGCTACAAGTCGCGGCGCATTGCCTATATTGCCGAGCCACCGGTTGCACCATCGCATGTGAGCCTCCTCTGGTTGTCGGGATACAAGTCCGACATGGCGAGCACGAAAGCAACGGCGCTCGCCGCGTTTGCGCGCGAGAACGGCTATGGCTTTACCGGCTTTGACTATTCGGGACATGGACTTTCCAGCGGCCGCTTCGAGGACGGCACCATCGGGGCATGGCTCGAGGAAGCTGAGACCGTTTTTCGCGACGTGACGACGGGCCCGCAGATCGTGGTCGGATCGAGCATGGGCGGGCACATCGCGCTTTTGCTGCTGCGTCGGTTGTTGCGCTCAAACCCCGCCGAGGCCGCCCGGATTTCAGCACTCGTGTTGATTGCACCAGCCTGGGACATGACCGAGGAGCTGATGTGGAAAGTCTTTCCCAAGGACGTGCGCGACAAACTACGCGCGACCGGCGTCTACCTACAGCCCTCCGAGTATGGCGAGCCCTACGCCATCACTCGCGAGCTCATTGACGAGGGTCGCAATCATCTATTTGCGCGAAAACCATTCGACCCAGGGTGCCCCGTCGTGATCGTTCAAGGCGCGCAGGATAAGGACGTGCCGATTGGGCACGCGCGGGAGCTGATGGGGTTTCTCAAAGGCGGCTGGGCTGAGATGATCGAGATTCCAGACGGCGAGCATCGCCTGTCGCGCCCGCAGGATCTAGACCTTCTGTTCGGGGCGATTGACGGCATCGCGATCCAGGCCAAGGGCTGAAATCCAGCCTCGGGCGAGCGTCCTACGGGTCAAAATGGCGGTGACTTTGGCATCGGCGTGGAAAATGTTTGGCCCAATTTGCCAGGGTCAATCCAGGTGCTCGACATGGGGCGATGGCCATGGGAAGTTTGTCCGTCAACCAGCAAGGTATGGCCATGAAACCTGTAGCATTTCTTCTGTTGGTCGCAGCATGCGCGTTGGCCGCGCCACTCACGGCTGCCATGGCAGGTGGCGGCGGGGGTATGGTTCCCCACGATGAGGATCCCTACGAGCCACTTTTGCCGGATTTGGGTGGTGATGACGATGGCGGCGGCTATCACCCGGAATGGGCCGATCCCCATTCAAGTCCATCGGAAGCTGGCGTCGACGAGGATCCGACGCCATTTCATCCAACCGATCCCGTCGGCATCCCGCCTAATCAGGACTAAGTGGTGCCGGTCAGGTATGGCTGCCTGCTAACCGGTCGGAAGATTCGAACATACGAATTCCTGAACGCCGGCCAAGTCGCCAATTATGGGAGCCTGCAGTGGGACGTCCGGCATTTCTGCGCGGTCCGCAAGATAGACGGCAATGGGCCGGCCATAGCGCATAGCGAGCTCAATTTCGCTCAGGGTTCCCGAAGAACCAGGCAATGCAACGATCACGTCAGAACTTAAGATGTTGATATGGTTTCGGGACATTGGGCCCGCACCCAATGTCCCGTCCATGTAAAGGTGCGTAAAGATCGCAAGTTCAACCCAAGGATTGGGGTAGCCAAGCTTTGGTTTCGTCGGGTCCTGTCTGCACGGGATGATGCCTACGACAAGGCCCGCGCGGTTTGGTGTCGCGCGAAAAGCCCGGCTAACGGACGTCATCACGCCCTTGCCACCGCCGGTGAGAAGGTGCACGCGCTGGGTGGCAAGCCAGCGGCCAAGCTCCTCGGCCCGCTGTGTGTACTCTTTTTCGCTAGAACCCATGACACCGACGACGGGAAGGCGCATGCTCATCTTTCGGCCTCGTTCGGCTTTTGTTTATCGGGCTAAGATTTCCATGTTCTCGTGTCCTGACGTCCCCCCCATAATTTCGCATTGACGGCCGGCTTCTACGCCGTCACACGATCATCACAGGCGTTAGTTTCGTTGCTAGAATATGCTTCGCGCAAAGTTGGCGCCACGAAATACGACCGGAGAAGCCTATGGAACGACCGTTGCAAATCGCTTTCAAGAACATGGATAGCTCAAAGTCCCTCGAGGCAATGATTCGCGGGCGGGTCGAGCGATTGAATCGTTTCCATGCCCACATCACCGGCGCACGTGTCGTTGTGGAGGTACCCCACCGCAGTCCCGATAGCGGCAAGCAGCCGATCGGCATCGCGGTTGAGGTTGATGTGCCGGGTCACAATCCGATCGTTGCCAAGGGGAAGCAGGACCGACGTGAGATGAAAGGCGATCAGTCGGCGATCATCAATCGCGTCTTTGAAGCCATTGAGCGACAGCTCGGGCAGACTGCAGATATTCGCAACCACGACGTTAAACAACACGGGTCCGCGGGAGAGACCGGAGTCGTGGTCCGTATTTTTCCAGAAGAGGACTATGGCTTCGTCGAAGTCATAGGCTCACCTGACCTTCATTTCACGCGCAAGGCGGTAGCGGCAGATGCCTTTGATGAGCTCGAAACTGGCACGGTTGTGCATGTGACACGTGCTGCAGCTGAGGGGCCTATGGGTCCTCAAGCGGTTTCTGTAAAACTTTTGGGCGCGCGGCGGAGCCCCTCCTGATCAGCCACCAACAAAGGGCCGACGAACGAGTTCCGCATTGCTGATCGGGCCGAGGAGACAAGGGGAGGGAAGCGATGCAGGATAACGCGCCCCGTGCCAATCTTGCAGCGGACTTGGCTGCAATCGAGACGTTAGCTTTGCGTCGAGTCAGCAGTGCTGAGGAGCTGGGAGCTAATCTCGGCCAAGTCTACGACGTTCTCTATGACGTGAATTTTGACCGCTATGACGTCCACGAGCTAGCCAAGTCCGCGCCTGAGCTCATGCGCGCCATCTTCGAACTACGCATTGGGCTGCATGAGCAAATCACGGAGTGGTACAAGCGCGGTTTCATGTCGCTCGGGGCGCAAGCGGCCGTACGCAACGTCTTTCGCGTCGCGCGCTATGCGACAGACGTATTGGGCGAGCTGAACTGCGGGTACACGCAGCTAGCGCCCGACGAGAAAACGGAGCGCGCTTTTCGCGGAACGAAACTTAACACGCTGGTCAATCCTGCTTTCGGTACAGGCGAAGACGTCCCGTTTCAGGCGGGTGATCTTCTGCTGATGCGCGGCATGCACCACAATAGCGCTGCGATCGCGCGCATCGGCGATGTCGATTCCCAGTTCAGCCACATCGCTATCATCCACATGGATGAGGACGGCAAACTGTGGGTGGTTGAAAGTCTGATCGAGAAAGGCGCGACCATCAGCTCGCTGGACGACGCGCTGCACCATGGTGTGGGGCGCTGCGTAATCTTCCGCCACAGCAATGCAGCGTTTGCGCGGCTGGCCGCGGCAGAAATTCACGATGTCGTAAAGCGCTCGCGTGAGCGTGGCGGCCGTCGCATTTGGTACGACTTTTCCATGAAGCTCACCGGCTACAAAGAGCTCTTTTGCTCAAAGCTCGTGCGCCAAGCGTTCGACCTCGCAAGCAAAGGCAAGGTTATGCTGCCAACGTTCACGACCCGCTTCGACATGAAGAATCGCGACTTTATCGAGCGCATCGGCGTTCGAACGAAAGAAACATTTGCACCGGCCGACATCGAGCTGGAGCCACACTTCGATCTCGTGGCCGAATGGCGGGACTATCGAGTGACATCGCGTTTGCGGCTACAAGATTTGCTGATGGACAAGCTGTTCGAATGGATGGATCAGTACGGTTTTAGGTTTCACGAGGATTTTTCCATTCGCCTCATTGGCATCTTCGGCCGTCTCTCCAGTCGTTTGTCCGATCGGACCAAAGCCCTGATTGCCGAAGTGTTTCCCGAGGTACCGCCCAACATGTGGCGGAGCACGATCCAGGCGGTTACTATGCTGCACAAGACAGCCGAGCCGCTGCTCGCCGATCTTCGGGCGCTGGAGCAACAAAGTATCGACCGCTACGGCCGGCCGATGCATGCGCGTGAGGTGTTCGAGCACCTGGAGCGCGTTCGCCAGGCGGCGATGGGGCGGATCGGCTACCTTGTCACGACAGTTTATTAGGGCGCCCTGCCACTCACTAAGCGCGCGGAACGGGTTGTCGTCAGCCCATTCTTGAGGGCGTCTTCCAGCGCTTCGGGCCCAGCCGCTTCTGCGACGGCCTCTGGCACGATCCAGGCCCGATAGTGGTGGCCGATGATGACAGAAGCGCAATGCAGGGAGCCGTGGGCCGCGGTGCAGGTGCGGTCGGGCTCCGCCTTGCGTATGTCACGCCGGCCGTGACGCAGCAGCCCCATGTCGATTGGCTGGATATAGGACGGATTGCGATCCAGCGTGACGCCACGAAATGCGCAAACAAGCTTCCTGTTGCAGGGACCTGCTCGCCGGCCGAGGGAGTTGCGCGGGCCGAGCGCACGGGGGCGTGACATTGCGTAGGCCGTGTCCTGGGCGCCTGAGCTGATGTAGCAGCGCTTGCCGACGCACAGGACAGGATGAGCCGCTTTCTTATAGCGCCGACTGCCGCGACCATGTGGCTCTGTGATCAACAGGACGGTGACGCGGGTCGGATATTTTGTTGCAATGAGGTGGCCTGCCTCATCTGGCCGCTTCTCATGCAATTCAGCAACGGGTGGGTTCAGGTCTGTCTTTTTTCGATACTGCGGATTGTCGACCTCAGCAATGGGCGGGCGTGGGCCGCCCAGGCCATTCTTCTTATTTGCGGCAGCTTCGCGGATGCGCTGTTCGCGAGCGCGCTGGAACTTGCGCACGACGCGGCGTGCCTGTTCCGCGCGTAGGGCCTCAAGCACGGCCCGGGTTCTTGCGGCCTTGCGCTGCTGTTCAGCCAGCCGTTCTTGCTGGGCCTCCTTGGCAAGACGCGCAGTTTCTGCCTCGTGCCGCTCTTCGGCCAACCGTTTTTCCTCAGCTTCGTTAGCAAGACGGACGGATTCCGCCT
>CAZURR010000002.1:42033-55018 GCA_964622715.1 uncultured Hyphomicrobium sp. | reverse complement strand
TCTTCGGCCTCTTTAGCAAGACGCGCGGCCTCCGCCTTGCGCTGCTGTTCCTTGGCGCGAGCACGCTCTTCGGCAAGACGCTTTTCTTTCACCCGACGTGCCGCGGCCTCGGCGCGGGCGCGGGCCAACATGTCTTCCTCATAGGCCTTTTGCCGGGCTTGTGCTTTGCGGCGCTGCTGCAAAGCACGTTCTGCGGCGCGCGCGCGTTCTGTTTGGGCCTTCTTCGCAGCTTGCTTGCGTTCAGCGTCTTCGGCGGCGCGCGAGAATTTGTCAGCAAGACTGTGCGCGGCATTGTCACCGGCGGCGGCGGGTGCAGCACTGAGAATCATGGCGCCCATCGCAGCCGCAAGAACCAAGGTGCGCACTAGACTTACCACTGTAACTTGCATCGTATCCTCGCAAGGCCATCGCTTCGGTGCTGTGAGCTTGCCAGGCCGGCCGATGAACTGGGCAGCGACATGCTCGACGGGATGCGACCAATAAAGCGAAGGTTGGTTGAACGGCGCCTGAACGGCCCTGTAAATCGGAATTAAGCAAGATATTTCAGGGCTTGCGCGCCGCGATCGCGGCCAACCCCTCGCGATAGCTCGGGAAATTGAGGTGCACGCCGAGATCCTCGCGCAGCCGCGCGTTGCTAACGCGCTTGTTGTCGGCATAGAAGCTTGCCGCCATAGGCGAAAGCTCAGCGTTCTTAAAGGCAACCTCGGGTGGCGGAGTCGTCTGCAATAGCTCGGCGGCAAACGCTATTACGTCTTGTGGCGGTGCAGGCTCATCGTCGGTCACGTTGTAGATTTGCTGTGAGCCCTTGCCTGCGATGGCCGCGCTCAACGTGGTCGCGATGTCGGCGACGTGGATGCGATTGAATACCTGGCCTGGTTTGACGATACGCCGTGCTGTTCCCTCCTGCAGACGATCAATGGCGCTGCGCCCAGGCCCATAGATTCCTGAAAGGCGGAATATTTGAACGCGCCGGCCTGTCTGCGAGCCGAAGGCTCTCCAGGCGTCCTCGGCAGCAAGGCGCCTCTGGCTCCGCTGCGACGTGGGCCGTATCTCACTCGTCTCATCCACCCAATCGCCCTGGTGGTCGCCGTAGACACCGACGGTTGACAGATAGCCAATCCAGGCAAGCGATGATGCGGCCTGCAGGTCGCCAGCATGGTGGCGTAGGACAGGATCGCCGTCCTCTCCGGGCGGTGCCGAGATGAGGACATGTGTCGTCGAAGCTAGCGCGTCGCCGATGCCCGGTTCAGGCGTTTGACCATCGAATACGAACGGATAGAACCCCTCCGCCGCAATTCTTTCAGCGCCTTTGGTCGTGCGCGCAGTACCGCTGACAGTCCATCCCTGGGCAGAAGTAATTCGGGCAAGGCGCAACGCGCTGTAGCCGAGGCCGAAACAGAATAGATGCGTCATGGCGCAGAGGCGGCCTGCCATTCCGCGCGTACGTTTGCATCCCCTTCACGTGCCAAATGGCGGTGCTTGAGCGGCTCTCCCACGTCTTCCAACGTCAGTTGGCGCAAGGCCCACACGGCCATTGCGCGCACCAGTGGTGAGTCGTCATCAAGAAGTGCTTCCAC
This sequence comes from uncultured Hyphomicrobium sp., assembly GCA_964622715.1. Classification (GTDB taxonomy): domain Bacteria; phylum Pseudomonadota; class Alphaproteobacteria; order Rhizobiales; family Hyphomicrobiaceae; genus Hyphomicrobium_A. The sequence goes on along the minus strand of CAZURR010000002.1, from coordinate 53,441 downwards.
CTTTGGCAGCAGACTCGTATCGCCAGAATTGCTAGCGGCAATCAGCACATTTCTCACGAAACGATCGCGTCCCGTGCGCTTGATGGGCGTGCCTTTGAAGCGGCTACGAAAGGCGCGGTCGTCAAGGGTGAGCAAATCGGCGAGCGGAGGGTTGTCCGTTTCGGTACGCGCATGAAATCGCGCCTCGCGTGCGGATGCTGCGAACTTGTTCCACGGACAAACCGCAAGGCAATCATCGCAGCCAAATATGCGATTGCCCATGGGCTTGCGAAATTCTTCGGGAATGTGCCCTTTGTGCTCGATGCTAAGATAGGCGAGGCAGCGGCGCGCGTCCAACACGTACGGGGCGGGGAATGCCGCCGTTGGGCAGACGTCCAGGCAGCGCCGGCAACTGCCGCAAAGATCGATCTCCGATTGATCGGGCGAAAGCTCTGCGGTCGTGAGGACGGCGCCCAGAAAGAGCCAAGAGCCATGCTCGCGCGAGACCAGGTTGGTGTGCTTGCCTTGCCAGCCGACCCCAGCTGCGGCGGCCAACGGCTTTTCCATTATGGGTGCGGTGTCGACGAAGACCTTGACTCCCGCGCCACTTTTGGCGGCCAGGCTTGCAGCGAGCGACTTAAGCTTCGACTTGAGGATGTCGTGGTAGTCTATACCTTGCGCATAGACCGAGATAGCTCCGCGCGTTGGGTCAGCGAGCGCGGCGAGCGGGTCTCCTGCCGGCGCATAGCTCATGGCCAGCATGACAACCGAGCGCGCGTCAGGCCAGAGGGCGGACGGATCGCGCCGCCGCTCTGCGGTCGTTTCCATCCATGCCATGTCCCCGTGGCGACCAGAGCCTAGGAATTCCATGAGGTGACGCCCGGCGTCTGCGATGGCGTCTGGTGTCGTGACGCGGACGGCATCAAATCCCAAAGCCTTTGCTTGGCGGACGAGCATTTCTTTGACGTCGGCGGTCACGGTTGGTCCTCTAATGCCGCTATCAGAAATCAAGATCGGCATAGTGCGCCGGCGGCCAGATGCCAGGTATGCGGTCGATCAGGATCGTGCGAAATGCGCGTCGCGACTTGATGCGCGCATACCAGACTTTCGCCACGCCAAACTCCTCCCAAGGCACCTCGCCCAGATAGTCGGCTGACGAAAGCTGTGCAGCCGCTGCAAAGTCGGCAAACGACAGTTCATCGCCCGCGAGCCAGCTTCGCTGATGCGCCAAATGGTTTACGTAGCTCATATGGTAACGCAGGTTGGTGCGAATGGCGCGGAGGATTTCGGCGTTGGGTGTCGCGAAAGCGCCAGGAGAATAGCGAGCATAAACCTTTTCATTCAAGAGTTCGTGCGTGACTTCGCGATTGAACTTGCCATTGAACCAGTCCGCCAGGCGGCGGACTTCAGCCCGCTCGTCGCGGTTTCCTGGAAACAGCGGGACGGTGCTGCGCTCAGGTTGGCTTTCCGCGATCTCCTCGGAAAGGTACTCGGAGATTGCGTAGGCGCCACACAGAGCCGGGCCGCCCTCAATCTGAAGTACGGGAAGCTCGCCGGCCGGGTTCAGTTCGAGAAATGCCGGCTGCCATTCCCATGGGTGCTCGACGGCAAGCTCGATCTCAAGCCCAAGCTCAGCCATCGCGATGCGGATGGCCCGCGAGAATGGACAGAGCTGAAAGTGGATGAGCTTGTGCATATCTGGACCGGGATTCCCCGCTCAATTCCCTACGTCAAATTGCATTTTCGGGCTCAGCACGTGGGCCAACTGGTGATTCGTCAAGATGGCCTCCTGGAAGCCAATGCAATGACGCTTGCCCCGTGTTGCGCGGATGTAGCACAAAGTGCGACAAAATCCTGCTAAGCATCGCAGTCTGCCCGGTAACCCATCCAACCGAAATACCAGGAACATAGAGAACGCCAATGCCGACCTGGCAAATAATCCTGCTCGGCCTCATTGAAGGCGTGACCGAGTTCCTGCCCGTTTCGTCGACCGGGCACTTGCTGCTCACAGAGCATTTCCTCGATATCTGCACGCCCGGCAAGACCTTCGAGGTGCTGATCCAGCTCGGCGCAATTTTGGCGATCTTGAGCGTCTATGCCGTCAAGCTGACGCGGATTGCGGTTGCGCTTCCCCATGATCCTGGTGCGCGCCGCTTCGTCATTGGCATCTTGCTGGCCTTCCTGCCTGCCGCCGTCTTGGGGGCCAGTGCCCACGACTTCATCAAGGGCGTCCTATTCGAAACGCCCGTGCTCATAGCCTCAATGCTCATTATCGGGGGCGTCATCCTGCTCATCGTCGACCGATTAAACTTCGACGTGCGCTACACCGAAGTAATGACCTATCCGCCGGCGCTCTGCTTCAAGATCGGCCTCTTTCAATGCCTGGCGCTGATCCCGGGAGTCTCGCGATCAGGTGCAACCATTGTCGGTGCGATGATGATGGGCACTGACAAGCGTTCGGCTGCCGAGTTCACATTCTTTCTCGCCATGCCGACTATGACAGGGGCGTTTGCCTACGACCTCTATAAGAACTGGTCCATCCTGCAGCCCACAGACGTCGCAAACATCGCGATAGGTTTCGTCACGGCCTTCATTGCTGCCGTGTTCGTCGTGCGTCATCTGCTCAACTACGTGAGCCGCCACGGTTTCGCGCTGTTCGGGTGGTGGCGCATCATTGTGGGGGGCATTGCGCTTGGAGCCATGCTCGCTTTTGGCGACACGGGCGGTTGCCCCGCTCCGGCAGCTACCTTGTAAGAAAGGCTTAAGCTGCGTGCGAAGGCATGATCACGGTCAGCGCGGAGTGTAGCGCGGCAGCGTCGGGCGCGTTACGCAACTCATCGAGGATCAAAGGTTCGCGTACCAAGCGCGAGATGCGCGCCAGTGCCTTTAAGTGATCGCCGCTCGCGTTCTCTGGTGCGAGTAGCATGAACACGAGATCGACCGGTTCGCCATCAAGGGATTCATACTCGATCGGCTCTTCCAACCGCGCAAAGAGACAGATGATTCCATGAAGCGTGCTGAGCTTCACATGGGGAATGGCGATCCCGCGACCTAGACCGGTCGAGCCCAAGCGTTCGCGCTGCAGGAGCGTGTTAAAGATCTCGCGCGCGTCGAGCCCAGTTTTTTGGGCTGCAACCCCCGCAAGTTCCTGCAACGTGTCCTTCTTGCTCGTCGCCTTGAGCGACGCAATAATCCCATCGGGAGTCAGCAGATCATGCAGATCCATCATGAGTCGCGTCCCTCTCGGTCTAACAGAGTTGCCGATCTTGAAATGTCTCCAGCGACAAGGCTGGTGCTCGGAACTCTTCCCTCAATCCGTAACTGCCGCATTTGCACCGTCGGTTTTGCCTACTGCGCGTGAGCCGGTGCCATTCCAGCTGATAGTCCCGTTTGGGTGCTGATAGGCAACGTTCAAATCACCGTTAGAGGCACTGTGAAAAACCAAAAAAGTGGCAGCCCAAAGGTCGAAAAGCCTGACAAACTCGCTGACGCTAAACTTACTGCGCTCCCATGGTCGTGCTGCCTGTGCCGCCTGTTAGGCCAGATGCACGTCTTTGGGCGGGAGAGCGCTGTCCCCGCGCTTGAAGATATGAGGCACCCTTCCCCCTAAACTCCACTAGAACAAGGCCGCCACTGAGGTAAATCAAGCAGTTGGTGCAAGAAATCCCCCGTTTTACGTCTCCAGGCTGCTGCGCCGGGATTCGGATAATCTAGCGCCAAATTCCAAGATGGTGGCCCTAATATTGCACCGCAAGGGGACAAACAAGCCCAAATAGTGCGTGCTCCCTCTATTCTTGGCTTAGGATGGGCGCCCAAGGCGCTCCGACAAGCGTTTGTCGCGACGGCGCTGCACGGACGAGGGGATTCGCATTGCCTCGCGGTATTTCGCCACTGTGCGCCGCGCGATGTCGATTCCATCGGTCTTGAGCTTTTCAACAATCTTGTCGTCCGAGAGAACGGTTGTTGGTGTTTCGCCATCGATCATCTGCCTGATTCGATGCCGGACAGCTTCAGAAGAGTGTGACTCGCCCTCACAGGCGGAGGCGATTGCCGAGGTGAAGAAGTACTTCAACTCAAAGATGCCGCGCGGCGTGGCCATGTACTTATTGGACGTGACGCGGGACACAGTCGACTCGTGCATCGAAATGGCATCGGCGACTGTCTTAAGATTCAGCGGTCGCAGGTACTGGATGCCGTAGGTGAAGAAGCCGTCCTGCTGGCGCACGATTTCCTCGGCAACCTTGAGAATTGTGCGCGCACGTTGATCGAGGCTTTTGACCAGCCAATTGGCGGTCTGCAGGCAGTCGATGAGATAGTTACGGTCGTCGTGCGAAGCCGTCTTCGATACGCGCACCAGATAGCTTCGGTTGACGAGCACACGGGGCAGCGTGTCGCTGTTGAGTTCGATAATCCAGCTGCCGTTGGGCGCGGAGCGAACGTGCACGTCTGGCACGACGGGCTGCACTTGGACAGAGCCAAATTTCAGGCCCGGCTTCGGGTTTAGCCGCCTAGCCTCCGCGATGATCTCGGCCAACTCGTCCATTTCCACACCGACCGCTTTGCGCAGTCCGGAAAGATCGTGGCTAGCGAGAAGATGCAGATTCTCCAGAAAACTTCCGATCACCGCATCATAGCGATTTTGGTCTTTGAGCTGGAGTGCGAGGCATTCGGCAAGCGAGCGTGCAAAAACACCGGGCGGATCGAGTGTCTGCAAGCTGGCGAGTACGCGCGTCACGAGGTCAGGCGGGGCACCGAGCTTTTCACAGAGCACGCCAAGATCAGCCGGCAGGTAGCCGGCGTCATCGACCATGTCGATCATGTATTGACCGATGATTCTTTCGGCGGCCTCGTGGAGAACGAGGGGAAGCTGCTCGCTCAAGTGCTGGCGCAGCGAAACTTCGTTGGCGACAAAGGCCTCGATGTTGACGTCGCCATCCGATCCCTGTGCACGTTGACTCAGCGAGGCCCAACCTGAACCGGTCTGGTCACCTCCTGCGTCAGCGGGCGCTGCGTCATCAAATACGTTCCCATCGTCGGAATCAAATGCACCATCAGGATCTGCGGTCTTGCCAAGATCGAGCCAATTGTCATCCGCGGGTGCTGCTGGTTCATCGAGTTTCGCTTCCGCGGGCGGCTCACCGTCGGCGCGTACCGGGCCCTCGGCGTTCTCATCGCGCTCCAGGAGCGGGTTGTGCTCTAACTCGGATTCGACGAACTCCATCAGTTCGAGGTTTGAAAGTTGCAAAAGACGGATAGCCTGCTGCAGCTGGGGTGTCATCACCAGCTGCTGGCCCTGCCTCAGTTCCAACTTTGTCGAGAGCGCCATGCGCCTAACCTACGCGTCCAAGCCTAGCTGACCCTATGATAGCCGGAATTGGTCAGCGCGCATTAGCGAACATATCGCCAAGGTACACTCTGCGCACATCGTCGTTCGAAATGATTTCTTCAGGCTTACCTTGTGTCAGAACTTGACCATCATAGATGATATAAGCTCGATCAATTAGGCTTAATGTTTCGCGAACGTTATGGTCGGTGATCAATACGCCAATGCCACGCTCGGTCAAATGGCGCACCAGTTCTTGAATGTCGCCGACCGCAATGGGGTCGATGCCGGCAAAGGGCTCATCCAGCAGCATGAAAGAGGGACCCGATGCGAGTGCGCGGGCAATCTCGCAGCGCCGCCGCTCGCCGCCCGACAGTGCAATCGAGGGTGACTTTCTCAAATGCGAAATGCGAAATTCCTCAAGCAGACTGTCGAGCTGCTCCTTGCGCCGCTTCGACGAAGGCTCCACTAGCTCCAACACAGCCATGATATTCTTCTCAACCGAAAGACCCCGGAAGATGGAGGCCTCTTGCGGCAGATAACCGATACCAAGCCGGGCGCGGCGGTACATCGGAAGATTTGTGACGTCTTGGCCGTCGATGGTGATGCGCCCTGAATCAGCAGGGACAAGGCCGGTGATCATGTAAAAAACTGTCGTCTTGCCGGCGCCGTTGGGGCCCAAGAGGCCGACCGACTCGCCTCGCCCGACAGCGAGGCCAACGCCCCTCACCACCATGCGCTTCTTGTAGGTCTTTTGCACGTGATGGATGGTGAGCCATCCCTGCGCGCCCAATTGTTGCTCCGAACCCTCCACAGCAGCAGCGCCCTGCTGCCTTGCGACTTGATCGAGCTTCGATCCGAAGGGGATAATTTTGGGCACGGTTAGAAAACCTCAGGTTTTGCGCGTGGGGCCTGCAGCCACCGCACCATGGATCGCGCTTCGCCGCTCGTGTCAATATGCGGTGAGGCCTTAGGGTGCAGTCGGCTGTGGCGCCCAGCTTGGGGCATTGGGTGCATTATTGTTCGGCTTCGCGGCCGAATTAGCGCCCTTCTTTGTCTTGTCCTTCTCAAATTGCGGGTAGAATACGGCGCTCGGCCTAGCACCCTTAGCAGGACCTTGCACGGTCAAGCGACGGCTGGATTCTTTGCTGCTGGGGGCGACTGAGCCGATCCACGAGGCACCCGGGTCGTTTTGAATAACGCTCTTGCCGGTTGTCATGTCGATTGAGAGACGCGTGCCGCGGACGATATTCTTTGCCTGCGTGAGAATGACGTCGCCCCCCAGCGTCACTATGTTCTTTTTGACATCAAAGACGGCCCAATCGCCGACTGCCTTCTGCCCTTCCTTCGACGTGACGATGACTTTTCCGCGCGCTTCGATACGCGTCAGCGCGGCGGGCTCCTTGCTTCCCGTTTTGCTGGTGTCATCGAACGTCAAGGCTAGACCTGCGGCGCCGGCGTAGGTTGCGTTAAGGGCAGATGTGCGCACCACGAAGTCACCCTGCTTGGCGCGCACATCGCCATGGAATTTTGCCACCTTGGCATTGTCATCGACATCGAGCCGGTCGGCCTCCACATCGATGGGTGCTTTGGGATCAGTCATGAAGACGCCCGTCGCGGAGTTGGTCCCGGCTTTCAGTGCGTTCTTCACCGCAGCCGTTGTGCTCTGCTTCTTTGTCGTATTGCCTTTGCCACTGAAGAAACGCGTCGTGATGCGGCCCCGCCCGTTTGCACCTGCTGGAGACGTAAGGTGCGTGAGGCCCTTCGTGCGCTCAACGAACAGTCTGCCGCCCTTGAGCTCATTAGGCCCCTGTTTGATGACGACGTTGCCCGTCAACAGAATCGTATCCGCGCGCTGATCGATTGTCGCAACACTGCTCGTGGCGCGGCGATCATTGCCTGATGTCATCACCACATCGCCGGACAGCACCGCGATCTCATTGACGGCGTCGAAGTCGAGGCTCTCGCTGGTGACGCGCTCCTGCGGCGCCCGAGTCATGACGACCGGGGATGTTGATTGGATGCGGCGCAATTTGGTGCCCGAGGAGGCATCCTTTGTAGCGATCCCGCCCCCTTGCACCGCATCTCCGTCATAGCTCACCTGAAGTGCCGCCGTTTCCAAAGCGGCATCGCCCTGTACCGCCCGAACGCCACCGGAAAAGATCGCAGTCTTTGCTGCGTCGTTGATGTCCAAGCGATCGGCGGAAATGTCGATCGGGCCGTTGCTGGCATTTATGATTGGCGGATTGCCCGAGGATGCCGCTTTGGTACCGGCCTTTGGCTTCGCCTTCTTCTGCGAAACGAGGCGCGAGCGAACCGAATCGGCGAAGGTCATTTCACGGGACTTGGTCTTTATCGCCATGCGATTGGAACGGATCGAGCCCGTGGGCATCTCGACGGCAACCGGCTCGTTGGTTGTGATGGCGTTCTCTTTGGTCAAGATAGTTGCGCGCGACAGACGGGCGCGCATGCCATTGTCAGACACGATGTCGATGCCGTCCAATAGCTCAAGCACCCCTTCTTTGGTATCATAGACCCCGCGAGTAGCCATGAGGTTCGTTTTGACCTTCTGGGCGTCAGTCAGGTCACCCTTGATGCCTTCGAGCTTGATGTGCGTCGTGTCGGCGAAATCCTGAACGGCCGTGTCTGCGGTGACGACATAAGAGCCGCCATCCTTATTGAACCCTTCGTAGCGAGGGTTTTGCATGGTGAGGTTTTCGGGGATGATTTTTGGCAAGGCGATCTGAGGCAGACCTTCCACCCAACCGGCGGTCTCCATCACGGAAAGGACGTAAATCACAATGACGGCCGCGCCACCAAGCGGAAGCAACCAGCGCAGGGTGCGCACGACGAGGGAGTGCCGGCGCGCGCGCGCAAAATTCTTCTTCCGGTCACTTCCGAACAAGTCGGAGGCGGTCGTGCGGGCTGGTCCGCGATGCCGTTCAAGATCGGTCGTCGTTGTCATGGGTTCTGTCGGAAGATGCCGTATGGCGGCTCAAAGGCCCACAATCGCCGCCAATTGGGGTGATATTGGGACTCGATTCAAGGGGTCGGCAGTTTAGAAATCTGAGACCACACGGGCACTTACCGGCTGTGATCGCGCCCCTCAATGGGAGAAAATATCCTCACCGGAAAAGCCCGCCAGGTCGAGGCGTGCACGGACGGGCAGGAATTTAAATGCCGCCTCGGCAAACGCGCGCCGACCATCGCGATCGAGCATGGCGTCGAGCTTGTCTTTCAAGGCATGCAGGTAGAGAACGTCGGAGGCCGCGTAGGCGAGCTGTTGCTGGGACAGCTCCTTGGCGGCCCAATCAGAGCTTTGCTGCTGCTTGGATAACTCAACGCCTAGGAGTTCGGCGGCTAAGTCCTTGAGACCGTGGCGGTCCGTGTAGGTCCGCACAAGCTTGGAGGTGATTTTGGTGCAGTAAATCGGCCCGGTTAGAACGCCGAGGTTTTTCTCCAGAACCGCGACGTCGAAGCGCGCGAAATGGAAGATCTTGAGGATCGACGTGTCGGTAAGCAGGGCCTTGAGGCGCGGGGCAGCGTATTCGCTGCCGTCGAACTGGACGAGGTGGGCGCTGTTGTCGCCGGCGGAGAGCTGGACCAGGCAAAGCCGGTCGCGATTGATGTTCAGCCCCAGGGTTTCCGTATCGATCGCAATGCTTGTCCCGAAGCTCAAGCCGTCCGGCAGATCATCCTTGTGAAGCGTTATGGAGGGCTTGGGCATTGGTCTTGCGTTGAGTTTCCCGATCCTGATCCAGTGGTCCGCAGGCAAGCCACTGATACACAACAACTATTTATGGAAGCTTACGCGGACTGTGTACCGGCTTAGCCAAGAGATGGCAAGCGGCGCCATGCGTCGGGCTACGCGCAACGAGAGATGCGGCCGTCTAAGGAGGCGCCTGACGGCGCGGACGAGGAGTGCTGAGTGCGAAGGCCGGTCAACGGCGGCGAAGGCCTTATTAGGGAAGGCTTGGTGCCCAGGAGAGGACTCGAACCTCCACGCCCTTGCGAGCGCTAGCACCTGAAGCTAGTGCGTCTACCAATTCCGCCACCTGGGCACGAACGCGATGAGTTAGAGAGCACTGCCGTTCTTGTCAATTGCGCCGTGCCTGGCTTCACAGGGCTGCTGGCGATCGTGTATGCCTTGTGTCTCTATTAAGTTGAGCTTGAGCGATAGGGAGCGCGCAATGTCGGATCGTCTCGACGACAAGGGGCTGGCAACCGTCTTCGGTGGTTCAGGCTTCGTAGGCCGATACGCAGTCGCGGCGCTGGCAAAGAATGGCTGGCGGGTGCGCGCTGCCGTGCGTCGCCCCGAATTGGCGGTTTTCCTGCAGACGTCTGGTGCCGTTGGCCAGATCTTCCCGGTGCAGGCGAACCTTCGCTATCCCGACTCCGTACAGCACGCGATGATGGGTTCGCGGGCCGTGGTCAACGCTGTTGGTGTGCTGGTGAGCAGCGGCCGGCAAAACTTTCGCGCCCTCCACGTCGATGGCGCGCGAGCCATCGCGAAGGCTGCGCGCAATGCCGGTGTCAAAAGGCTCGTTCACATTTCGGCCATCGGCGCTGACCCGAAGTCGTCTTCGCGCTATGCGCGCACAAAGGGCGAGGGCGAAGCCGCCGTGCTGGGAGAGTTTCCCGATGCGATCATTTTGCGCCCCTCCATCGTGTTCGGGCCGGACGACGAGTTCTTTAACCGCTTCGCGGCGATGGCGCGGATTTCGCCATTCCTGCCTCTGATTGGCGGGGGCAAAACGCGGTTCCAACCGGTTTTCGTTGGCGACTTGGGAGCAGCGATTGCTGCCGCAATCGACGGTGCGGCCAAGCCGGGCACCGTCTACGAGATCGGTGGTCCTGAGGTGTTCAGCTTCCGCGAGCTTCTCGATCTGGTGCAAGATTGGACTGAGAGACCGCGCGCTTATTTGCCGATGCCGTTCTGGCTGACCAAGCTGCAGGCCATACTGACTTGGCCCCTGCCAAACAGCTTGCGACCGATCACCTTCGATCAGGTGCGTTTGCTGCAGCAGGACAACGTCGTCAGCGAACGAGCAAAATCGGAAAAGCGCAGTATTGCCGCTCTTGGCATTGCCAGGCCGAACGGCGTGTCGGCGATCGTTCCCACATATTTGGAACGCTTCCGCCCGCGCGGTCAGTTTGCCGCTTACCGCAGCTAGATCGCGGGTCCTGGATGCACAAAGGCCTCGCCATAACGGCGAGGCCCTAAAAGCAACATTCGCAAATAGTCCGTTGGCTGCGGCGCCTTAGTGCACGCCAGCGATCTGCAAGTCGTCATCGATCGCATGACCGATAGCAGCCTGTTTCGTGTCGGTCAGCGCCAGCGGTGTGCCGTCTGCAGCATGAAGCGAGAAAAGGTTGATGCCTTCGGGCAGTCCCGTGACAGCAGGGAACATGCGGCTGGCCTCATCGGAGGTCAGCGTCTTGATGTAAGCAACCACGCCGCCACCCAGGGTGGCAAACTCGTGCTCAGTCATGACAATTCGATCGTCGGTCATCTTCTCAACTTCGGTCATGACGCTGCTCCTCCTTCAAGTGGGGCCCGGCGCGTCCATACTTTGATCTGGGTACGGTAGCCGTAATTTCCAGATCTCTTGTGGCAGACCCTTAAAAGCAAAACATCGAATAAGGGTCTTTTTCAGATAACGATCAGGAACGCGATTTTCTGTCGCCGATCTCAATCGTCCGTACCAAGTGCTCTGGCTCTAGGCGCTTCAAGTCGATTGCGAGCAGGCCATTCGACAGATCTGCCGAATCTACCTCGATTCCCTCTGCAAGTACGAATGTGCGGCTGAATTGGCGCGCCGCGATCCCACGGTAGAGAAACTCGCGAGACTTTTCCTCATATTGTTTACCACGGATGGTGAGCTGTTGATCTTCCAGCGTGATTTCGAGGTTATCGCGTGTGAATCCGGCCACTGCGAGCGTAATGCGCAGCAGGTCCGTTTCTCCGTTCGCGTTGGTGACGCGCTCGATGTTGTAGGGCGGGTAGCCGTCGCCAGCGCCCTTACTGGCGCGGTCGACCAGGCGTTCAAGCTCTTCGAAGCCCAGCAACAACGGGCTTGAGAGCACGGATAGACGTGTCATGCGG
>CAZURR010000002.1:0-41933 GCA_964622715.1 uncultured Hyphomicrobium sp. | reverse complement strand
TTTCAACCCTATCAATGGCGCTTTCGATGATGCTCGCTTCAACGCTCCACACGCTCCCCGCCCAAGCGCAAATCCGCGCCAGTGAATTCAAATTATCCAACGGCATGCAAGTGATCGTGATCCCTGATCACCGTGCGCCCGTCGTGACCCACATGGTCTGGTACAAGGTCGGCGCCGCCGACGAACCCAAGGGTGTGTCAGGGATTGCGCACTTCCTTGAGCACTTGATGTTCAAGTCGACCGACAAGATCGCGATTGGAGAATTCTCCAAGATAATTTCGCGCCTGGGTGGCCAAGACAATGCCTTCACCGGTCAGGACGCAACGTCCTACCACCAGCGCATCGCCAAGGGGCAGCTCGCGACGCTGATGGAGATGGAAGCCGACCGCATGGTCAATTTGCGGCTGACCGAGGACGAGGTGCTCGTGGAGCGCAACGTGATTATGGAGGAGCGCCGCTCGCGCATCGAAAACAACCCCAGTGCACTGCTTGATGAGCAGATGTCAGCCACACTGTACCGGTCGCACCCTTACGGCATTCCGGTTATCGGTTGGGGGCATGAGATGAAGAAGCTATCGCGCGAGGACGCGATGCGCTTCTACAAGCATTTCTATGCGCCCAACAACGCAATCCTTGTCGTGGCTGGCGACGTTAGCCACGAAGAAGTCAAGACTCTTGCCGAAGAGACATACGGCAAGATCCCCGCGAACCCTGAGGTCAATCATCGTGAGCGCCCTGAGGAGCCGCCCTACATCGCCGCGCGCCGGCTGGAGTACAAGGACCCGAGGGCCGGCAATGCATCCTTTCACCGTTACTACGTCACACCGAGCTACGTGACAGGGGAGCCCGGTGAGGCCGAAGCCCTCGATCTGCTCTTCACGATTATTGCCGACGGCGCAACCAGCCGACTCTACAAGAAGCTGGTCGTCGATGAAAAGATCGCGGCAACGAGTGGTGGCGAATACTCCGGCTGGGGTCTCGATAGCGGTACCATTTCAGTCTACGCCGTGGCCGCGGAAGGTGTTGGCCTCGATCAGATCGAGGAGAAGGTCGATGAGGTGTTGGATGACGTGCGCACCAACGGCGTCACGCCGGCCGAGCTTGAGCGCGCCAAGAAGAAATTTCTTGCCGACCTTATCTACGACAGTGACAATCAGGCCAGACTAGCCCGCCGTTACGGCTGGGCTCTTTCAGTCGGGCGCACGGTGAAAGACGTCGAAGGCTGGCCGGATGCGATCTCGAAGGTCACCCTCGAGGATTTGCAAAGAGTAGCAGATAAGTATCTCGATATGCGCCGTTCGGTCACCGGCTGGCTTTTGCCGGAGGCCGCCGAAGGCAGCGGCGACGGCGTCAAGAATGCCAAGCAGCCAGCCGTCCACTCGCGCTCGTGAAGCCCATTGCCCAAAGGTCATGCCATGATCCCTAATAGTTGGTTCGGCGCAAGGCGCGCGCGTCTGCGTGCTTTGACGGCAGCGCCGCTTGCCGCTTTTATCGCTGCCTTTCTCACCACGCTCAGCGGGCCTGCACACGCCATGAAAATCCAAACCATGAAAAGCCCCGGCGGCATTGAGGCCTGGCTTGTCGAAGAGCACAGCGTCCCCATGATGGCCATGCGCTTCGCATTCGAGGGCGGAAGCTCGCAGGACCCTGTGGGGCAAGAGGGGATCGCTAACTTTCTCTCCGCAATGCTCGACGAAGGCGCCGGCGATCTGAAGTCCCGTGAATTTCAGGAGCGCATGGAGGAGATCTCCATGCGCATGCGTTATGAAGACGCCAAGGATGCGTTCTATGGGAATTTTGAGACGCTTACCGCCAATCGCGACGAGGCCGCCAAGCTATTGAAGCTCGCCATCAACAGCCCGCGTTTCGACGCGGATGCGGTGGAGCGCATTCGCCAGCAGTTGCATGCAGCCCTGGTCTACGCGGCACGCAATCCCGAGAAGGTGGCCCTCAATGAATGGTATGCCGTTGCCTTTGAAGGCCATCCCTATGCCCGCCCCTCTGCCGGCACCCAGGAGACTGTTGCCAAGATCAGCGGCGATGACTTGGAGGCTTACCGCAAGCGCACCTTCGCCAAGGATACGCTGAAGGTTGTCGTTGTTGGCGACATCAATGCCGAACAACTCGGCGCGCTACTCGATGAAGTTTTCGGCGATCTACCCGCCACCGCTGATCTTGCTGCTGTGTCGAAGACGAGCCCCGTCGCCGGTGGCCGGCAAAAGGTTGTCGAGATGAATGTGCCACAATCGGTGGCGGTCTTCGGGCTCGGGGCCATGGAGCGCAAGGACCCCGATTTCATTCCTGCCTTCGTGCTCAATCACATCCTGGGTGGCGGCGGCTTTGCTTCAAAGCTCATGGAGGAGGTGCGTGAGAAGCGCGGCCTTGCCTACTCGGTCTACACCTACGTTTATCCCTATCACCACGCGTCCATCTTCTCCGGCAGCGTGGCGACGCGTAACGAAGCGATCGGCGAATCGCTTGATGTCATTCGCGACGAACTCAAGCAGATGGCCGACAACGGCCCCACCCAGACAGAACTCGACAACGCAAAGAAATATCTGATTGGCTCCTATCCGCTGCGCTTCGATACCAACGCCAAGATCGCCACGCAGCTTCTGGGGCTGCGCATGGATGACTTCGGACCTGAGTACATCGACAACCGCAACGCCATGATGGCTGCGGTGACGCTCGAAGACGTGAAGCGGGTGGCTAAGCGCCTCTTGGAGACTGACGATCTCATTGTGACGATCGTCGGCAAACCGACCTTTCTGGATGCCAAGAAGGGCTAATTCGGCCTAGGTCTCCGCTCGCCAAGTCCCCACCAAAATGGCGGTGCTGTAGGGCTATACACAGGCTCGCTGACAGCGAATCGGCGAATGCGCTAGCTTGGCGCCCAAATAGGGGAGGGGCAGCCATGGCGATCCGCCAGCTTTCGCCTGAGACAGTCAATCGCATCGCTGCGGGCGAGGTCGTCGAGCGACCGGCGAGCGTCGTCAAAGAGCTCGTCGAGAACGCTATCGATGCGGGCGCAACCGAGATCGAAGTCGTCACCGCGTCAGGCGGTCTGGCACTCATCCGCGTGAGCGACGACGGCTCAGGGATGAACCGGCAAGATCTCACCCTCTGTGTCGAACGGCACGCCACCTCCAAGCTTTCCGAAGAAGACCTCTTTGCGATTCAAACGCTGGGCTTTCGCGGTGAGGCACTGCCCTCAATTGGATCTATTGCCCGGCTCGAGGTCTTGTCGCGTGCTCAAGGCGCCGAAGACGCCTTTTCCATCATCGTCGATCGCGGTGCGAAGGATGGCCCCAAGCCGGCGGCCGGCAACCCCGGCACGCGTGTTGAGGTGCGCGATCTCTTCGCAAACGTTCCCGCGCGGCTCAAATTCGTCAAATCCGAGCGCGCCGAGAATCAGGCTGTCTCGGAAGTGGTGAAGCGGCAAGCCATGGCGCACGCCGAGGTGGGTTTTACTTTGACTACGGGGGAGCGCACCGGCTTGCGGTTTCCGCGCGACGATGCAGGCCCCGAGGGCCTTCTGAGGCGGCTGGGGCGAATCATGGGGCGCGAGTTTATGGCCGATGCACTCGCAATTGCGGGTGCGCGCGAAACGGTCGCCGTTTCAGGCTTTGCTGGCCTGCCGACGCTGCATCGGCCCGACACCACACAGCAGTTCCTGTTCGTCAACGGCCGGCCGGTCAAGGACAAGCTACTCGTCGGCGCCGTGCGCGCGGCTTACGGCGATCTGATCCCGCGCGGTCGCCACCCGCTTCTGGCGCTCTTCGTCACGCTTCCGCCTGCGGAGGTCGACGTCAATGTGCACCCCGCCAAGATCGAAGTACGCTTCCGCGATGCCGGTCGCGTGCGCTCGTTGATCGTCAATGCGCTCGCTGCCGCCTTGCATGCCGCCGGGCACCGGGCATCGGCCGGTGGCGGGGCGGCGACGTTGGAGGAACTCAAGCCCAACATCGTACCGTTTGAGCGACCGGCCGGGCGGGTGCCGTCCTATGGCAATTCGCAGCCCAACATGTCGTACGGCCTCGCTGAAGCCATGCAGGCGCCGTTCGAGGTCTTCGCAAGTCCAAGCGCAGATGCAAGCGCCGGCGTCGATCCGGCCGCGCAAGAGCTTCTCGATCGGCCGCTTGGTGCCGCACGGGCGCAGTTGCACCAGACGTACATTGTCGCGCAGACGCGCGAGTCGGTCATCATCGTCGATCAACACGCAGCGCATGAGCGCCTCGTCTATGAGCGCATGAAGGCGATGCTCGCCGCTGGTGGCGTTGCGCGGCAAGGGCTGTTGATGCCGGCGGTCGTCGAGCTTTCAGACGAGGAAGCGGCCGCACTCGGCGAAAAGGCTGACGAGCTGGCCGAACTGGGTCTCATGCTTGAGCCTTTCGGCGCAGGCGCGGTCGCTATACGCGAGGTGCCGGCCCTCCTGGGCGAGACCGATGTGACAGGCCTGGTGAAGGATCTCGCAGCTGACATCACCGGCGAGGGCGAAGGTTTGGCGCTGAAAGAGCGCTTGGAGGCGGTGTGTGCGACGCTTGCTTGCCATGGCAGCGTGCGCGCTGGGCGGCGCTTAACGGCAGAGGAAATGAACGCGCTGCTGCGCGATATGGAGGCGACGCCCTATTCGGGCCAGTGCAATCATGGCCGGCCGACGTACGTGGAATTGAAGCTTGCAGACATCGAACGCCTGTTCGGCCGGCGCTAAACGGGCTCGATACAACTCTCGCTTGCCCTGATGCGCTTGGTCCACAATGGCGTTGTCGGACGATGCGGACTTGCCAACAGCGCGACGTTGCCTATCTTGTCTGCCGACATGAGCGACCCAACAGATCATCCCCTCGTTCGCGTTCGCCACGGCGCCTTGATCGCCGGCGTGTGCGGCGGCCTTGCCAAATGGCTTGGCTGGGATCCGACCCTCGTGCGCTTTGGCTACGTGGTGGTCACGCTTCTCTCCGCGGCGTTCCCCGGCATTCTGATCTACATCCTGCTATGGATCCTCATGCCTCTTGAGCCTGCGTAAGCGTCAAACAACTCCTTCAGCATTGGCTTGATAACGTGCGATCAAAACTTGCGTGTCGCCATACGTGCGGCGGTCGATCTCAACGATCGTGTTTGGAATCTGAACCGTGGCGTCTGCGCGCTCCTCGAGTACCACGACGGCGCCGGGCGTTAGCCAGCCGCCACCTACCAGCGCCCCGAGCGCTTTTTCTCCGAGCTCCCTGCCATAGGGTGGGTCGAGGAACGCCAACCCAAACGCGCTCGTCCTTCCAGCATCGCCCAGGTTCGTGGCATCGCGGCGAAAGATGCGCGATTTTCCGGTGAGCTGCATGGCCTCCACGTTGGTGCGGATCAGCGCGCGCGCCCCTGCTTGATCCTCCACGAACAAGCAGAAGGCCGCGCCGCGCGAAAGGGCCTCGAGCCCGAGCGCGCCCGTCCCGGCGAAAAGGTCGATGACGCGCGTGCCTGCAAGCGAGAAATCGGGAACGCCATGCTCCAGAATGTTGAACAGGGATTCGCGCACGCGGTCCGAGGTCGGACGCAAGCCTTCGTGCTTGGGGCTCGCGAGCGGGCGGCCGCGAAATCTGCCTCCCACGATCCTCATGAGGGCTCGCCAGTATTGCGGGTCTGCGTCTTGGCGCGCGCCTTGCGGCGGGCCCGCTCCTCCTCAACGGGCTTGTTTAAGCCCAAAGCATCTGCAATCTGCGCCCCAAGCTGGTCTGCCAATACGCGCCGCTTGACGGGCTCGACCGTTCCCGGTTTGAGGTCCAAAAGCTGAAACGGCCCGTAGGAGATGCGAATCAGACGATTCACCTCCAAACCCAAGCTCGCCAGGATGCGGCGTACCTCGCGGTTCTTGCCCTCGCGTAGGCCGATTGTCAGCCACACGTTGGCGCCTTGTGTGCTGTCGAGCATTGCGTCAACCGGGCCGTAGCGCACGCCGTCGATCTCCACACCGCCCTTGAGAGCCTCGAGCTGATCTATTGAGACCCGGCCGCGCGCCCGAACTCTGTAGCGCCTAAGCCAGCCGGTGGCGGGAAGCTCCATGTGGCGGGCCAGCGCGCCGTTGTTGGTAAGCAGGAGAAGGCCCTCGCTGTTAAAATCGAGCCGCCCTACAGAGA
This sequence comes from uncultured Hyphomicrobium sp., assembly GCA_964622715.1. Taxonomy (GTDB): domain Bacteria; phylum Pseudomonadota; class Alphaproteobacteria; order Rhizobiales; family Hyphomicrobiaceae; genus Hyphomicrobium_A. The sequence goes on along the minus strand of CAZURR010000002.1, from coordinate 35,808 downwards.
CCACGCGTGGCAGCTCGTCGGGCAGAGCCTTAAACACCGTTGGGCGGCCTTGCGGGTCCTTGTGAGTGGTAACGAGCCCCTTGGGCTTATAATAGCGCCACAAGCCGATAGGCGCTGCCTGCGGCAACGGCTTTCCGTCGACCGTAACCTTATCTTTGGGGCCGACCTCAAAGGCGGGGGTTGTTAGCAGCTTTCCGTTGACGCAGACGCGGCCATCGCCGATCCATCGCTCAGCTTCTCGGCGCGAGCACATCCCTGCCCGCGCTATGGCCTTGGCGATGCGGATAGGCTCGCCAGGCGCCTTAGGGGCTGGGCTTTTACGGGGAGCCTTGCGCGCGCTTGGCCGTTTTGCAGTGTGGGTTTTGGACATGGACAGTTTGGGTATTACCAGGCAGGAGCCGTTATGACATCGCGTCGCGAGACCGGCCATATGGCGCGAGCGTTAGCAGAAGCGCAAGCCGCAGAAGCGCGCGGCGAGGTGCCTATTGGTGCCGTCATCACCGGGCCCGATGGCGCAATTCTCGCGGCTGCCGGCAATCGGACACGGGCAATGAACGATCCCACCGCCCACGCTGAAATGCTGGCCATACGCGACGCCTGCGCCAAGATTGGCTTGGAACGATTGCTCGATTGCGATCTCTACGTCACGTTGGAGCCCTGCCCTATGTGCGCAGGGGCCATATCGTTTGCGCGCATTCGCCGCCTCTATTATGGCGCGGCGGATCCCAAGGGCGGCGGGGTGGAGCACGGCGCGCGCGTCTTCAATCAGCCAACCTGCCACCACGCTCCGGCGATATACGCCGGCATCGATGAGGAGCGAGCCGGCGCCCTTCTCAAAGCGTTTTTCGAAGCCAAGCGCTAAGACTTGCGTTGCCGGCCACGTCTCAGAAGACGCGCGCGCGCAAGACGCTTACGCGGGCTAACGTCGTTGTGCGCGGATGCTTCTATTGCTTCCACGGCTTTGAGCGTTTCTGCTTCAAGCACGCGAGTAAGCTCCGCCTTGAAGCGTTCCTTGGCCGGCGCGGCTGCAGCCAGAATTTCATCAATCTTGAGGAAGTCGAGGACCTGATAGCGGCTGGTCCCGGCATCGATGTAAACGTCGGGCTGGCGTGAGCGCAGCTTCTCCTTGATGATCGTGCGCTCGAAAATAAGTGAGCTTGAAAACAGCGTTTCCCAAGTCTTGGGCTTCTTGCGTCCAACTCGCGGCATGGGAGCGCCGCTCACGTCGATAGCGACAGTTAGGTCCGCCTCGCCTGCGATGATGTCGAAGGGCAACGGGTTGACGAGCCCGCCATCAATAAGCACGCTGCCCCCCACTACCACCGGTTCGAAAACGACTGGCAAGGCGATACTGGCGGCAATCGCCTGGCGCAGTGGCCCGGAGGAAAAGATTACCGGATCCTGGGCGTAAAAATCGGAGGCGACGATTTTCAGCGGGATGTCGAGGTGCGCAAAGTCGCGCGCAATGCGTGTTGGCAGGATGATGTCGAGCAGCTTGGCGGGTGCGAGAAAGGCAGATCCGATCGAGAAGGGACTCCAGAACCGCCGTTCGACTCTGACGCGCGCGGAGAAGAGGTCGCGTACCAAGTTGAAACGCTTTTTGAGAACCTCTGTAGCGTGCGCGCGGATCTCTTTTCCCGAAAGACCTGAGGCATAGGCTGCGCCGAAGATTGCGCCAATTGAAACGCCAGCGATGATCTTGGGACGCAAGCCCATCTCGTCAAACGCTTCCAGGATGAGGATGTGGGCAAGACCGCGCGCACCGCCGCCACCGAGCGCGAGCGCAATGGTTGGCTGTCGGACGGGCAGCTTGGCCTTTTCAGTTGCCAGGATTGGGGACACAGTTTTTTTTGTCATGCTGCAGTTAAGCCCATTACGGGACGACGCCAGTAGAGGTTCGCTGGTGCACCAGCATCGTTTATTAAACGGGCTTTTCGCGGGCAATTGCGCGCCAGCCGATGTCATTGCGGCAGAAGCCACCGGGCCAATCGATCTTGGCGATGGCCGCATAGGCGCGCGCCTGGGCGTCGGCGACCGTCTTGCCGCGCGCGGTGACGTCGAGGACGCGGCCACCGTTGGCGAGCAAACGGTCCCCGTCGCGCTTGGTTCCGGCGTGGAAGATCTCAACGTCAGCGTCTTGTGCGGCTTCAGCCAGCCCCTTGATCTGCGTTCCCTTCAGCGGCGTACCAGGATAGCCGTTTCCGGCCATGACGACGGTGAGCGCCGCATCATCGTGCCACTGCAAATCAAGTGTCTCGAGTTTGCCATCCGCGGTGGCGAGTAGGGCCTCCAGCAGGTCGGACTTTAAGCGCATTACGAGAACCTGCATCTCGGGATCGCCGAAGCGGACGTTGTACTCAATCAGTTTTGGGCCTTCGGGCGTGATCATGAGACCGGCATACAGCACGCCCTTGAACGGCGCGCCACGCTCTTGCATCGCCGCAACAGTAGGGCGGATGATCTCGTCCATGGTCCTCGCGATCAATGCGTCGGTCATCACAGGTGCCGGCGAATATGCGCCCATGCCGCCCGTGTTCGGCCCGGTATCGCCGTCGCCCACGCGCTTGTGGTCCTGGGCGGCAGCAAGTGCCAGCGCGGTTTTGCCATCGACAAGGGCGAAGACGCTTGCCTCCTCACCGCGCAAGAACTCCTCAACCACGACCTCTTCACCGGCTTTTCCAAAGGCGCCTGAGAAGCACGCATCGATTGCTGCTTCCCCGTCCGCACGCGTTTCGGCAATGACGACACCCTTTCCGGCGGCAAGACCGTCGGCTTTGACGACGATCGGCAACGGCTGGCCGGCGAGATACGCCTTGGCAGCGTCCGGATCAGTGAAATGGCCATACGTGCCTGTGGGAATATCGAACTCGCGGCATAGATCCTTGGTGAAGGCCTTGGAACCCTCCAATTGCGAGGCTGCTTGCGTGGGCCCGAAACACATGATGCCGGCTGTGGTCAAATCATCCACAATTCCGGCGACAAGCGGCGCCTCGGGACCGATGATCACAAAGTCGACGTTGTTGTCCTTGCAGAATCGGATCACGGCCGTGTGGTCCGCGACGGGGAGAGAAACACATTCGGCGACGTCTGAAATTCCGCCATTGCCGGGCGCGCAGTAGAGCTTCGATAGCAGAGGACTCGCGCTGATCGCCCAAGCGAGCGCGTGCTCGCGTCCGCCGGAACCGATGAGGAGCACGTTCATTGTTTGGGAGCTCTCAATATCGTGAAGTCTTGCATCGCGACGTGAACAGGCAGATTGCGGCCTGATGTATCATCGAATCGGCAAGCAACAAATGGGCGACCTGCCGTGAATAAGGAAGCCGCAAAGACCCCGGTCGGCGCCAACGTGGCCGAGTACACCGTCTCGGAGCTTTCCAGCGCGATCAAGCGCGCGCTGGAGCAGGGTTTTGGCTACGTCCGCCTGCGTGGCGAGGTGTCGGGTTATCGCGGTCCGCATGCCTCGGGGCACTGCTATTTCGCCTTGAAGGACGACAAGGCCAAGATCGAGGCGGTGATCTGGAAGGGTGTATTTCAGCGGCTCAAGGTGAAGCCGGAAGAGGGCATGGAGGTTGTCGCCCAGGGGCGCATTACGACTTATCCCGGATCCTCCAAGTATCAGATCGTGATCGAGAGCCTGGAACCCGCCGGCCTTGGTGCGCTGATGGCGCTTTTAGAGGAGCGCAAAAAGAAACTCGCCGCCGAAGGTTTGTTCGACGAGAAGTGCAAAAGGCCAAGGCCATTCCTGCCTGGCGTCGTCGGCATTATTACGTCGCCGACGGGCGCAGTCATTCGTGATATGTTGCACGGCTTCAACGAGCGGTTCCCCACGCGCGTACTTATTTGGCCGGTTCGTGTGCAAGGCGAGACGAGCGCAGGCGAAGTGGCTGCGGCTATCCGCGGTTTTAATGAAATTGCGCCGGGAGGTGCAATTGCGCGCCCGGATGTCCTGATCGTCGCGCGCGGCGGCGGCAGCCTTGATGACCTGTGGGGCTTCAATGAGGAGATCGTGGTCCGCGCCGTTGCGCAGAGCACCATCCCGCTAATCTCTGCTGTTGGCCACGAAACGGATTGGACGCTCATCGATCTTGTTGCCGATGCGCGCGCGCCCACGCCTACCAAGGCGGCTGAGTGGGCCGTGCCCAAGCATGCGGACCTGGCCGAAAACACCGCAAAGCTCGCTTTGAGGCTAGCAACGGCTACTCGCCGCGTCCTGGAAAGTGCGCGTACGCATCTCAGGGCAGCGGCGCGGGGCTTACCGCGCTTAGAGGATCTTGTCGCTCTGCCGCGCCAGCACTTCGACGCTGTTGAAAAGCGGTTAGGCCGGGCATTGCTTGCAAACACGCGCGCGCATCACATGCGCCATGTGCGCAGCAGTTCGCGTCTGCATCCGCGTCTTCTCAGCGCGCGGCTTGGCCGGGCGCGCGACCGTCTCGACGCGTTTGGCCGCAGAAACCTTGACGCTTTGTCACGCAGCGCTGCTGCGCGGCGCGCGAGGTTTGAGCGAGTTGCGGGCCGCATGCAACCGGAAACGGTGCCACAGCGCATTTCATTTGGCGGCGAACGGCTCAGTGCCTTGGAAGCACGGTCCATACAAGCCTTGCGCAATCGCATTTTGGCGGGCCGTCGGCAACTCGATGGGAGCGCTAAGTTGCTCGGCTCCTTGAGTTATCACAGAGTGCTACAGCGTGGGTTCACGCTTGTTCGCGATAAGGCTGGCCAAACGGTTCGCCATGCTGCGGATTTGCACGCTGGTGATCGTCTCGAACTGGAATTCTCGGACGGTCGCGCGATTGCTGAGGCGCGCGAGGTCGATTTGGACGACACCAGGAAGACGGTGGTCCCGGCGCCGCGGCAATCGCCGACGCGGCCGACGCGAAGGCGCCGTGGTGGAGGGAGCAGCGGACAAGGATCTCTCTTTTAGAACAACGCGGGTCCAAAGTGCGGCTTGACGCAGCGCGCGCGATTGGCAATGTGAAGTGCACTGAATTGGCAGGCCCCGCAAACAGAGACTTCGATGAACCGCTTCGAAAAGTTCTTCGGCCTCAGAGGTGAAGCTAAGCTGCGATACTTGAACGGTGAATTCCAAGTGGTCTCGCCGGGGGACTTCGTGCGTTGTGCCGTCACGGGCGAGCCTATCTTGCTGCCGGATCTAAGATATTGGAGCGTGGAGCTGCAGGAGGCCTACGTCTCGCCTGAGGTCTCGTTACGGCGCTACCGGCAGGTGCACCAGAAGCGCTAAAGCGGCATCGATGGGCGATTTTAGGCGCGCACACTCTGCGTCACTCCGTCGATCAATGCGCTCAGGCGGTCCAGGTCCCGCCTTTCAAACGCCATTTCGATAGCGAATGGCTCGGTCTGCGCCAGCAAATCTTTGCGCACGTCGGCGCTGCCTTTGAGGCGGACCCAATCTTTCTCCGTTGTGACGAGGCGCGCGCCCGTCGTCTGTGCGCGCTCCAGCAAGCGGACGGCGTCAGCACGCGTGTAGGCATGGTGGTCGGGGAAGGCGACGCGCTGCACGACACGGGCGCCCGAGGCCTCCAGAAGCCCAAAGAAGCGATCTGGATTGGCGATGCCGGCATAAGCGACGATTGGCATCTCTGTTAGCCAATCGGTGTCGCCACTGGGAACGGCACATGCTGCCAATACGGGGCCAGGAAATGTGCGGCGGAGCAGCTGGTGGACGCCCTGATCTTGTGACCGGGCGGCGGCATCCGGCGCCCTAACCACGATCGCATCGATGAGCCCGAGTTGAAATTCGAGTGGTGCGCGCAATGGGCCAGCAGGAATAACCTCGCCATTCCCCACCCCACGCCGGCTGTCGACAACGGCAATCGACAGATCCTTGATGACCGTCGGGTTCTGCAGCCCGTCGTCCATAATGACGACGCTCACGTGCCACCCGCCGTCCTCAATCATCTGCAAGCCGGCCTTACGGTTGCGGGCGACAAGCGTTGGCGCCACGCGTGCAAGCAGCAGTGGCTCATCGCCAAACTGTTGTGCGGCATCAGGCGTATCCTCGACCCAAACCGGTCCCGCCGACGTTCCACCATAGCCACGCGACAAAAACACCGGGCTTGCGCCGCGTTCCAGCAGCAACTGGGCGATGAACAGTGCAAGCGGCGTCTTGCCCGCGCCACCGGCGGTAAAATTGCCGACACAGATGACGGGAAATCGCGAGCGATAGCGATTGTGGCGGCGAAAGCGCGCCTCAACAATCCACCCATAGAGGTGCGCTACGGGCGCGAGCAGGCGCTGGCGTAGGTCGTGCGTCTCGCCATACCACCATTGCGGCTCCTCACGACGCACGCTTCAGCCTCTCGTCGGGAAGAATGGACAGTAGGAGCTCAATAGTGCGCTCAAGAGCGCCCGAAAGTGTGCCAAGTGCCTCGTTAGCGCCGTCGCGCATGTGCTGCATCTCCGATTGACTGTTCAGCAACTGAGAAATGCTTTCAGCGAGTTCCTCGGTGGAATTCACCTCGATCGCGCCTTTGTGTTGCAATAGCGCGCGATAGGCGTCGGTGAAGTTGCGCCAATGCGGCCCGGTCATAACGACGGCGCCATGACGGATAGCCTCAATAGGATTCTGACCGCCGTGCTCGATGAGGGAACCGCCGATAAAGGCGATAGGCGAAAGCGCATACAACGTCCCGAGTTCGCCAATCGTGTCGGCGATGTAGATATCGGTACGCTTTGTTGGCATCGCACCGAGTGAGCGCTGGGTCACGGACAATCCAAGTTCCTTGAGGCCTTCGGCGACGCTGGTGCCACGTTCCGGGTGGCGCGGCGCGATAATAGTGCAGAACCCTTCGAATTTGCGGGCGAGCTGGCGATGGGCTTGGGCGATGATCGCCTCTTCGCCGTCGTGCGTACTGGCAGCCACAAGGATGGGACGCGACGCTAAAGCATTCTTGAGGCGATACAACTTGGCGGCGTCGATTGGAGGCGGTGGAGAATCAATCTTAAGATTGCCAACGGCTTGGACTTTGCGCGCGCCGAGCAATTCGAAGTCTCGGGCGAGCCGTTTGTTCTGCGTTAGCACGATCTGAAAACGTCCAAAGAGAGCATTCGCCATGCTGGCATTGCGACGCCAGCGGCGCAGGCTGCGGCGCGAGATGCGGCCGTTGATAAGCGCCATGGGAATGCCACGCGCCGACGTCTCCAGGATCAACGATGGCCAAATCTCCGACTCGGTGAACACCGCCATATCCGGGCACCAGTGGTCAAGAAAACGCGCCGCGTACTCCGGCGCATCGAGTGGGACGTATTGGTGCCGACTATCAGGACCGAGGCGTTGCTCGGCAAGCTCTGCAGACGTAACGGTTCCCGTCGTCAGCAGAAATTTGAGTTCAGGTCGGGCCGCCTTGAGCCCTTCGATCATGGGGAGTACGGCATTGGTTTCGCCGACACTTGCTGCGTGAACCCAAACGAGTAATCCTTCCGGTCGCACAGAGCTGGCCACGCCCAAGCGCTCCGAGCGCCGGCGTGGATCCTCTTTGCCTTGACGTTCGCGCACTTTCAAAACAGTCGGCGCTAAGGGGCGCAGCAGGCTCATAGCAGTACGGTAAGTCTTGAGGAGCAATCCCGGCTCCGGAGCAGGTGCGTCTGGGTTAGAGGCCGCTGTGCGTCGTTCTATCCGCGCGATATCGGCACCGGCAAGCTCGTACGCTCGCGCCGTTACTGCATTGAGCGAACGCTCGAGCTCTGCGCTCGCGGCCTCCAGTGCTTCCCGGTCAGCGTCCGGCGCAACGCGGATGGGATCGCCGGCGACATAGGCGAGTTTTGAGAACGGCAGGTTAATCGTCATTCGGCTCCAGGTATTGAGAGCGATGAAACGGGATGTGGCGACGGCCGTGGGTATGATCGGTCTGCCGGATAGACGTGCCAGCATGACGATGCCAGGCCCCGCGCGCCGGGCTGGACCTGGCGGGACGTCAGCGGTGATGACGATGGAAGAGCCGCTGTTGAGCGCACGCACGGCCGCGCGAAGCGCATGTGCGCCGCCGCGGTCTTTGCGGCGCCCTCCAGCGCCAGCACCGCGAATGAGATCAACATCGAAGCACGACATCGCCGCGCCGATTAGCTCAGCATCGCCGTGGCGTGCAACCATGGCGGAGATCTTGGTTCCGGGCGGTCTAAAGCCGACGGTCATCATAAACTGGCCGTGCCAAACGGCCGCAATTAGGGGATGACCAGCCTCAAGACGGGCCAACGCATCTTCCGGTTCATAGACAGTACGCGAGGTTTGCCTCACAACGTCTATCAAGCTGGCAATGACGCGGCCCGCGAGTCTGTTCGGTGTGGATGTCGTCGGGGGGGAACGTACCATCCTCAGGGATGCCTCGGCGCAGAAACGCTTGTACGCCAGCGGTCCTCTGCGAACCACTTGCAGCTGGTTCCTATAGCGAATATCTAGCGATGGCAAACAGGGACATTCGTGTGAACAGGGACGCACCGAAAATAGGGGCCGCGGGCTCTCCACGCTCCTCGCGTCCCGGAGATCCGGACATCAGCCAGCCTATGCCTGGATTGGTTAAGCGGGCCAAACGCTCGTGGCGCCGCGCAGCGCAGGCTTATCGCGAACGAATGATGCAGCGCTCGCCCGATTGGATTCGCAGCAGCCTTGGACCTCTGGCGACCTATCTCGACATGTTGTTCGTGGATCACGGCATCTTCCGGATGTTCTATGCCAACTGCCATAGGATTTCAGATTGCGCCTGGCGGGCCGCCCAACCGGCACCCCATCACATTCGCCGATTTTCCAAATCCGGCATCCGAACAATCATCAACTTGCGCGGCGAACGCCAATGCGGCAGCTATTGGCTCGAGCAAGCCGCGTGTGACCGTTACGGCATAAAGCTCATCAATTTCCAGGTTCGATCGCGCGCCGCGCCCACGCCAGAGGAACTGAAGGCCGCCAGGTCACTCTTCGAGACGATTGATTACCCTATACTGATGCACTGCAAATCCGGTGCGGATCGCGCCGGCATCATGAGTGTGCTTTACCGCTTTTTCCATGAAGGTGTGCCGCTTGATGTGGCTAAGAACGAACTCTCAATAAGGTATGGCCACATCCGCCAGGCAGACACCGGTATCCTTGACTACTTCTTCGAAAGATATCTCGCGGACAACGCTGAGCGTCCAATGCCATTCTTGGACTGGGTTGATACGGTATACGACCCAGTTGAACTTAAGCGCACGTTTCGCTCCAAGAGTTGGGCGAACCGATTGGTCAACAGTGTGTTGCGGCGGGAATAGGCGCACAGCTTACGTTGCGGTTGAATGGGCACTGGCATCGATAAGTGCCTGGGAGTGCACAAGCCGCGCGTAATGGCCGCCTTCCGCCAGAAGCTCGCGATGCGAGCCTGTCTCCACAATCGTCCCCCCATCCATCACGCAAATAAGATCCGCATTTTGCACGGTCGACAGCCTGTGCGCGATCACGAGTGTTGTGCGGTTTTTGGTGAACTTGGCGAGAGCCTCCTGAACGAGCCTTTCCGACTCAGTATCGAGTGCACTTGTTGCTTCATCGAGCAGCAGGATGGGCGCATCCTTTAAGATCGCGCGGGCAAGCGCGAGCCGCTGGCGCTGGCCGCCGGACAGCCGCAGGCCGCGATCGCCGATCATAGTGGCATAGCCGTCGGGCTGGGCCGTGATGAAATCATGGGCGGCCGCAGCCTTAGCAGCGGCTATGATGGCCGAGTCGGGTGCGTTAAGGCGCCCAAGCGCAATATTGGCGCTTATCGTATCGTCGAACAGTGTGACGTCCTGCGAGACGATAGAGATGGCGTCGCGCAGCGATGTCAGCGTGACGTCGCACACGTCCTGGCCATCAATGGTGATTCGACCCTCCCCCAAATCGAAAAGGCGCGGGACGAGATTGAGCACCGTTGATTTGCCGGCGCCAGAGCGTCCGACAAGGGCCACAGTTTTACCACCGGGAACCTTAAGCGAGACCTGCGAGATCGCCAACGCGCCTTCGGCACTCTCATAGCTGAACGACACGTTCTCAAACTCGATAGTGCCATCCGTGATGACGAGCGGCTTGGCGCCAGGGCGATCGACGATCCGAGGTTTTTCGTCGATGAGGGCATAGAAGCTTTCGACGCCTGCCAACCCCTCGTTGATACGTCCCGACAACGATCCTAGCGCCCGAATGGGCTGGGCTGCCATGAGCAACGCAGTCACAAACCCCATGAAATCGCCGACCGTAGAGATGCCGTTGGCAATCCGCCAGTACGCAAATGCGATGACTCCAGCAACTGCTAGACCACCAAGGGCTTCGAGTACGGGGTCGATGCGCGCGCGGCTGCGTACCGCCTTCATGCGCAGCTGGAACACCTGCTCAAAACTTTCGTTGAGGCGGTCCGCGGCATAACCCTCCAACTGGAACGATTTGATGAGGCGAGCGCTCGAAAGTTTTTCGGTCAGCAGCGACGTCATATCGCCCAGCTGACTCTGCGTACGTTTGGCCACGCGCCGAAGTTGGCGGCTGATCGCGGCGACGGGCAGTGCGGCGATGGGATACACGAAAATCACGATCAGCGACATGACCCAATCTAGATAAAACATGGATGCGACAAGCGCGACCACCATAAGCGAGTCGCGTACAGCGGTATTCAGCGCGGCCTGGGCGGCCTGCTGGATGAAGGTGACGTCGTTGGTCAGGCGCGAGACGAGACGGCCGGGCGTGTCCCGTGTCAACCGGGCGAGATCGGAATTGATCAAGTATGTGAAGGCGCGTTTTTGAATGTCGGTCGTTAGCCGCATGACGACGCGACTGGTCTTGACCGTTTGCACGTAGAGAAAGAGGCTGCGCAGCGCCGTCATGCCAACGATAGCGCCGAGCACATAAGGCAGGACCCAGGTGTTGCCCTTCATGAGCGTATCGAACGAGAGCTTGATAATCATGGGGTAGGTGCCCGTCGCGGCAGCGAGCAGGCCAGTATAAATTAATGCGGCGATCAGCTCGCGCCATCGTGGCAGCACCCACTCGCGGCAGAAACGTTCCAGCAGCCCTCGTGAGCGCTCATCAAGCTTGAGCTTCTTAGGCGCAAATGTTTCGCCCGTGATCGGATCTGTTTTCACGATTGCGCCTTGGTGTCGTCTGCTGAGGGGTGTTCCGGGTCCAAGAGGCGGTGCATATGGACGATAAAGTACCTCATCAAGGCGTTGTCGACGGTGCGGTGCGCCGCCGCCTTCCAGGCAGCGTAGGCTTCGGCGTAGTTAGGGTAGATGCCAACGATGTCGAGGTGGTTGAGGTCGCGGAAATCTATACCCTCTAGCGACGACAACTCGCCGCCGAAAACAAGGTGCAAAAGCTGTTTCGGGGCCTTCTTTGGGCTACACATTGGGGGCAAGTCCTCGAGATTCGCGTCGGCTTCTGGCATGTCTTGCCCGAGCAGCAAGATACGTGCAAGCCCACCAGACTGCGTCCAAAGAGGTGCGTGAGCGCCAAAACGGGCCGCTGGGTTACGCGGAATTTACGCTATCTCTTAAGCGGTGAGGAAGCTTCCTGTGGCATTTTAACAAAAATGGTCGCACTAAGCGGCAGCTTGGGAGTCTATCGAAAGGCGTCACGTTAAACGGCCTCGATCCGCCCAAAGGCGGGTCCGAGCCGAAATCACATCCGCGCTCCAAAATCGGCTGCACAATCTCAATGCGGGCTTTGGATGAGCGATCACGTTGCCTTAACTCGACCCCATGAGCCAGAACAGGCCCATGTCGGCGACGAGACCAAGGAAAATCACCAAGCCAACATCGCGATTGGAACGGAAACGCGCCAGACAGTTCTGCGCGTCCGTGACGTCGAGCGTTGTAATCTGCCAAGCTAGTTGCGCTGATACCAGAAGAACAGCAGTGAAGTAGATTAAGTGGGTCCCCGCAAATAGCCCCGCCAAAAACCAAAGTAGCGCCGCGCCCGCATAAAGACCACCAACCCAGCTGATCGTATTGGTGCCGAACCTTATGGCCGTTGACTTGAGTCCGAGCACGAGGTCGTCCTCTTTGTCCTGATGGGCATAGATTGTGTCGTATCCGATCGTCCAGAGAACCGATCCGCAATAAAGCAGGATGGACGGCAGGGACATTCCGTCTGTGACCGCACTCCAGCCGACTAGCGCACCCCAGTTGAAGGCGAGGCCAAGCGCGATCTGAGGCCAATAGGTGTAGCGCTTCAGAAATGGATAGACCGCAACGAGGATTAGGGAAGCCACGCCCAAACGGATTGTGAAGGCGTTAAACTGCAGCAGCACTATGAGTCCGGCAAATGAGCAGATTGCGGCAAAGGCCAGTGCTGCGCCCGGCGTAATCTGCCCCGACGGGATGGGACGGCTTGCTGTGCGCGCGACCTTGGCGTCGTAGTCGCGATCGACGTAGTCGTTGTAGGCGCAGCCCCCCGCCCGCATGACTAGCGCGCCGATGGCGAACAGCACTAAGAGCCAGAGGTTCGGGTAGGGGCAACCGAGCGAATCCTCAGCCAGTCCCACTCCCCACCAGCACGGCAGCAACAGGAGCCACACACCGATGGGCCGGTCAAGCCTCGCGAGCCGCAAGTATGGCCGGGCATATTCGGGCGCATACCGGTCCACCCAGTTGTCGGGTGGCGCGTCGGCAACGCGAGGCGGGCGCTCAGATGGCGTTGGGTCTTGGGGCATATTGGGTTTGGGAGGTGCGCTGATACGCCCGACACTAGCCTCCGATCGCATGCGCGGCAATCGCCCTTTGCGGTGGAGGGCTCCTAGCGAATTGAGTGCCCGCGTTTGCGCCGCGCGCGTCATCGGCTAAGAGGGCGCATGTCAGGAAGCGATTATCACCGTCCCCGCCTCTTTGTGGAGGCAGCACTGGCTGAGCGTGCATCCATTGCCTGCACCGCCGAGCAGGCGAACTATTTGCTCAACGTCATGAGGCTCGGCCTCGACGACGAAATCCTTATCTTCAATGGGCGTGATGGCGAATGGCGTGCTCGGCTTGCAGAAGTTGGCAAGCGCCGCTGCGCTTTGGAATGTCTTGAGATGATGCGCTCGCAGCAGGGCGCCCCTGACATTCACTACCTTTTTGCACCGCTGAAGCGCGCGCGTCTCGATTACATGGTGCAGAAAGCGACCGAGATGGGGGCTGCACGGTTGCAGCCTGTGTTGACCCGGCGGACGATGGCCGCGCGGGTGAACGTTGCGCGCATGAGGGCCAATGCCATTGAGGCAGCAGAGCAGTGCAGAGTTCTGTGGGTGCCGGAAATTGCTGAACCAATGCAACTCGTTGCCATGCTTGATTCTTGGAATGCATCACGGCGCCTTATCTATTGTGACGAGTCGGCGCAGGTTGCGAGCCCGATCACGGCGCTTGCCAGTCTTGCGCCTGGACCGCTCGCCGTTCTGATTGGACCCGAAGGTGGGTTTGATCGCGACGAACGCGCGATGCTGCATCAACATGCATTCACGCTGTCCATCTCACTCGGGCCACGCATTATGCGCGCAGATACAGCGGCAGTTGCGGCTCTGGCACTTGTCAACGCCGTTGTCGGTGATTGGCGCTAATGGTCTAGTCGACGCGAACCACTAGCACGAAAATTATGCCGCACAGGCGGCATAACTTATCCGAACGAGCCAAGATATCCGCACCTCGACGCGATGCTTGCTCATTCTCGCGCTCGTCCGTGCCGGCTTTGAGGAACGTTACGAGCACTTATTGTCCAGGCTGTCGAGCGCGCTGTCGAACGCCTTGCCGTCTGCTGAATCGGGATCGAGGTCGGTGCCGGCCTCGAATGCATTCTCAAAATCGGACCCAAGCGCCTTCATGTAGCCTTCCATTTTCTTGTCGATGGCGTCGATCTTGGATTCGTCCTCTTCATCGCCTGCGTCCTCCATCGTCTTGCTCATCTCGCAGTAGGTCTTGAGCTTGTCAGGATCGCTGGCGACGCTGTCGAAGGCCTTGATGGCAGATTCGACCGCTGGGCTCGCAGCGAAGGCCGGCCAAGCTAGAAGGCCGCAGGCGGCAGCGACGGCCAGAATAGTCTTCATGTCGTTCTCCATAGGTTGCAATAGTTGCGGAAATCGAGAGATAACCAAGCGCCCACATAACGCGCGCTAATTCTACGACTTGACGAACGTCTCAGCATGGCAAAAGCCGTCGAGTGCGAAATCCAGTGGCCGATGCAGGCCAGTACCCCGAGATCGTGACTGCCATTGTGGCTTTTTTTTAGGTGGGCTTAGTTCCTCATGCTGCCCATTGCCGGGAAGTCATGCGTTGCGTTGTGGCATAAGAAGCGTGCACTCTGTCCAACGGGCCCAGCTGCTTTCTTGGCCTAAGTGTTACCGGTCGCAGGTTGAGGATGGCTGGATCGAGGCTTGTTCTCCCTTTTGCAGGCCGTCATAAACCCCCAAATCTGCAGGATCCAAATTCCAGGCCAACGCGAAAGGCTGTGAATGTCGACACGTCAAGAAGACAAACCAAGCCTCATCGTGCGCTCGCGAGACGATCTCGTGGCTTGGATCGCGGAGGGTTGCAAGGCTAAGGAGAGCTGGCGGATTGGCACCGAGCACGAGAAGTTCCCGTTCCACACGGGGACTCTGACCCCGGTGGCTTACGAGGGCGAACGCAGCATCTGCGCATTGATGGAGGCGCTGGTCGACCGCCATGGGTGGGAACCTATCCGCGAGGGTGAGCGGATCATTGCTCTGAAGCGGCCAGATGGCGCACTGGGGGGCAACATAAGCCTGGAGCCGGGCGGGCAGTTCGAGCTATCCGGTGCCCCGCTGCGAACGCTGCACGAAACGTGTCAGGAGGCCGGGGAACATTTCCGCGAAATCCTCAATGTCGGCGAGGCGCTCAGCATCGGATTTCTTGGTCTTGGATTTTCGCCCAAGTGGACGCTTGCTGAAACGCCGCGCATGCCTAAGGATCGCTATGCGATCATGTCCCGCGTCATGCCTGAGGTCGGAACGCGCGGTCTCGACATGATGTATCGGACCGCCACCATTCAAGTGAATGTCGACTTTTCGGATGAAGCCGACATGGTCAAGAAACTTCGCGTTTCGCTTGCATTGCAGCCGATAGCGACGGCGCTGTTTGCAGCATCGCCCTTCACCGAAGGACGGCCTAACGGTTTTAAATCGCTGCGCAGCGAGATCTGGCGCGACACGGATCCGGCCCGCACCGGCATGCTGCCGTTTGCTTTTGAGCCCGGCATGGGTTTTGAGCGCTACACGGACTACGCGCTCGATGTTCCAATGTATTTCGTCTATCGCGCCGGCCGCTACGTGGACATTGCCGGTGCCTCCTTCAAAGACTTTCTGGACGGGCGGTTGGCCAACCTGCCCGGCGAGAGGCCGACGATCGATGATTGGTCGGACCATCTGACAACGCTCTTTCCCGAAGTGCGCTTAAAGCGCTTCTTAGAGATGCGTGGCGCCGACGGAGGGCCATGGCAGCGCGTCTGTGCCCTTCCCGCACTTTGGGTCGGGTTGCTTTATGAAGGCGAGGCACTCGATGCGGCGTGGACGCTGGTCAAAGATTGGACGGCCGAGGAACGCGATACCTTGCGGGCGGACGTGCCGCGCTTAGCGCTAGCCACGCCATTTCGCGGGACCACCGTTCACGATATTGCCCGTGAGGTGTTGCAAATTGCGCGCAGAGGCTTGCGGGATCGTCGCCAATTCAACGCGGCGGGCAGGGACGAGACGGTCCATCTCGACGTCCTGGATGAAGTCGTGGACGGCGGAAGAACTCTTGCAGATGAACTGCTGGAGCGATTTGAAGGCCCATGGCGCGGGAATATCGACCATGTCTTTGAGGAGTATGCGCTGTAGAGCTCTCGAGTCTGATCGTTTCACTTGGACGCACTTGGCGTTTCCAGGTGACATATGAATCAGTCTCTACACTTTTGATTTATAGCAAGATTCATGCTCTTGCCGGGGACCTTCTGGGCGTTGGCTGAGCGATTCCATCAAGATCGAACTTGCTCTAGCGCTGCGGTTCAGGTTGTGTTCATTCGGTGACGGGTTAAGTGCATCAGCGGGTGGTGATGAGGCCTAACTTGTTGGAAGTACACTTCAAAGGAACGCAAGCCCCTTCACGTCCCTGCAGGCGACGGGAGGTTGGGTACGTGGTTTATCGCAGAATAACTTGGTCACTGGTGAGAGCCGCTGTTTGTGCCGTGCTCTTGGCAGGAGCGGGTCAGTTCGCTGCAAAGCCGGCCACGGCTGCTAGCTGCGGTGCTCAATGTCAGGCGACGTTCAATCAGTGCAGAATCTCGACCAAGGGCTCGCCGTCGTGCGACGAGCAGTTCACCAAGTGCATGCAGGGCTGTATCAAGAAAAACCGATAGCGGACCTACGGGCGCGCCTGGTTAGTTCTGCGTTTTCAAGTATGCGATGAGATTCTTGAGGTCGCCTTCGTTCTTCACACCGGCGAAGGCCATAACGCCGTTGGGCAGGAACGTATCGGGCGATTCTAGGTACGCCGACAGTTTCGCCTCATTCCAGATCAGCCCCTTGGCGGCCGCGCTTTTCATCGCCTTCGAATAATTGAAACCGGGGACGGCGGCGGCTTTACGCCCGACTATTCCGTTAAGCTCAGGCCCCGCCTTGTTTCGCGCGCCAGGGCCGATCGCGTGGCAGGCCCGGCACTGATTGAACACCATGGCGCCTTTGATCGCATCTTGCGCCCAAGTGGGCGTTGCGCCAGCGATCACGGCAATCGAGATCGCGAGACGTAGCGTACATTTCATGCTCTCGCTCCCCTTCCGGCGGCCCAGATGACCAAATGCGACGCCAACTATAAAGTCAGCTCGGATTCATGACGCTCAAATGTGTCGGATAGACGGTGCGGTGGCGAAATCGATCAGCGGGCGGCAACAGCCTTCGGCCCCTTGCCGATGCCTTTGTTTACTGCCTTACCCGCATCAGGGTTTGCCTGCGGATTGGTCGAATTGAATGCATTGTCCCAATAGGGTTCGGGTCCATAAAGTTCTGATAGGAACTCGATAAATACGTTGACCCTTGCTGGCATGAACTCGCGAGAAGGGTAGACCGCATAGACTGCTTGGTTTGACGATCCTCGGTATTCTGGCATCACGACCTTCAGAGCATCGCTCTTGAGTTCTTCGCCAACCTCCCAAATAGAGCGCAGGCCAAGCGCTAGTCCTGAGAGCAACGCCTCGCGAATGACCTCACCTGAATTTGAGCGGATGTTGCCGTTGGTGCGGACATGGCGGTCGCCCTCAGGGCCCTCGATTCGCCAAACCTCCTGCGCGCCTGCGGAAATACAATTGTGTCGATCGAGGTCGGCCAATTTTTCTGGAGTGCCGAACTTCTCGAGGTAGGAGGGCGCAGCGCATAGCAGCCGCTTGTCGGGTGCAAGTTTGCGCGCAACCAGCGAGGAATCTTCAAGCTCGCCAATTCGTATAGCGACGTCGAAGCCATCGCGGATGATGTCGACGAATTCGTCGGTCAGGTTAAAGTCGAATTCGATGTCGGGATAACGAGCAAGAAACGTGTCGAGGTGAGGCGCGACATGCAACCTGGTGAATGTTGCAGGCGCCGTGATCTTCAACTGGCCACGGTGCTTCGTATTGCGCCGGCTGACGAAGTCCTCCGCCTCCTCGCAAAGGCTCAGGATGTCGACAACCCGTTTGAAATAGCCCGCGCCCGTCTCAGTGAGTGTCAGGTGACGTGTCGTGCGCTGGAAAAGGCGCGTGCCAAGCCGGTCCTCGAGCTGGCTGATACGTTTCGAGACGACGGCTGGCGAAAGCCCCATCTCGCGGCCGGCTGCTGACATGTTGCCGGTGCGTGCGACGCGTGCGAAGATGTCGAGATCGCTAATGGCGGTCACTTGAATTCCTGTAGATAACTATGGCTTCAACCCGGAGCCGAGTGCTTCTTAATAGTGCTATGAACTTTAATTGCTGCTGACTATATGACTTCAAACGAACCCGAGAATACCCGTACTCATGTCCTATTGTAACTGTGATGCCTACGACATTCCTTGCCGCAATTCTACTATACGTATTGAACAATAGTCGGTGATGGAGTCGAGCGGGAGATGTGGGGATGTCGCTAACGAGTTTGCCAGAACCTGACCAGGAAGTGCTCGCACGCGCAAGCGCGATTATCAAGGATCTTGAGCAGCTCGTCGCCCCCGACGCCGTGATTTCGGATGAGGAAGGCCGGCGTGCGTTCGAGGCAGATGCTCTCACTGCGTACCGGCAGATGCCGCTTGCCGTGGTACTGCCGAGCAGCACCGAGGAGGTATCCGCGGTTCTCAGGTACTGCCACAAGTACCGTGTCAAGGTAGTGCCCCGTGGTGCTGGGACCTCGCTTTCGGGCGGTGCGCTTCCCGCCGCGGATGCCATCGTCGTCGGCGTTTCCAAAATGAATCGCGTCCTCGAAGTGAACTACGAGAACCGCACGATTCAGGTGCAAACCGGAATCACCAATTTGGCAATTTCAGCGGCGGTTGGCGCACATAACTTTTTTTACGCGCCAGACCCATCGAGCCAACTTGCGTGCACGCTGGCGGGGAACTTGGCGATGAACTCAGGCGGTGCTCACTGCCTCAAGTATGGCGTCACGACCAACAACGTGCTGGGCGTGAAAATGGTCATGATGAATGGCGAGGTCGTCGAACTGGGTGGCCCACATCTCGATCCGGAGGGCTATGATTTTATGGCGCTCGTCATCGGGTCGGAGGGCCAGTTCGGGATCATTACTGAGGCGACGGTACGGATTTTACCCAAAGCAGAATCGGCGCGCCCGATCCTTCTGGGCTTTGAGACTTGCGAAGCCGCCGGTCAATGCGTCGCTGCCATCATTGCCTCAGGCATCATTCCTGTCGCCATTGAGTTTATGGATAAGCCGGCCATCGAAGTTGCGGAAACTTTCACTAAGGCCGGTTATCCTCGTGACGTGGAAGCCTTGCTTATCGTGGAAGTCGAAGGCTTAGAGGATGAGGTTTCGCGGCTGTTGAACGACATTGTAGAGATCGCCACGCCGTTCGAACCGAAGACGATTGAGCCAAGCAACTCTCCGGAGCAAAATGCACGCATCTGGAAAGGGCGAAAGTCAGCATTCGGCGCCATTGGCAGGATTTCCGATTACTACTGCATGGACGGTACCATACCGCTCGCGCGGCTGGCCGAGGTGCTGCCCAAGATTTCCCAAATCTGCGCCAGTAAGGGACTGAAAGTCGCTAACGTCTTCCATGCCGGCGACGGCAACCTACACCCTCTCATTCTCTATGACTCCAATAACGAGGATGAGGCGCGAAGTGCGGAACTCGCGGGTGCCGAGATCTTGAAACTATGTGTGGCCGTGGGCGGTTGTCTCACCGGCGAGCATGGTGTGGGCATCGAGAAGCGCGACCTCATGGGAGTGCAGTTCTCCCAAGCCGATCTGAACGTGCAGATGCGTATTAGGAGCGTGTTCGACCCGGATTGGCTCTTAAACCCGGGCAAGGTATTCCCGCTTGAGGCGTACGAGAACACGGGCGCGGCGCAGGCCGCCTAAGGAGAGTTCCATTTGAGCGAGTTGCTAAGGCCCGCGGCCGATTGGGAGCTGCAGCAAATGATGTCGGCTTGTGTCGAGCGGCGGCTTCCAGTCGAAGTCGTCGGCTCCGGCTCCAAGCGGGCCGTTGGCCGGCCTATCGAAAGTGCCGTGACGTTGACAACGTCCTCGCTACGCGGAATTGCGCTCTATGAGCCAAGCGAGCTCGTCATGTCGGTGGGCGCCGGCACCCCTCTGTCAGCTATCGAGGTGGAACTCGCCGGTCGCGGCCAGATGCTGGCGTTTGAGCCAGTCGATCTAGGACCGGCGACGGGCGGGCCGCAGGGTGCGCAAACCATGGGTGCTGTTTTTGCGACCAATCTATCGGGTGCCCGGCGCATTCAGTGCGGCGCGGCGCGGGATCACCTTTTGGGTATCAAGGGCGTCAACGGCCGGGCGGAGTTGTTCCAGGCCGGCGGCCGGGTGATGAAGAACGTGACCGGATACGATGTGTCGCGCGGATTGACCGGCAGCTGGGGTACCCTGGCCGTGCTCACCCAAGTGACGTTCAAAGTGATCCCGTGGCCCGAGGCGTCGACGACGATTGTTTTTCTGGGGCTGCCTGACGATCTCGCAATTGAGCTTCTTTGCACGGCGATGGGCCAACCCTTCGAGGTGTCGGGTGCGATACACTTGCAGGCCGCGGTAGCGAGGCGTCTCGATCATCCGGGGCTCAAGTCCTTGGGCAAGTCCGTGACCGCTCTAAGGCTAGAGAACTTTGCCAGTTCGGTAGCCACAAGGAAGCAGCGTTTGAAGCAAGGTCTCAGGGTTTTCGGCAAGGCTATGGAGCTCGACAACAAGGATTCAATAGAGTTTTGGAATGAGCTGCGGCGATTGTCTGTGATGCCCTTTGGTCCCTCGCTGTTGTGGCGCATTTCAACGAAACCGACGACGGCTCCTAAGCTCGTTGCAGCAATCAAGCGCTATATGCCGGTTAAAGCGTTCTACGATTGGTCAGGTGGTCTGGTATGGCTCGAGGTGCCGGCTACGGCTGACGCTGGTACGGCGGAAATTCGTCGCGTCGTGGCCAATCATGGTGGTCACGCGACGCTGATCCGTGCCGAGTCGAGCGTGCGCGCGTCTGTTGAGGTCTTTCAGCCGCTAAGTCTGGCAGTTGAACGCTTGACGCGCGGTCTAAAGGAAGCCTTCGATCCAGCTGGCATTCTCAATCCCGGCCGAATGTACGCCAACATTTAAGGGCAGCTGTCACTCATGCAAACGCACTTCACGTCCGAGCAGCTTGAGAATCCGCGCATTGCCGAGGCCGACAGCATTCTGCGTCGTTGCGTCCATTGCGGGCTTTGCACGGCGGTGTGCCCCACCTATTTATTGCTTGGCGACGAACGCGATAGCCCACGCGGGCGCATCTACCTGATCAAGGATATGCTTGAGGGTTCGCGCCCTGCCAGTGGAAAAATTCGCACGCATATCGACCGTTGTCTGTCCTGCCTGTCTTGCATGACGACCTGCCCGAGTGGCGTCGACTATATGCATCTTGTCGATATGACGCGAAGCTACATCGAGCAGACGAGCCGGCGCAGCTTTAAGGAGCGGTTTGTTCGCAGTCTGCTGGTGCGAATACTGCCGCACCCTGGAAGGTTCCGTCTTGCCATCAAGGCGGCCCCGCTCGGTCGCCCATGGGTCAACACATTGCGCCGGTTTGGTCTTAAGGAGCTGGCGGCGATGATCGAGTTGGCGCCAGAAGTGCTGCCGCCCGCTGCGACGTTCGAGGGGGCGGGGACGGCGGTGACGGACGAAGAGCGCCGCGCGAGGGTTATTTTGCTAACAGGGTGCGCGCAACAAGTGCTGCGCCCAGGAATCAACGATTCCACGATCCGGCTGCTGGCGCGGCACGGTGTTGACGTTGTCGTGGCGGCAGGAGCCGGCTGCTGCGGCGCGCTGCCCTATCACCTGGGCAAAGAAGAAGCGGCAATCGCTTATGCTAAGCGCAATGTCGATGCTTGGTCGAAAGAGATGGGTAAGGCGCCGGTCGACGCCGTCATCGTCAATGCATCTGGGTGCGGCACGACGGTGAAGGACTACGGTCATCTATTGAAGGACGATCCAGATTACGCAGCGCGTGCGGCGCGGTTGTCAGAGCTTGCCATGGATATTAGCGAGTTTTTGGGCCAGTACGAACTGGGCCCGCCAAAGCGCTATTCCTCGCTGCGCGTGGCCTATCATCCCGCATGCTCTCTACAGCACGGCCAGGGCATTGTGGACGAACCCAAATCTCTCCTGACCCAGGCGGGTTTCAGCGTCGTCGACATTGGCGAGGCGCACATCTGCTGCGGATCGGCGGGGACCTACAACATTCTGCAGCCGGAGATGGCGGGCACTTTGCGCGATCGCAAGGTGGAGAACATTAAAGCCGTGAAGCCCGATCTCGTGACGACCGGCAACATCGGTTGCATCACGCAGCTCGAAGGCAAGCTCGGCGTCCCGATTGTGCACACGGTCGAGCTTCTCGATTGGGCTTACGGCGGCCCTGTTCCGCGCGGGCTAGAGCCGCTTGCCGTGTTCGTTTTCGACGTGCCGGAGCCAAAGCGCCGGGTCGAGGACTTCCTTCACGCCTAACGCCATCCGCCACTCAAGACCGGCACGATGAGTATGCAACGGCCCAAGACCGATTGGCGCGATGTCTGCGGCCCGTTTGACATCATCGGCGATGTGCATGGCTGTGCCGACGAGCTGATCGAGCTATTGGGGCATCTTGGGTACGCGGTGAGCCTCGAGGACAATGGTACGCTTGTGCGCACGTCCACACCGCAAGGCCGCCGTGCCTTCTTTGTTGGCGACCTCGTCGATCGCGGACCGCGTTCGCTCCAGGTTGTACGCATCGTCATGCACATGGTCGCGCAGGGGCATGCATTGATTGTTATTGGCAATCACGACAACCGCTTTATGCGCTTGATTCAGGGTCGCGACGTCAAGCTTACCCACGGTCTTGCGGGAACGGTCGAAGAATTCTCGAACGCGTCTGAGGATTTGCGCGTACGCACGCGCAGCTTCTTCGAGGCCCTTCCAAGCCACGCCTGGCTCGATGGGGGCGAACTAGCAATAGCGCATGCCGGCGTCCGCGAGACCATGCTGGGCGACAGCTCTGACACCACTTACAGGTTCGGGCTTTATGGCGAGATTTCTGGCCAAATTGACCAAAATGGGCTGCCTGAGCGTTTCAATTGGTCGGCGCACTATTCGGGCAAAACATCCGTGGTCTACGGCCATACCCCTGTGGCCGAGCCAGAGTGGCTGAACAATACGCTTTGCATCGACACCGGCTGTGTCTATGGCGGTAAGCTGACGGCGCTGCGCTGGCCGGAAAGAGAGATCGTCTCCGTGCCGGCGTACGCGAAGTATGCAGAGCGCAAACGCCCCTTCGGGCTGCCGCCAGCGCGTCCTGAGAGCGCTCCTTGAGCGTGGATTTGCGCCACGCAGGCGATCCGCTATAAGGCCTCACCGAATGCGCCCGCGCCCCTTTGGCGCTCAACGTCAGCTTTCATCCCATGGCCAAGACCAACAAAAACACGCGGCCCCAGGCGCGCCTGCCCAAAGGCCTTCGCGACATTGAAGCGCCTGAGCTGCGCGCGCTGAACGTCATGCTGGACAAGATCCGCGGCGTCTATGAGCGCTATGGCTTTGAGCCGCTGGAGACGCCGGCGTTTGAGTACACGGATGCGTTGGGCAAGTTCCTACCCGACCAGGATCGGCCCAACGAGGGCGTGTTCTCCCTGGAAGATGAGGATGAGCAATGGCTGTCGCTGCGCTATGACCTCACCGCCCCGCTGGCGCGCTATGTGGCGCAGAACTTTCAAACGCTCACCAAGCCGTTCCGCCGTTATGCGGTGGGGCGGGTCTGGCGCAACGAGAAGCCGGGGCCGGGTCGCTTTCGTGAATTCATGCAGTTCGATGCCGATACAGTAGGTACAGACAGCGTCGCGGCGGATGCGGAGATGTGCATGCTCGCCGCCGACACGATGGAGGCGCTTTTAGTTGAGACCGGCGATTACGTCATTAAGGTCAACAATCGCAAGGTTCTTGATGGTGTGTTGGGGACGATAGGTCTCGACGGTGCGGAGAATTCTAACAAGCGACTGATCGTATTGCGTGCAATCGACAAGATGGATCGACTGGGTGTCTCTGGCGTCCGGGAGCTACTCGGCCGCGGTCGAAAGGACGAAAGTGGGGATTTCACCCCAGGGGCTGGATTGGATGAGCAACAGATCAAACATGTTCTCGCCTACGTAAGAGCCCCAATCATGACTGAGGGTGAATCGCTAACAAGGCGTCCAGCGAAGAGAGAGATGCGGAATTTCATTAGACGGGCAAGAGACGCCGATGATCCAGACCCTAGCGACTATTGGTACCGTGGCAGCAACACCTCAACGTTGAAACGCCTACGCGAGGTAGTGAGTGGCAGTGAACTCGGCCTTCAAGGTCTAGACGAATTGGAACAATTAGTACAACTCACGGCAAACGGTGGCTATGGGTGCGGTCAGATCTTAATCGACCCATCTGTAGTCCGCGGCCTCGATTACTACACCGGCTTCGTCTTCGAAGCCGATCTGACATTCGAAGTGAAGGACGAGAAGGGCCGCCCCGTGCAATTCGGCTCGGTTGGGGGCGGTGGACGCTACGACGATCTCGTGGCGCGCTTCACCGGCCAGAAGGTTCCCGCAACCGGCTTCTCCATCGGCGTGTCGCGCCTGCAGGCCGCGCTCACCGCGCTGGGGCGCACCGGTCCCGCGGCCGCTGGCCCCGTCATCGTCACCGTCATGGAGAAGGACCGCATAGCCGACTACCAGGAGTTCGTGCAGGCGCTGCGCTCTAACGATATTCGCGCAGAGCTCTACTTGGGCAACCCGAAAAAGTTTGGCAAGCAATTGGAGTATGCCGACAAGCGCGGAAGCCCGTGTGTTGTCATCCAGGGTTCGGACGAGCGCAGCGCAGATCCTCCTCAAGTTGTGTTGAAAGACTTGATTGAAGGCGCGAAGGCTGCCGCAGCCATCCAGGACAACAAGGAATGGAAAGAGACCCGCCCGGCGCAGGTCTCCGTCAAGGAAGCCGATCTCGTCGAAGAGGTCCGCAAGATCCTCGCCCGCCACGGCCTCTAATTCTTGCCAGCCACGACCGCGCGCCACATTTTGGTGCGACCCACGGCAGCGCCGGCCCCGGCTAGAAAATTGGAGGATTAAGTCGATGAACGTCAAAGACCTCGAAATCTTTAACGCAATGCCATTCCTTTTTTGGGTCAAGGACGAAGAGGGACGCTACATCTGGGGCAACAAGGCCATTTCCGAGATCGCCAAGCAGAACATTGTCGGCAAGAAGGATTCCGAGTTGCCTTGGGCCGCCAACGCCGAGGCGCTGCTTGCCGACGACAAGAAGGTCCTTGAAACGGGAAAACCCATCTTTGTGCACGAGTACGTGGAGGACTCAAGCCGCGGCAAGATCACCTTGAGCGTCTGCAAGTTCATAGGCGAGGTGGACGGCAAGAAACACGCGTTCGGCGTTTCGTTCGAGATCAAGTGATCCGCGTCCAGAAAGGCGGGCAGGCGGCAGGTCAAGTGATTGCATGTATGCCCAGGCGGCCCACATTTGTCTGCAAGGCACAGCGGAGGCGCGCAAATGGCAGACACGCTCGGCATGGCAACGCAGCTCGCAGGCAACGCGGTCCGTTTCGGATGGTATTCGGGCATCAACTGGTTGCTTAATCGCGAAGCGCGGCGTCTTGGCAGCCGTCCGCGCTACACGCCGACACGTCCCGTTCCCAGCGACGCGGAGCTGATGGCCGACCTACGCGCGTTGTTCTTGCGCGACGCTGCAGCTGTGCGCGAAGGCCTCTATGCGCCCGCCGAGTCGGTCGGGACGATTGCCGAGCACATGCGCCAGTTGCGCGCCATGTTCGACGACCTGCCCGAAACGATCAGGCGCCGCGAGGCCAACGATGCGCACAGCGCAACCACGCTGCCTGGTGCAGAGGAGCTGCCGGATTACTACACGCAGGATTTCCACTTCCAGACCGGCGGATATTTGAGCGATGATTCCGCCCAGCTCTACGACGTGCAGGTCGAGACGCTGTTTTATGGCGCGGCCGGCGCCATGCGGCGCGCAGCGTTGAAACCGATCGCGGCATTCATGCGCGGGCGAGACCAGCGCGAAACTGAGCTCGTCGACGTCGCCTGCGGTACGGGGCGCTTCTTGCGCGACGTGCGGCTTGCCTATCCGGCCCTGCACGCTAAGGGCATCGACTTGTCGCAGTCGTATCTCGACGAGGCACGGCGCCATATCGGCGATCTGCGCCCTATCGAATTCATCAAAGGCAATGCCGAAAAGATTTCGCTCGCCGACGAAAGTGTCGACATCGTCACGTCGATATTCCTCTATCACGAGCTGCCGGGCGAGGTGCGTCAACGCGTAACGGCGGAGATCGCGCGCGTTCTCAAGCCGGACGGCCTCTTCGTCTTTCTCGATAGCTTGCAGATGGGGGATCGGCCCGGCTGGGACGGCCTGTTGGAGGCCTTTCCCGTGCGCTTCCACGAGCCCTACTTTGCGCACTACGCCACCGACGATCTCGATGGCATGTTCACGCGCGCGGGTCTCGCGCCGCAGGAGACGTCAAACGCGTTTCTGTCGAAGGTGATGGCGCGGCGTAAGCACTGAACAATGGTCTAGCCTCAGATTAGCAATTTCAGGCGCATGGCCGCCGCCCGACGAAGCTCACCCTAAATAAAACAGCGTGGCCTTGATCTTCAGTCTCCGCACTGCGCGCGATGGCGCAAGAGATGGTCAGCGAGCACTAAAGCCATCATCGCCTCGCCAATAGGGACGGCGCGAATACCCACGCACGGGTCATGGCGGCCCTTGGTGATGACGTCGGTCTCGTGTCCTCCCTCATCGATTGTCTTGCGCGGAACAAGGATGGAGGAGGTGGGTTTCACCGCAAAGCGGCAAACAATAGGCTGTCCAGATGAAATGCCGCCGAGTATTCCGCCGGCATGATTGGTCATGAATCGGGCCTCGCCGTCGGGGCCGATGCGCATCTCATCGGCGTTCTCTTCGCCTGTAAGCTCGGCGGCGGCCATGCCAGCGCCGATTTCCACGCCTTTGACGGCATTGATGCTCATCATCGCCGAGGCAAGATCCTGGTCGAGCTTTGCGTATATCGGTGCGCCGAGGCCGGCAGGGACTCCCTCGGCCACGACTTCGATGATCGCGCCGATGGAGGAGCCCGCCTTTCGCACCTCGTCAAGATAGTCAGCCCAGTGCACCGCCGTTGCGGGGTCGGGGCAGAAGAGCGGGTTGGCGTCGACCGCATCCCAATCCCACAAAGAACGATCGACCGGCCGGTTACCGATCTGCACCAGCGCGCCGCGAATGGTGACGCCCGAAAGCACTTTGCGTGCGATCGCACCTGCGGCAACCCGCATTGCCGTTTCGCGCGCGGACGAGCGCCCGCCCCCGCGAAAGTCGCGGATTTTGTACTTCTTCCAATATGTGAAGTCCGCGTGGCCAGGTCGGAACTTGTCCTTGATGTCGGAGTAGTCCTTGGCGCGCTGGTCGACATTCTTGATGAGAAGCGAGATCGGCGTGCCGGTCGTCACCTGCTGGCCCACCTCGTGGGTAAACACACCAGAGAGAATCTCCACCGCGTCGGGTTCTTGGCGCTGGGTGGTAAATCTCGACTGACCAGGGCGGCGCTTTTCCAAAAAACCTTGGATATCTGCAACGTCTAGCGGGATGCCAGGAGGGCACCCGTCGACCACGCAACCGATCGCTGGTCCATGGCTCTCCCCCCAGGTCGTTACGCGGAATAAGTGCCCGAAAGTGTTGTGAGACATTGCGTTTGCGGTTCCGGAGAGAGTGATTCGTTTATCGGCCAGCTAACTTTAGCACTCCCACCGTTGCGTTGCAGCCGGCGGGCCAGTCATAGAATTGCATACGCGACCTCGCAAGGGGCACGCGGTGGTAATTCTCGTGACAATACCGTGCGACGCAGTTTATGACGGCTATATGTGCTGCGTCGCGATACGCGATATGTCTTTAGGAGACAGAAAACGCGGCAGTTCATTCGCAAACGCGATGCTGCTCGCGTTCATCACCGCCAGCGGGCGGGAAGCCACCGGTCGCCATCAGGCAAAGCCATTGGGACCATCGGTTTTGACGGCCGTATTCCTTGCGTAAGCCAAGCGTCGCGTTTCGCATGCGTCGTTGCGTTTGTGGGGCTGGCCGCTTGCGGCGGGCCCGATTTATTGTGACGCTCCTCACAGGTCTGAGCAACCTGGGCCGAGCGACCACAACATGAAGTGGGGGAAGAGCCGGAGCAGCCGCTGCTTCGGCTCTTCTCTTCGCTAGATCCTCAGATCCATTGCATAGCGCCGCGCCGTAAGATCAGTACGCGATCTTGTGGCATGTCCAGAAACGGCACGCTCGCTAGGTCGAGGCCGAGAACGTGGCCCCGCAGCGTTCGGCTGATACCGCCGTGCGACACGACCACGGCATCGCGTTCGATCCCTTCCAACCATGTGCGCGTGCGTGTCATCAGGTCCTCATAGCTTTCACCGCTTTTCGGTCTCCAGCGAAAGGGATCGCGCGTGCGTGCTGCCAGCCCCTCCGGGTCGACCTTCGGTAGGTCAGAAGCGAGCGTGCCCTGCCAAATGCCATAGTGGGCTTCCATGAGGCGATCATCGACTTGGAAATCGTCGGGTGCGAGGCCCAAGGCACTGCGCACGATTTCCATGGTCTCGCGCGCACGCCCCAAAGGGCTGGAAAGAAAATCAGCTTGTGCGAGCGCCGGAAGGAAAGGGCGCAATGCATCGCCGTTGCGTCTGGCTTGGGCGCGGCCCGTGTCGTTCATAGGCACATCGGCCTGGCCCTGATAGCGCGCTTCAGCGTTCCAATGCGTCTCGCCATGACGTACGAAGTAAAGTGTTACCCCCGCACGCATTGCCTTAGACCCGCTTGAGCCGCATCATCCGCCCTCGCCCTTTGTCACGGAGATGTCAGGCGCATCTTCGTTTTTCATGCCCTGTACATGGTAGCCGGCGTCGACGTGGTGCACCTCGCCCGTCACCCCGCGCGACAAATCCGATAACAAATAGACACCAGCAGCGCCCACGTCCTCGATCGTTACGGTGCGGCGCAGCGGCGAATTGTACTCGTTCCATTTGAGAATATAGCGGAAGTCGGAAATACCTGATGCTGCAAGAGTCTTGATGGGGCCGGCTGAAACGGCGTTTACGCGAATGCCCCCCTTTCCAAGATCGGCGGCGAGGTAGCGCACGCTCGCCTCCAGGGCCGCCTTGGCAACACCCATCACATTGTAGTGCGGCATCACCTTCTCTGCGCCGTAGTAGGTAAGCGTCAGAATAGAACCGCCTGTCGGCATCAACTTCTCCGCACGCGCTGCGAGCGCAGTGAGGGAGTAGCAGGAGACCAGCATGGTTTGCGTGAAGTTCTGCTCGCTGGTATCGACGTAGCGACCGTCGAGCTCAGCCTTGTCGGAGAAGGCGATAGCATGCACGAGAAAGTCGAGCTTACCCCAGGCGCGCTCAATCTCGGCGAACAAGTCATCAACTGATGCAGCATCGGTCACGTCGCAGGGCAGCACAAGCTGAGATCCGAGCTCGCCGGCCAACGGTTCCACGCGCTTCTTTATGGCCTCGCCCTGGTAGGTGAGGGCGATCTCGGCACCTTGTGCTACCGCGGTCTTGGCGATGCCCCAGGCGATCGAGCGATTGTTTGCCACGCCCATGATGAGGCCCTTCTTGCCGGTCATCAGATTGCCCTTGGCAACCCCTGTGCTCGGCGCCGGTTCCATCATGAGTGCTGCATCCTTTTGAAGCCCCTATTCGGCGCGCATCCTACACAAATGCACCCTCGGGTCCAGACATAGGGCGGGCCGGGGAGGTCCTCGACAAGCGGACGCGGCATATGGGCCTTGATGCGGGCCTAGCCGTCGAGCTGCCAGCGGCCGCTAGGAAGCCGGCAGGCAATGCCCTCGATTGTCTTGGCGCGCTTACCGTTGGTCAATAAGATTACAACGTGGCGGCAAACTTGCCCCCTGTCGTCCTTAAAGGAAGTGGTTGGGTGCACCGTCGCCGACAAGCCTCCGTGCCAGCGGCGCCAGGCGTACGTCGACCCGTCGCCGATCGCGGAAAGGGCATATTGCAGGCGTTCCAGCAGGGCCACTTTGTCACGTTCGTCGAGCTTGCGGGGCGCACGCGCAATTTGCTTGTTTGCCTGACACGCACCAGTCGGCTCAGAGGGTTGGTGATCTTCTGCACGGGCACAACCGGAGCTCAGAAGAATCAGAGCGACGAATACGAAGGCCGTGAGGGAAGCTGTAACTAGGGTTACTAGCGAGGAATGCGAACTCATGACGCTACAATCGACAATTGATGACGCTACGAACCGCCAAGGGTGGCGTGATAGACTGCCAAGTATGAACGTGCATGGTTAATGGTCGCTAAAGATCGGCGTCATATGCTTTGCGCGAATGTTGCGGTTGAGGAGGAGCTGACGGTTGAGCGACGACACGAGCATGAAGTCCAAGTCTGGTGAGCTAAAAGGACCCGCACCCGGCGATTTCGCCGCCGTGGCCGAACCGTTTGCGTTGTTCAAGGACTGGCTAGAGGAAGCGGAGCGGCACGAATCCATAAATCCAAATGCGATGACGCTGGCAACAGTGGATTCTTCCGGCCTGCCCAACGCGCGTATGGTCCTGTTGAAAGGATTCGATCCCCCGGGTGGGTCCGATCGTGGCTTTGTCTTCTATACGAACTGCGAAAGCGCCAAGGGCGAAGAGCTTGTTGCAAACCCAAAAGCCGCGCTGGTCTTCTATTGGAAGAGCCTAAGCCGGCAGGTGCGCGTGCGGGGACCTATTGCCGAGGTGACGCTTGCCGAAGCTGATGCCTATTTCGCAACCCGGCCGCGTGGCGCGCAGATCGCGGCTTGGGCCTCGCAGCAGTCGCGACCCTTGGAGAGCATGTTCGCGCTCGAAAAAGCGGTTGCCCTACAGACCGGAAAATTCCTAGTTGGCAAGATCCCTCGACCGCCGCACTGGTCCGGTTTCAGAATTACGCCGCTTGAGATTGAGTTTTGGCACGAGGGGGCCTTCCGGCTTCATGAGCGAGTCGCCTTTCGCCGCCAAGCGCCGGGCGATGATTGGCGCAGGACGCGCCTATACCCTTGATGCATTGGACCCAAAGTCGAAGCTTCACACGACCCGGTCCGCGTGTACGGCCAAATCCAGTTGCCAGAGATCGCAGCCCTTTGCCGAGCCCGTTATGTGCGCTGGCGGCACATTCTGGATCGGCACTGCAACTAGATGGTTGTATTGCTGCCGCCCGTCGTGGCTAGACAATGTGCCCTTGTGCTTTGGCCCACTCACGTGTGCGCTTGAGCGCTTTGGCGAGACGATCAAACATCTCATGTATTTGTGCCTCGGTGATAATGAGGTGTGGGCACAGTGCAACACTATCGCTGCCGACAGCACGGCACAAAAGCCCTTCGGCTTCGGCGAATGCCACTGCTTTGGCGCCAAATCCCAGCGCTGGCTCAAAGCTTTGCTTGGTGGCCTTGTCCTTGACGATCTCAACCGCGCCCATAAGGCCCAGCCCGCGCGCCTCGCCGACAAGAGGATGCTCCTGGAGCGCATTGAAGCGTGCCTGGAATACCGGTGCGACGCGGCGTACGTGCCCAACGATATCGTCACGCTCGTAAATCTCGATGGTTTTCAACGCGACCGCGCAGGCCAAGGGGTGTCCGGAGTAGGTGTGGCCATGGCCGAAGAGCCCAATCTTCCCGCTTTCGGAAACAAGGGCCTCATAGACCGGTTCGGGGACGGTGAGCGCTCCGATTGGCACATAGGCCGACGAGATCGCCTTCGCCATGCTGATCGTATCAGGGCGAATGCTGAAATGCTCTGAACCAAAAAGGGTGCCCAGCCGCCCGAATCCGGTGATGACCTCATCTGCGATGAAGGCAATGTCATACCGGGCAAGCACGGCTTGCACCTTTTCGAAGTAGGTCGATGGCGGCACGTAAACGCCCCCAACGCCTATTACGGGCTCGGCAATGAAGGCTGCGATCGTCTCGGGATCTTCCGCAACGATAAGATCCTCAAGATTCTGTGCTAGTCGCTTGGCATAGTCCTCTTCTGATTCACCAGCTTCGGCACCACGCCAAGTATGCGGACACTCGGCCAATAACACGCGCACCATGGGAAAATCGAAACCCCGGTGGTACGCCGGCAATCCCGAGATACTAGCGGTTGCAACCGTGCTGCCATGATAGGCGCCGTGGCGCGAGATGATTTTCTTCTTCTGGGGCCGCCCGCGCGCATTGTTGAAGTGCCATTGTAGCTTGATCTGTGTGTCGTTCGTCTCTGCGCCCGAATTGGTGAAGAACACTTTAGAGGCCGGCGCCGGTGACAGGTCCTTGATCTTCTCCGCAAGTGCGATCGCCGGCTCGTGGCTGCGCCCACCAAAAAGGTGCGCGAACGACAGCCTACTCATCTGGTCCCTCGCAGCTTGGATCAGCTCGGCGTTGCCGTGGCCCAAGGCGTTGCACCACAGGCCTGCGAGGCCCTCAATGTAACGCTTCCCGTCGCGGTCGTAGACGTAAATGCCCTCGCCGCGCTCGATGATGAGGCCCCCCGCCAGGCGGTGGGCTGCCAGATCAGTCGTGGGATGAAGGACCGCCTCGACGTCGCGTAAACTGGACTTGGATCGAACCGTCATAGCGACTTGAGCCTTTCTGGGGGTATCCCCTATTTTCGCTCCGATTCTCCGCTATTCTACGGGCCGTCGCAATGCTGGTAGCGCAGCGGTAGAAAATGGACGGCGAGCAGAATGATATCTATGACGACAGCGCACGCACGTGCATGCAAATCCGGGTCCTAGCTTTGGGGTGCGCTAGCTTATGAGACCTATTCGCCAACTGGGGCCGTCTATTTTTTCCCGCTGGACGAGCCGGATTGCCGTGTTTTCGGTGATGCTTTTGATCACCGCGGCATTCTTGCACCGTCTGTTTGGGTTGCCGACACCCGAAGCGCTCAATCTGGCCTATGTCGCTTTTGCCGGCGCGGCTTTTTCGCTCGTGCTCGCGCTTGCTGCGACGATCGGAATTTGGCGAACGGGAAGGCCTGGTACGTCACGTGTCGTCTTCGGCACGCTTGTCAGCCTGGGCCTGCTGTTGTGGCCAATGGTTTTTCTGCCTGACTATGAACAACTCCCCAAGATCAATGACGTGACGACGGACGCCATCACGCCACCGCCATTTGTCATACTGGCAAAGGCGCGCGGGCCGAGCGCCAACAGCACCGAATATCCTGGCGAGCGTTTTGCGCTCATGCAGGCGGCAGCCTATCCCGACATCAAGCCGATCAAGATCAACCGGTCGAGCGAAGAGGCATATGAGTTGGCCACTGATGCCGTGCGCCGCTTAGAAATGGAAGTTGTGCGTCAAGAGGCGCCGAACCTTGAAACAGGCAAGCCCGGTGTCCTGGAAGTCGTGGATCGCACACTAATCCTCGGCTTCTATGACGATGTCGTCATTCGCGTCACGGGTGATGCCAATGATGCGCGCATCGATGTGCGATCGGCGTCCCGCTATGGTGCGCACGACTTTGGACGCAATGCGGATCGCACGCGCCTGATCCTGAAGGAGATCATTACGCGATTGGAATCAGTGGTGCCGACGCGGAAGGAGAAGGTCGCCGACACCAAGGCGGAAGAAGTGACTAAGGTGAAGAAGAGACGACGGCGCAGTCGACGTTCGCGACGTCGTCGCAGGCGATAAGGCCTTTCTCGACCAGGTGCTCAACGTGGGCGCGCAGTGACAGCGTCGCGGCTCCAACGACGTCATTGTCAAGATCACGATAGATCACGGGCACCAGCTTTCGGATCGTGTTCGTTCCTAGCCGGACGGCATCGAGGATCGCTTGCTCGCGCCAACGCCTATGCAACAGGTAGGCTTTGACCGTGCGCCGAGGGGCTGTAACCCGTCCGCCGTGTCCGGGTAAGAAGACGTTATCGTTGCGCTCAAGCAGCTTCTCTAGCGAGCGCAGGTAATCGGACATGCGCCCCTCCGGTGGCGCGATGACGGAGGTGTTCCAAGCCATCACGTGATCGCCAGAGAAGACGACGTCGCGGCCGGTCAGTGCAAAGCAGAGATGATCGGGCGAGTGGCCGGGGGTATGGAGGGCCATAAGTTCCCAATCCTCGCCTGCGATACGATCGCCATCGGCCAAGCCGACGTCAGGAGCAAATTGGTGATCTGTGAATTCTGAATCAGTATCACGGGCATCGTCTGTGTCGTTGGCGTCCTGAGCGCGGCCGAACGCAAATATCTTGGCACCAGTGGCCGCTTTTAGGGCGGCCACCCCCTCCACGTGATCGCGATGCGCGTGGGTGATAACGATGTGGGTGATGGAGCGCCCTTGAGCAGCCATGAGGATTGCGTCTGTGTGTTCGGCATCCTCGGGCCCCGGGTCAATCACGGCCAGCGACGTCGATCCGACGAGGTACGTGTTCGTGCCCTTGAAGGTAAGCTTGCTCGCGTTATTGGCAACGAGCCGAGAGACGCCGGGTGCCATGGGGCTGGGCACGCCGTAGGCGAATTCCATATCTGTCTTGAGTTTGAGGTTTTCGCTCATGACCGAGAATCTTATAGGGGTTCGCTTTTCGCGAGGCGAGGGGAGAAGACGTGAGCCAAGCCACAAAAGGCCTATCGTGTTGTCTTAGATGCCTGTCCCGATGCTGAACCTGGGGCTTGATTCACCGGTTCAGATCATTCTGGCAACATATTGCACGGCCTCGACCCGGCAATGGGCAACGCGCCGCTCCAGCGGCAGCTCGTTCGAGCCGAACATCACGCGGGAGATGTGTAAAACCGGTGTTCCCTCCTCGATGCCAAGACGCGTGGCAACCTCGCGATCCGCCGTGCTTATGTCTATTTTCTCCTTCCCGCCGAGCAGATGTATGCCGCACTGGTCGGCAATTGTTGAGATCCGATAGGACTTTGCCATGGCGGTGACGTCGAAGGTGGGGAAACGGCCCGCGGGAAGCGAAATCTTCTCATAGACGACAGGCCGGTCCCCGTCGCCGAGCGTTCTTTTGATCACGAGAATGGCTTCGCTGGAACGCAATCTGAGCTCTTCCTGCTCGACAGCGTCAGGTGAGGCTTCAAATATTTCAATATAGCGGGTCTCTCCGGTGAGGGTTTCGCCCGATTGGCTCAATAAGCTGTCGAACCTCGTCGATGCTTGGGTGCTGAGCGGCTCGCAAACGAGCGTTCCGCGTCCTGGCTGCCGCGATATGAGCTTCTCCCTCGCCAAAACCTCGAGCGCCTTGCGCATCGTGCCTATGCTTACGCCGAATTCGCGCGATAGGTCGATCTCGTTGGGCAGCGGTGCGCCGGCTTTGCGTGCGCCCTTTGCAATCTCCTGGGCCAGCGCGTCGCGCACTTGAAGATAGAGATGGCGGGTAGAGAACTTGGACGCGTGACGCATAGACTGTCCCCACACCGCGAAACGTTAACCGGCCGCCAGAAGCGCGTCGGCCGTCCTTTAAACAAACACATTGTCAGCAATCAAACAATCGGGTCTGTCCGGTGAATAATGCTCATATGAGACGCTGGCGCCGCCGGCATCGTTCGTGTCCCACCCAGTTCGTCCGGCGCCCCAGGTCAATTCAAAGACTTGTAAGCAATTGTAGGACGTTGGCGCGGAGGCAAACCGTCGAGCAGGGCTTACTGTCGGCGGCGCATCAAATCACTTTCTGGAGCGCAAATCAGCGGCGTCTAGCACACTCAATAAGGGCAGAGGAGCAAGACAGGATAAGGCGCAGATGGCCCATCCGGAGAAATGGTCGGAGCGGGGAGATTCGAACTCCCGACCCCTTGCTCCCGAAGCAAGTGCGCTACCAGGCTGCGCTACGCTCCGCCCGACCGTCAGCCCGATGGGACAGCGCCCAAACACGGCATTAAGCGGATTGTGTTGGACGAGGGCGGCTTTATAGCTCTCAAGGAGAGTGCCCGCAAGCACAGGCCGGGTAGGGTCGCAGTGGCGTCGCCAGGGGAGTATTTGAACTTCCAGTCAGGTATATTGGGTCGCCATCTTGCCGGGATTGCTCACCTGAGGTCGACCGACTATATGGGTGCGGGCCGCCCCGACCGAGGGGCCATTGGGGCGTAGCCAAGTGGTAAGGCAGCGGGCTTTGAATCCGCCATTCGGAGGTTCGAACCCTCCCGCCCCAGCCAAACCTTTCCG
>CAZURR010000001.1:31494-95017 GCA_964622715.1 uncultured Hyphomicrobium sp. | reverse complement strand
CAATGCCGCAAATCCTGCCGCTCTCGACGACCGGTAGATGACGGAAGCCGCCATCATTCATCGCCCGCAGCGCGTCAATTGCGCGGCTCTCGGGCGCGACCGTGGTGGGGTTCGCCGTCATCGCCTGCTCTAGCGCCGTAACAGCGGCATCCTTTCCTTCGGCAAGCGCACGCACAGCGTCGCGGCCGGTGAAGATGCCACTCAAGCGCTGCTGATCGTCAACCACTAGCACGGAGCCGGCGCGACCCTCCCACATGCAATTGCAAGCCTGCTGCACCGTCTCGTGCGCGGCCAGAACAAGCAGCTTTTGCTGTTTGATAATGTCTGAGATCGCTCGGTTGATCATGATGCCTCCTTCTCAGCGGATGCTCGGTCCCTCAAGACCAGCCGCCGATGACATCTCAAGTTGCCTCCCACATTGCAGGCGAACGGCTGGTAATCTCTATCAAATCTTTTGCCGCCTTCATTGTGCCTCCTACACAGTCATATCTGCATCGCCAAAGCACTTCTCAAGGCGGCGACCAGTCAGGATTCCGCAAGCAGGGCGCTCACTCCTTCGCACGCAAGCTGGTGATGTAGGCGACGATATTATCGGTGTCGCCGGCAGGGATCATGATATTGGGCATCGTTGGATGGGGGCTTTGCAACCACACGACAAGCGCCCGGGCGGTCATGCCCGGCGTGTTGGCCACATCCTCAAAACTCGGTGCGTCCGGGTTCGGTGAAAGTTCATCACCCGCATCAACCGCATGGCACTCCGCGCAAACTTGTTTTGCGTAGGTGAGGCCCTGCTGCGGATCACCGAGTTCCACGGCACGGGCGATCTTCGGAGCTGCGATCAACGCCAATGCTGCGATCGTGGTCAGAATGCGCATAGATGACTCTTCCTCCTGCTGTCGAAGGCAAGAAATCGGCCCCCCCAACTCGATGTTAGACCGCACCCTCTTGCCCAACTGGGGGCAACACAGTCTAACGTCGCGCTCCCGGCAAAAGGATTGATCTGCATCAACGCCAACAGGAAAGAGGCGAACCGGTGCGCTCGATGTGTCATCCCGGCGCAGGCCGGGATCTCCGCAAGTAGGCCAGAAATGCCACGTCGCAGAACTAGCGCAAGCGGACACTTGCGTGGATCCCGCTCTTCAGCGGTATGACGCTGCTGAATAGGTGAGCGCGTGCACCTCGCGGCGTTTCAGCCCGAGGAGTGAGAAAACGGGGAGCGGGGCGGGTCCGGCCCATCTCTTTGGTTGTTGCGGATGCGGCCTTCGCCGCCCCACGCAGCGCAACGGTTTGTCCGCCGCCATTCCTCAGGTTGCATCCCTGCCCCGGGGGGTCGCCGGCATTTTTGCGCCGGCGGCAGCACTGACGAGGGGGAAGCTTATGTCCCCCATGCCTGTTGCGCCGGCCCATTCCGTACAGTCCGCCAGCGCACGTCTGCACTCCCGGTCTAAAGGAATGGGCGGCGGGAGTTTAAGGGTGTTAAGAGGAGGGGGGATAAGGTTTGTTGGGAACGTACGTACTCAGCCTAAGAGCGGACGTGCAAATGTCGCTTGGCGATCGTCCGGCAATGGTTATGAGGGGAACTTCGAGGAAAATTCGCGGCGTAGCATCGTGACCCGAGCCCCTCGATCTCCTCCGGATTTGGGTAGAGTCCGTCACTCCGGAGTGGAGACGGACGATGCGTAAGAGCAGGTTTTCTGAGGAACAGATCATCGCGATCCTGCGCGAGCAGGAGGCTGGGCGGCCGATGGCGGAGGTGTGCCGCAAGCACGGGATCTCACAATATACAGTGCCGACCACGCCCATTGACCGCGGCACAAGCGTTTGCACCTTGGGCCTAATGGCCGCTCTCTGTGGCAGACTGCCCAATGAGCCGCTTACGAAGGATAAGCACCAGATCCGCACCGCTCAATAAATCGTGTCGAGAAGGTCGTAATAGGACAGGTAGAGGGTGCCGGCCTCGATGCGTCGGTTGTTAAAGTTCCACTGCGTGAAGCAGTCGTAGACTGACCAATGGCGTGCGCTGTTGCGCAGGAAGTCGCCTGCGTCCGCCAAATCCCGCTCCATGAAGGCATTAGGCAAGCCGCCGACCTATCCCCCCACCTTCCATCTCCCCGACTCAGGTGGTATAGGGCTGCCGACAACGTTCCCGCTGGGCCCAGAGAACATTGTCGCCCCAGCCCTTAGGAGACCGCTTGCATGGCCCAAAGCCCGACCGTTAAGAATGCTGGGCTAGCCCTGACCTTCGATGACGTCCTGCTGGTGCCCGCGGCCTCGTCCGTCATGCCCGGCGATGCCGACGTCTCTACGCACATCACCAAGTCGATCAAGCTCAATATTCCCATCGTCTCGTCTGCCATGGACACGGTGACGGAGGCCCGCCTGGCCATCGCCATTGCGCAGGCCGGCGGGGTCGGCGTCATCCACCGTAACCTGGAGCCGCAGGAGCAGGCTCGCCATGTGGCGCAGGTGAAGAAGTACGAATCCGGCATTGTCCTCAATCCCGTGACGATCTACCCGACGGCCACGCTGCGCGAGGCGCTGCAACTCATGGTCGATAATGAGATCTCCGGCATTCCCGTGGTCGAGCCGCCGCATAACGGCGCTAGCAAGGGGCGGCTTGTCGGCATTATCACCAACCGCGACGTGCGCTTTGCCACCAACGAGGCGCAGCCGGTCTCCGAGCTGATGACCAAGGAGAAGCTGGTCACGGTGCCGCGCGACGTCAGCCAAGAGGACGCGCGCCGGCTCCTGCACCAGCACCGCATCGAAAAGCTTGTGGTGGTGGATGAGGGGTTCCACTGCGTTGGGCTCATCACGGTGAAGGACATCGAGAAGGCGCGCAAGCACCCGCACGCGTGCAAGGATGGGGAAGGCCGCTTGCGCGTGGCGGCGGCGACGACGGTGGGCGAGGAGGGGTTTGAGCGCACCGAGCTGTTGATGGCGGCGGGTTGCGATCTGATCGTGGTCGATACCGCGCATGGGCATTCGAGCCGGGTGCTGGAGGCGGTGTCGCGCATCAAGAAGCAGTCGAACCGGGTGCAGGTGATTGCCGGCAACGTTGCGACGGGAGAGGCGACCAAGGCGCTCATCGATTGCGGCGCGGACGCGGTGAAGGTGGGGATTGGGCCGGGGTCGATTTGCACCACGCGTATTGTTGCCGGTGTGGGCGTGCCGCAGTTAACAGCCGTCATGGAATGCGCGAACGAGGCGGCCAAGCACGGTGTGCCCATTATCGCCGACGGCGGCATTCGCTATTCCGGCGATATCCCCAAGGCGATCGCGGCCGGGGCATCGTGCGTGATGATCGGCTCGCTATTGGCGGGCACCGATGAGGCGCCCGGCGAGACCTATCTCTATCAGGGGCGCACCTATAAGGCGTATCGCGGCATGGGCTCGATTGGCGCCATGGCGCGCGGCTCAGCGGACCGCTACTTCCAGCAAGAGGTGAAGGATACGCTGAAGCTGGTGCCGGAGGGCATCGAGGGGCAGGTGGCCTATAAGGGGCCGGCCGACGCGGTTGTGCATCAGTTGCTGGGCGGTTTGCGTGCGGGCATGGGGTATCTGGGTGCGCGCACATTGGCCGAATTGCAGGAGAAGGCGACGTTCGTGCGTGTGTCGTCCGCCTCCGTGCACGAAAGTCATACGCACGGCGTGCTGATCACGCGCGAAACCCCCAACTATCCCGGCCGCGCGTGAGCCTGCAGTAACGCGCCGTCGCCGACTTCGCAGCCAAGGAGGATAGAGCCGCATGTCAGTCGCAAGCTTGCTGATTCCAGTGTTCGTGCAGGTCACGCTCACGTTTGTGCTGATGTCATGGATGTGGAGCCATCGTGTGGCGGCGATCAAAAGCGGGGAGGTGAAATTTTCCGACGTCTCCTTGCGCGAGCCCGTGTGGCCCAAGCGCGCAACGCAGATCGGCAATTGCTTCCAAAACCAGCTTGAGACCCCGATTCTGTTTTATGTGGTGATCGCGCTGGCGCTGACGACGCGGTTGGCCGGCGTAGTGTTTGTGACGCTAACGTGGGCATTCGTGGCGACGCGACTGGTGCACGCCTACATTCACACCGGGTCAAACAACGTCAAAATGCGCTTCTATGCCATGCTGACGGGCGTGACCATCTTAGGCGCGATGTGGGTGATCTTCGCAATACGCATTCTTTTCGGGTGGCCCTAGCCCATGCGCACCGGTGCAAGGCTTAAAGCGGGCGAAGACATTCTCGAAGATATACTGGTGCGTCATCGCCCGGCGGCCTCGGCGCTGTCCGACTGGGGCAAAGGCCATCGCTTTGCCGGCTCCGGCGACCGCGCAGCAATCGGCACGCTGGTTTATGACGCACTGCGCCGTCGCAACTCGATTTCCGCAAGGATGGGATCGGATACGCCAAGGGCGCTTGTGCTGGGTGCAGTTTGCCGTGCGTTTGCGATGGCGCCGGAAGAGGTCGCGGCCGCGGCGGATGGCTCGACGTATGCGATTGCGGCGCTGAGCGAAGCCGAACAGGCGGCGCTGGCGCGCGAGCTACCAGAGAGGACGCCGGCCTATATTGCGGGAGACTTTCCCGAATGGTTAGCGCCATCGCTTGAGCGGGTGTTTGGGTCGCGTGCGGGCCAGGAGGGCGCAGCGTTGAGCGCGCGCGCGTCAGTCGACCTACGCGTCAACACGCTGAAGGCAACGCGGGAGAAAGTCTTGAAGGCGCTGGCGCAGTTTTCGGTCGAGCCTACGCCCTTGTCGCCGGTTGGCGTGCGCGTTGCCCCGCCAGAGGGTGCAGGGCGCGCACCCCACGTCGAAGCCGAGGCGGCACACGGCAAGGGTTGGTTTGAGGTGCAGGACGAGGGTTCGCAGATCGCTGCGTTGTTGGCGGGCGCAGGGCCCAAGATGCAGGTGCTCGATCTGTGTGCTGGCGCGGGCGGCAAGACGCTGGCGCTCGCTGCTGCCATGCAGAACACGGGTCAGATCTATGCTTACGATGCCGATAAGCGTCAGTTGCGGCCGATATTCGAGCGTTTGCGGCGGGCAGGCGCGCGCAACGTGCAGGTGATGGAGGCGGGCGACGAAGCCGCGCTCGCAGCGCTTGGCCCGCGCTTTGATGTCGTATTGATAGATGCACCCTGCACGGGATCGGGGACGTGGCGGCGCAAGCCCGATTCCAAGTGGCGCTTGAAGCCCGATAACATTGGTGAACGCCAAGCCGAACAGAAGCAGGTGCTAGCGCTGGGAGCCAGTCTCACAAAGCCCGGCGGCTGTCTTGTCTACGTGACGTGCTCGGTTCTGTCGGAGGAGAACGCCG
The DNA here is from genome assembly GCA_964622715.1 of uncultured Hyphomicrobium sp. Taxonomy (GTDB): domain Bacteria; phylum Pseudomonadota; class Alphaproteobacteria; order Rhizobiales; family Hyphomicrobiaceae; genus Hyphomicrobium_A. The sequence continues at coordinate 89,732 of CAZURR010000001.1, read as the reverse complement.
ATCAGGTGGCCGCGTTCCTGACAGAGCACCCCGGCTTCTCAGTTGAGCCTTATGCTCAGTCTTGGAAGGAACACCTCGGCAGCGAGCCGCCAAGCTCGGCTGACGGGCGCGATGATACCCTGCAACTGACACCGGCTTGCCACGGCGCGGATGGTTTTTTCATCGCGCGCCTGCGTTGCGGCAGCGATTGAGGATCGACGCGCAACGGCGAGCGGAAAACCGCACGATGCCTCTTGCGCGGTGGCAATTGGCCATGGCAGCAGTGTCATTACCAAGACGGCTTACGCCGCACCAAAAATCGAGGCTGCACCGTGAAGAAATACACCGCTCTTATCTTTTTTCTGGTCCTCGTTGGCGCCGTGGCGCTGTTTGGCAGACAGTTTACGCCAGGCCCCTTCTACGAGCTCTTGAACAAACCGGCATGGACACCGCCCGACTGGGTATTTGGCCCGGCGTGGGCTGTGCTCTACCTAATGATTGCGTTTGCGGGCTGGATTGTGTGGCGCGCGCAAGGACTGGGGCTGGCGCTCGGGATATGGTTTGTGCAGCTCGCGCTCAACGGGGCCTGGTCCTGGATCATGTTCGGGCAGAAGATGATCACGCACGCGCTGTTTGATATTACCGCATTGTGGGTCGCCATTCTCGCCTTCATTATTGTGGCATGGCCGATACGGCGATCGGCATCACTGCTGTTCATTCCCTATCTTCTGTGGATCACTTATGCGGCGGCGTTGAACTTTGAGCTCTGGCGTCTCAACGGTTGAGTCACAGCCATTGGGTGAGGGGGCCTTGGTTGTTTTGCGCCGGCAGGGGGACAGCCATGACATCGTGGACAGCAAGCACTGCGGCGCAAGCCGAACCGAATTTCGCAACCGCTTGTGGTGACTGCGGGGCCGTTGCGAGCGGTAATTTTTGCAGCGCGTGCGGCGCTGATCTGCGTGCAGATGCGTTGGGCCTGTTCGGCGCGGTATCGAGCGGCGTCCGCCAAAGCTTTCCAGCGACCTATTTGCGCATTTTGAAATCTCCGGTTTGCCAAACAGTGCGTCTGACCGAGGACCCGACCTACCGGCAACATGGCTCGTTCTTGCTGGCAGGCATCACCATCTTTTGCGCGCTGTTTATCCCGATCCTCATCCAAGCGGGCACTGCGAACGCTGATATGAGCCCAAGCCTTCAGGTGCTCGTAAAGATCCTTGCGCAGGTCGGCGTGTACGTCGGCGCGCTCATCACTTTCCTCTTAGGCTTTTCGCTGTTCAGGTACTTTGCTAAAGAGAGGCGCACGTTTAGCTCTTACTTCAAGCTGTACTGTCTGGCGTTCGGCTTCATCATGCCGCTCTATGCCGTTTACGAGTTCGTCGTGCGCCGCATATTTGGCGGCACCGGTATCTCCTCATTCGAAAATATGCCGGCTGAGCAATCGCTCTCAGTATCGGCGATCGCGTCCGTCGTGCTTGCGTTGCTGTTATGGGCATATTTCGTCGCCATACATCGGCGTTTCTGGAAAATGCCATTGTGGAAGGCGGCAACCCTTTACATCGTCGCGGCGCTGACGTCGTACTACGCGAGCTACTGGCTCATGTTTTATGTTGGCTTCTGGACCGCAAGCACGCTGATTTCGATGGGCATCGTGGTGGCCTGAACAGGTATCGCGCCGTGTTTCCCATCCCCGCGACTCCCAAGTTCCGGCGGTCATCGCTATAAGGCGAGGCTCGTCGATCGCAAGAAGCTCGGTTTGGGCCGGGAAGCTGCTAGCGACATTTCATAAGAATCGTGCCAAGGGGCCTATTCCAGGGCATTCCCATCAGGGACGCTTAACCCTATGACCGACACCGTCCTCATCATCGATTTCGGCAGCCAGGTGACGCAGCTGATTGCACGGCGCGTGCGCGAAGCAGGCGTCTATTCGGAGATTGTGCCCATCAACCATGCGCACGATGCGCTGGAACGGCTGAAGCCGAAGGCATTGATCCTTTCTGGCGGACCGCAAAGTGTGACCGAGGCGGGAACGCCGCTGCCGCCCGACTGGGTGTGGACGGCCGGTTTGCCCGTGCTTGGCATCTGCTATGGCGAGCAGGCTATGGTCGCCCAACTCGGCGGCGGCGTCGAGGCAGGGCATCACCGCGAGTTTGGTAGGGCGGAGCTAGAGATCGTTGATGATTGCCGGCTGTTCGACGGCGTGTGGCCGACGGGCACGCGCGACCAGGTCTGGATGAGCCACGGCGATCTCGTGACCAAGCTGCCCGAGGGCTTCAAGGCGGTGGGCGTATCGAAGGGAGCGCCGTTCGCAGCCATCGCGGATGAGACGCGCCATTTCTACGGCGTGCAGTTTCACCCCGAGGTGGTGCACACGCCGCGCGGCGCAGACTTGATTTCGAATTTCGTGCACAAGATCGCCGGGCTGGCTGGCGACTGGACCATGGCGCACTTTCACTCCAGCGAGGTGGAAAAAATCCGCGCACAGGTTGGGAAGGGCCGTGTCATCTCAGGGCTGTCGGGCGGCGTCGATTCCGCGGTGGCCTCGGTTTTGATCCACGAGGCCATCGGCGAACAGCTCACGTGCATTTTTGTCGACCACGGTCTGTTGCGCCAGAACGAGGCGAAAGAGGTCGTCGAGTTATTCCGAGGGCACTACAACATCCCGCTGGTTCACGTTGATGCGCGCGAACGGTTCCTAACGGCGCTTGCCGGTGTCGGCGATCCCGAAGCAAAGCGTAAGACCATCGGCGGATTGTTCATCGACGTGTTTGACGAGGAAGCGCACAAACTCGGCGGTGCTGAATTTCTAGCTCAAGGTACGCTCTATCCAGATGTGATCGAGAGCGTGTCGTTTACCGGCGGTCCTTCAGTCACCATCAAGTCACACCACAACGTGGGCGGTTTGCCCGAGCGCATGAACTTGAAGCTGGTGGAACCATTACGCGAGCTTTTCAAAGATGAGGTGCGCGCGCTCGGCCGTGAGCTGGGCTTGCCCGAAAGCTTCATCAGTCGCCACCCGTTCCCGGGGCCAGGCTTAGCAATCCGTGTGCCTGGTGAAGTATCGGAAGAAAAGCTCGACATTCTGTGCAAGGCCGATGCCATCTATCTCGACGAGATACGCAATGCGGGGCTTTACGATGAGATCTGGCAGGCGTTCGCGGTGCTGCTTCCCGTTCGCACCGTGGGCGTGATGGGGGATTCGCGCACGTACGACTACGTGTGCGCGCTGCGCGCGGTGACGTCGACTGATGGCATGACCGCCGATTACTACGATTTCTCACACGAGTTTTTGGGCGGGACGGCGACGCGCATCATCAACGAGGTGAAGGGTATCAATCGCGTCGTCTATGACATTACCTCAAAGCCGCCCGGGACCATTGAGTGGGAGTGAGTGGGCAATCAGTTTGTTCAATCAAGGACCTCATTCCGGTCGTCATGACGAAGTCATGCTCCGCATGAATGCCGAGATGATGGATTGAGTAGTACTCGCTGCAAGCCACGGCGGGTTGCGCAAAGAAAAAGCCCCTCGGGGAGGAAAACCGAGGGGCCAGTGGGGGAGGAGGTAAGTGGCGACAAGTGCAATCAGGAGTGTCGAATTCGGGGGAGAGCGATTAGGGAGCGTGGGGCCCGTCGTGCTCTCGATGGGGAGATCGTGCCAGGGTCGGGCAGGCGCCGCTGTTTCCTGGGTTACAGGCAGAGAAAAAAACGCCGGGCGTACGCCAAGGCGGGGCACTGCAAATGACTGTCCGGGAAGGACGCAAGGCAGACCAAGGCGATCTGCCGGGACGCCTCGCCGCGGTCCAGCTGCGCGCACAAAAAAACCCTCCAGCGCGAAGGCTGGAGGGCAGTGTGCCGGCCGGGTCCGGGGGGACGGGGACGGGGGTGGTAGGCCCGGCCGGGAACGGGAGTGACGTTGAGTCGTATGAAACCGAACGTGAAGGTCTGGGTCCTTCTGCTGCTGATCTTTCGTTTTGCGAATGCGCCTGTTGGGTCGGTCCGGCGCCTCACAAGTTACATTGGTAACCATGTGGCGTGATTTGTGCTGTTCCCTCGGGAACAGGGGAGGCAACAATTTACCTTCTTGTCGCAGACCTCACGCCGGCGTCTTTGAGGATGCCGCTCACTAGGCGGCGAACGGAGGTTCTTATGTTGCCATATCCTCTAATGCTTTTCGCACGGGAGGTGCCGTTGAGGTTTTCGTTGAGATAAGAGCGAGGAGATGCGTAGCCGCCGTTATAGAAATCGGCGGCCTGGGCCGTGCCAATTAAGGCAAATAGGGTGGTCGCGCCAACTATGAGTGTGCTACTGAGGGCCGTGTGCATGGTGAGTGCTCCTTATGCTCGCCGCGTTGCGCGCGACCGGTGCGCGCAGTCAGAGGACGGCCGGGTTGAACCGCTCTCGATGAGCAAACTGAGGGCAGTCAAGCGCGCGGTTTGTTCCCTCGGGAACAGCCGAGTAGGGTGCGACGTCGCAGCACACAAAAAGATTAGGTAGATCGCGAAGATACCGATTCAAGGACGGCGAGCACGTCATCGGCGCTCGCATCTTCGGGTAGTGCGTGGAAATCTGCGTCCACCTTGAGCGCATGCTCAAGTAGACTGTGGAACTCGTCGCGGTTCACCTCCACCGTGCCGAACTGGCGCAAGTGGTCGGTAACGAACTGCGTGTCGAGTAAAATAAAGCCGCCTTGGGCCAGTCGAGCGGCCAGATAGACCAGCGCGATCTTTGAGGCATCGCGTGTGCGCGAGAACATGCTCTCGCCGAAGAAGGCTCCATTGAGGGCGACACCGTAGAGGCCGCCGACAATTTTTTCGCCGTCCCAAATTTCGACTGTGTGACAATGGCCCAGCTCGAACAGCTGCCGGTAGAGAATGCGGATGCGTTCATTGATCCATGTGGAGCGCCGGCCAGGGTGTGATGCAGCACAGCCATCGATCACCGCTTCGATATCTGTGTCGACCTTAACCGAGAAAGGGCTTGTGCGAAGCGAGCGCGCCAAGCGGCGTGGAATATGGACAGCATTGAGCGGGAGAATGCCGCGGTGTTGCGGCTCGATCCAATAGAGCGCGGGGTCGTCGGCACTTTCGGCCATGGGAAAGATGCCGCACGTGTAGGCCTTCAACAGGACCTGCGGCGTAATCTCTATAACGATGTCGTCGCGCGAAGCCATGTAACGGTGGACTCTAACCTTTGTCTCTGTTCGAGGCTAGCATACACTCCGTTGCACGGTGGTAGAATAAGCAAGACAGAGTTTCCTGGCACCTCGCTTGCTATAGAATCTATGATTTCGCGATATATTTTTCGAGCCAGTGAATGTCATAAAGTCCATTGACAATATCGGGCTGCAGCATCAAGTCGATGAACAATGGGATCGTCGTCTCGATTCCGTCAATCACGAATTCTGACAAGGCCCGCTTTAGTCGCATCAGACATTCGTTGCGCGTCTTACCGTGCACGATCAGCTTACCAATTAGGCTGTCGTAGTAGGGGGGGATGCGATAGCCCTGGTAAACGCCGGAATCGACGCGCACGCCGAGCCCGCCGGGAGGATGCCAGTAGGTGATCTGGCCCGGCGAGGGGCGGAAGGTGCGCGCATTCTCTGCGTTGATGCGGCATTCGATGGCATGACCTGAAAAGGAAATGTCCTTTTGCTGGTGCACGAGCTGTGCGCCGGAGGCGACGCGGATCTGCTCCAAAACGAGATCAATGCCGGTGATGGCTTCTGTTACGGGATGTTCGACCTGAAGGCGCGTGTTCATCTCGATAAAGTAGAACTCGCCGTCCTCATAAAGGAATTCGACTGTGCCTGCGCCGCGATAGCCTAACTTGCGCATGGCTACCGCAACCGTCTCGCCGATTTTTGCTCGCGTCTCAGCGTTGAGTGCCGGTGAGGGCGCTTCTTCCCAAAGCTTCTGATGGCGGCGTTGCAAGGAGCAGTCGCGCTCGCCCAGATGAATGGCGTTGCCGTGCCCGTCGCCGAACACCTGAATTTCGATGTGGCGAGGCTTGGTGAGATACTTTTCGATGTAGACGGCATCGTTGCCGAACGCGGCCTTGGCTTCCGCGCGCGCGGTCGAAAGTGCAAGTCCTAAGTCGGCCGCCGTATGGGCGACCTTCATGCCGCGACCGCCACCACCCGCAGTGGCCTTGATCAATACGGGGAAGCCCATGGCCTTAGCGATCTTCATCGCTTCGGGTTCGCTCGCCACCGCGCCGTCCGAACCAGGGACCACAGGGATGCCAAGTTCCTTGGCGGTTTTCTTGGCCTGGATCTTGTCGCCCATGACGCGGATGTGATCCGAGGTCGGGCCGATAAAGGTGATCTGGTGGTCCTCCAGGATCTCGGCGAAGCGGGCGTTCTCCGACAGGAATCCGTAACCGGGATGCACCGCGTCGGCGCCGGTGATCTCGCAGGCAGACAGCAGGCGGGGAATATTCAGATAGCTTTCAGTGGCGGACGGCGGGCCTATGCACACGCTTTCGTCGGCGAGGCGTACATGCATCGCATCCGCGTCTGCTGTGGAGTGTACCGCGACGGTCGCAATGCCGAGTTCCTTGCACGCGCGCTGAATGCGCAGTGCAATCTCACCTCGGTTGGCGATCAGGACCTTGTCGAACATGAATTTCGGGTTTCGTTGATACGTGGGTGGCGGGTTCTATTCGATGATGACGAGTGGTTCGCCGAACTCCACTGGCTGGCCGTTTTCGATGAGGATAGCTGTGACCTTGCCCGAGTTTGGTGCGGGAATCTGGTTCATCGTCTTCATAGCTTCAATAATTAATAGCGTGTCGCCTTCCGAAACGCGCGAACCAATGTCCACGAAAGGGGCCGCTCCTGGTTCGGGTCCGCGGTAGGCCGTGCCGACCATGGGCGATTTGACGGCACCTGGGTGCTTGGCCGGATCGGCGCCTGCCGCTGGCATTGCCGCTACGGGGGGCGGCACGGCCACTGCAGGTGCAGCCGCCACAGCCGCCATCGGCTGGACGGTAAGCTCGCGCGCCACGCGGATCTTAAGCCCGCTCTTCTCGATCTCGATCTCGCTGAGGCCCGTGTCGTCCAATATCTCGGCGAGTTCGCGAATCAACCGCTGCTCGGCGCCGGAAGCCTCGCCCTTGTCCTTGGCCGTCATGCGTTGCTGTCCCTTCTTTTGCGGCTCGTCCTGCGGCCGTGAGCCCTTCCTAGCCACGGCTTAAATCTGCGAGTGTCTCCGCCATAGCCTCAAGGGCCAGCTCGTAGCCCTTGGGGCCCAGGCCGCAGATTACGCCCTTTGCCGCCAGCGAAATATAGGAGTGCTGCCTATAGGTCTCTCGGCGAAAAATATTGGAAAGGTGAACCTCGATGACTGGCAGTTCAGCTGCTTGCAACGCATCGAGCAGAGCGATCGAGGTGTGCGAATAGGCGCCGGCATTAACGATAATGCCGGATGCTTTTTCGCGTGCTTCTTGAACCCAGTCAACGAGCTCGCCCTCGTCGTTGGACTGGCGAAAATCAATCGCAAGCCCGACGGCCTTGGCGCGCTCTTCGGCCCGAGCGCGCACGTCATTGAGCGACGCGTGCCCATAGATGGCGGGCTCGCGCTTTCCCAGCAAATTGAGGTTGGGTCCGTTTAGGACGTAGATCGGCTTCGCCATGGGTTCCTTTTGCCGCCCAAAAACATCGGACGCTGGCGTGTTCCGGGAGCGGAATGGGACCACTCGTGTACCAGCTTTCCCGCACCTGCGAAAGGCCAAGCCGCCGACCGGATCTGAGCCGATTAACAGTAAGAACAACCTTGTTTGCGCAGCTCGTTGACGTGGGTGGAGAGCTGCTCATAGAGGTCCTCCGGCGCCCCCGGTACGGAGCGGTCACCGACGAGGAAGTGAGGTGTTCCGTTAACCCCCATTTTTTTTGCAAGAATCTCCGACTGGGCGATTTCGGCTTTCACTTCGGCCGACTCCATGTCCGCCTTCAGCTGCTCCATATCGAGGCCCAGCTCCTCGGCATGCTTTAAAGCCGACGCTTCATTTGCCTGGCCTCGCGCTGCAAGCAGGGCACGGTGTAGCTCCCAGTACTTGCCCTGCTTCCTTGCGGCGAGCGCGACGCGTGCGGCTTCTTCAGAACCCTTCGATAAGATGGGCAGATCCTTAAAAACGACGCGCACCTTCGGGTCCGACTCTACAAGCTTTACCACGTCACCTAAACCGCGCTTGCAGTAACCGCAGTTGTAATCGAAGAACTCCACCACTGTGATGTCGCCGTCGGGATCGCCGGCAACGGCAGCATTGGGCTGCCGGAAAATCTTTTCGGCGTTTTCTGCGATGGCGACTTTAAGTCTCTCGGCGTGCTCCTTCTCGAGCTTAGCTTCTAGCGCGCCCTGCACCTCGACAAAGATCTCAGGGTTTTTGACGAGATACTCTTTGATGATTTGTCCGATTGCCTGCTTCTGATTGACGTCGAATTGACCGGATTTCGCAGCTGCGGTCGGGCTTGCAGGTTGTGCCGCTTCCGCTGCGACGACCGGAGCTGGAGCTGGTACTTTCTCGGATTGGCGGCCAATTACCAAGAGAGCCGCAAGCACGAGAAGTGTTGGAGCAGCGAGCAAGATAATTTTGCGCTCAGACAGCGTGCGTAGGAAATTCGGTGGGGAAGAAGAGGACATTGAGTGGGCCTTTTGAGGATTATTTCGTTGTGAAAGGGCATCATGATTGTACGTTCCGCGATCAGACACGCGGCTTGAGGTTCACGTTCACGTGCGCGGCTTGAAGTTTATGATGTCATCATTCTTTAGCCATTCTGGCGTTCCCGTCCGCAGTTGCGAATGTGCGCGCTTAGCGAAAATCTGCGCTTGTTTCAAGTTACCTTCCTGAAAGTATGCCTGCGCGATCATCGCATCGGCCTTCGGCCGTTTGCCCTGCTTATAGTAGCCGTTGGCGAGCAGGCGGTAGGCCCTTGCGTTCGGGTCGCCAACAAGGGAGCGCTGCAACAACGTCACCGACTCGTTGATAGCGGCCTTACTATTCTCTCCTTGCAGTGCCGCTGCGAGCTGAACCTTCATCAGACTGGCATCAGGGCTGAGCTTGAGCGCCTGACGTAAGGGGGGGATCGCTTGGCGCATTTTGCCCGAGCGCATGAGGAGATCACCCTTCAACTCAAAGAAATATGGATTGTTGGGCCGTTCGCCGATGAGCCGGTCGACCTCGGCCAGCGCCGCCTCGAGCCCGCCCGGGCCGCCTTGGAAGAAGCGTGCGATGGCACGCGCATATCGTGCCGGCAAAGTCTTGTCGGTTGGAGGGTAGCGATTAAACACGATCTGCGGGTTTTCCAAATAGCCCGACAGCTTCGCGCGCATGAGATCGTGTCGCAATTGGAGCTGCGGCGGGTCCTTCACATCAAAATACGGGCTACTGTTCACGAGCTTTCGCAGGCGTGCCAGGCGGTCGGTGGAGAGCGGGTGGGAACGCGCGAAGGCGGTCTTGTGCGCTTCGGAGATGTATTCCTGCTGCGCGAAGCTCTCGAAAGTCTCCAGCATGCCCTGGGCCGATTGCCTCGTCGCGTTGAGCAACTGGAGACCGGCTTGGTCGGCAGCAGACTCCTGCGAACGGCGCTCAGCTAAGAGCCCACGCATGATCACCTGATTGCCGCCGTACATGACGCCCTGGCCTGCAGCGCCAAGGTCACTTGCGGAGTCGCCACCGGCAACGCCGCCCGCCACCATGAGTCCGATGCCGAGAACTTGTGCAAGCAGCGCGCGCGTCTGGTCCTGAGCGACACGCGCACGCAAGGCAGCCATGTGGCCGCCGGTGATGTGACCGGTTTCGTGTGCGAGAACACCGATCACTTCATTGGGCGACTTAGCCTTCATGAGCGCGCCGGTGTGAATGAAGACGTTGTGACCATCAACTACGAAAGCGTTGAAGTTGTCGTCCTGCACAATGCGCACTTTAATGCGATCGGAGCCGAACCCAGCCGCACGAAAGATGGGGCTGGCATAGTCACTAAGGAGCTCCTCGATTTCGGAGTCTCGGATTAGGGGTATCCCTTGCGCAGTCGCTTGCGTGCCCGTCACAGCAGTGGTGAGTGCAACCACACCGGCGAGCACTACACGCGTTGCGGTGCGCGACCTGGCCGTCATCCCGGCCGACATAATGTTTGTCTTTTTCGTCATCTGCAACGCACCAGTTTCAGGACACGGGCTGAGACGCCAAACATAAGCCCGGAGTTAGGGGCAACCGTCTCTTCAATGCAAGGCTGGCGGCTATCGATTCCCCGACATATAAGCGGCACTTATTGCCGCTGCAGGCCATTTAGGCACCAATAGTGTTGCCCTCAAGGAGAGCACCGCAGGCTGGCAAGAATGGGGCACGGGAGGGGAAACCCCCTCTCGGCGGCGTTGATTGAGGAGGCTTGCAGGTAGAAGCATGGCTAAACGCTATACGAACGATCGGTCAGCATTGGCGGCGTCGCTGCTGGCAGGAGGCTCGGCGCGCAGCCAGATCCCAAGTTTTATCGTGATGGACGTGATGCGGGCTGCGCTGGCGCACGAGGCGGCTGGGCACAGCGTTATGCACATGGAGGTGGGCCAACCCGGCACGGCCGCGCCAAAAGCCGCGCGCACGGCAGCGGCACGCGCGCTGGAATCGGACACGCTGGGCTATACGATGGCACTGGGCTGCGAGTCGCTACGTGCACGCATCGCGCGCCACTACAAAGATTGGTATGGCGTGCAGATCAATCCAGAGCGCGTTATCATCACGACCGGGTCTTCGGCGGCTTTCGTGTTGGCGTTCCTGGGTCTGTTTGACTCCGGCGAAGCGGTGGCACTGCCCTCGCCAGGCTATCCCTGCTACCGGCATATCCTCAGCACACTGGGGCAGAGGCCAGTTACAATTCAGACAGGTTCCGCGACGGGATGGATGCCAACCGCGGACCAAGTTGCCGACGCAGTTCATCGAGATGGCATCAAGGGGTTGCTCATCGCCAGTCCGGCAAACCCCACAGGAACAATGTTGGAGACGGGGCGTCTTGCCGAGCTGGTGCGCGTATGCCGGAAAGAGGGCGTCTGGTTCATATCTGATGAGATCTATCATGGACTGACATTCACCCGCGCCGCAGAGACCGCGCTGGCGCATAGTGACGACGTCATCGTTATAAATAGCTTTTCCAAGTACTTCTCGATGACCGGGTGGCGAGTCGGATGGATGGTGGTTCCAGAAATACTCGTGCGCGTTTTGGAACGGCTGGCGCAAAACCTTTACATCTCGCCGCCGGCTGTAGCCCAGGCTGCGGCGCTGGGCGCCTTCGATGGCATGGACGAGCTGGAAGCCAATCGACGCGTCTATGCCCAAAACCGCGCGCTGCTTTTGGAGGAACTTCCGAAGGTGGGCTTCAAAAGTTTCGCGCCGGCAGACGGTGCCTTCTATCTTTATTGTGACGTCAGCTCGATGACCAACGATAGTCACGCATTCGCCCGCGCCATGCTTGAGGAGACAGGCGTGGCGACCACGCCCGGCATCGACTTTGACACGGAGCAGGGACACCGCTTTATTCGCTTCTCATATGCGGGGACCACGGAAGACATGATTGAGGCGGCGCAACGCCTTCAGCGTTGGTCGTACCAGACCCCGCAATCCTAAAGCGGCGTTCAACGCAAACAAATTTTGCGAGAATTGCATCTGCGCCGACGGATCGCGGGCGCGTAATGCGTTACCTGAACCAACGGCGGCGGGACCCTTTGACCGTCGTTGCTTGGAGCAGATCAGGAGAGATTCATGAATTATTTGTCACGTGCGGTGGCCGTCACCCTGTTGGTTGCGGCCATTCCGGCCACGATCGTTGTGGCGCAGCAGGCCGAGCAGGAGCCGGCCGAGTCTAAGAAGGAATGGAAGGGCCCGTCACCGGAGACGAAGGCGCGACTTGAGGATGGGCGCATCGCGATGGCCAAGACGGCGCTGCAACTCAACGAAGAGCAGGAAAAACTTTGGGCGCCGGTTGAAGAGCAGATCCGCGCCGACTATGCGGCGCATCGCAAGATGCGCGAGGAGTGGCACGCGAAACGGGCGGAGCGGCACGATCGGGAGGACCATGGGAAGCTTACGTTGCCGGAGCGTGTCGAAAGGCGCAGCGAGAAGATGTCCAAGCGCGCAACCATGCTGAGCGAGCGTGCGGAGAGGGCCAAAGAGTTCGGCGAAGTATTGAAGCCGTTCTACGCCTCACTATCCGATGAGCAGAAAGAGGTTGCCAATCATGTGTTGCGCCGGTTCGCTGGTGGCATGAAGGGTCACCGCCGCCACGCGCACAGGCGCATGTGCAGCGGCCGCGGCGGCCGGCATCACGATGGCGATCGTCGCGGAAGCTGGCATTAATCCTCTGCGCGCGTCACAGCCGCACGACAAATTAGAAAAGGGCCGGACTATGCCTCCGGCCCTTTTTCTTTTGGTGCGTGAGTGCGGCGCCTAATCACCGCCCAGACGGCGCTGCCACCAGCCCTTGCGCGCTGGAGGTGCGCTCTCTTCATTCTGCGTGTCATCCGCGGCGTCATCGTTCGCCCCTGCGGGACCAACCACGACACGTTCTAGGCGCGGTTCCTCAGCGCTGGCACGATGGCGTGTGCGTCTGCGCGGCGCGGGCTTCGCCTCGCTCTCTTGTAATGGCTCAGCTTCTTGCGCGACGATCTCCGGTTGCTCGGCGCTGCTTTCACTCTCCGATGCAGTAGGCTCAGGTGTTAGCTCGGCGGGTTTGCGAGTCTTGGTCGCACGCGCTACGGGCGCGGGCGGCAGCTCGACTTCCGCTGCGACCGGTTGAGCACCGGCGGGTAGCTGGTCGCTTGACGCAGACTCGGAGACAGAAGCGTCCACAAATGGCCGTTCGCCAGTCTCTCTGGGCTGCGAACCCTCAGCGTTGGCTTTGGCTTGGCGAACGCGCCGTCCGCCGCGGCGCCCCCGCCTGCGGCCGCGCTGGCCGGTGCGCTCTTCGTCATCCTCGCGGCGTGTTTCGCCGTCAGCGGCCTTCGCGGACTGGCGGGCTTCATCTTCGCTGGCCGCGCTCAGGTCTGCGTCATCGGCGGGTTGCTCGCCGCTTATGAGGTCGGCCTCAGGCCGGTCGCCGCGACGGCCACCACGCCGCCGCCGGCGCCGGCGGCGAGGTGTGCCATCCTCATTCGTTTCCGAAGCCCGCGGCTCCTCACGAACAACGGTGCTTTCCTCGCCATCAGTTTCGCCATCACCTTCGCTTTCAAATCCCCAATCCATATTTACGACGGTGCTGCGATCGGGGCGGCGTTGGGCGGGAGCCGGTGTGGCGCCCTTCTCAATGACAAAGTTAGCCCCGGCAAGCTTGTCGCTTCCGGTGACCGTGATCGGTAAGCCGTGGCGTGCCTCCATATCGTTGATGAAGGCGCGCTTGTTGTTAAGAATGTAGAGCGCGACGGTCGGCACGGCCATGGCAACAAGGGGCGTGCGCGCACCCGCCATAATCGCGTCCTCTAGGCCTCTCAACACGGCAAGCGCTACAGACTCGGTGGAACGTATGATGCCAGTTCCCTGGCAATGCGGGCACTGTGACGTCGATCCTTCGAGCACGCCCGTGCGCAAGCGCTGTCGCGACATCTCAAGTAGGCCAAAATGACTGATCCGGCCTACTTGGATGCGGGCTCTATCAAAGCGCAAGGCCTCCTTGAGGCGGCGCTCGACTGCGCGGTTGTGGCGCCTTTCCTCCATGTCGATGAAATCGATGACGATGAGACCGGCCAAGTCGCGCAGCTTCAATTGCCGCGCCATTTCGTCGGCCGCTTCCAGGTTGGTCTTCAGCGCCGTTTCCTCGATGGAAAACTCGCGTGTCGCCTTTCCGGAGTTGATGTCAATGGAGACCAGCGCCTCGGTCTGGTTTATGACGAGATAGCCGCCCGAACGCAGCGTAACGTACGGGCTAAACATCGCGTTGAGCTGACGCTCAATTTGAAAATGAGTAAAGAGCGGCTCCGGCTCCTGATAGAGGACGACGTTCTTGGCATGACTCGGCATGAGCATGCGCATGAAGTCCTTGGCCTCGCGGTGAGCGTGTGCGCCTGCGACGATGACCTCGCTGACGTCCTTGTTATAGAGGTCGCGGATTGAGCGCTTGATGAGGTTGCCTTCCTCGTAGACGAGGCTCGGCGCCTGGCTCTGCAGCGTCAGGTCGCGGACGCTTTCCCACAAGCGCAATAAGTACTCGAAGTCGCGACGGATCTCCTGCTTGGTGCGCGCTGCGCCGGCGGTGCGAATTATGAGCCCCATGCCCTCGGGTACTTCGAGGTCAGCCGCGATCGATTTGAGGCGCTTGCGGTCTTGAGGGTTTGTGATCTTGCGACTGATGCCGCCACCGCGAGCAGTGTTAGGCATTAGCACCGTGTAGCGTCCGGCGAGAGAAAGGTAGGTGGTGAGAGCTGCTCCCTTGTTGCCGCGCTCCTCCTTAACGACCTGGATGAGGATCACCTGGCGCCGCTTAATGACTTCCTGGATTTTGTAGCTGCGTGGACGCCTGCGCGGACGCGAGGGGAGCTCCTCAAGCGCGTCCTCGCCGGAGCCGACCTGTTCGACACGCTCCGGGTCGGCGCTGCCGTTGCCATTGACGTCTTGCAGCGCGGTTTCGTCATCACCGTCGCCAGAATCAGTAACCTCAGACGCATTGTCGGGATAAGCCTCGTCGGCGTTTAAGGCTTCGGTCGGTTGGGAATTCTCGTTGGCCGCGGACGACCCGGCCTCAAGGGGGGCATCGTCTGGTGCCTCGATCCTTTCGTCCTTTGGCAGGGTGGCTTCGGCCAGAACGTGTGCCGGGCCGTCTAATTCATGATCCTCATCGCCGTTGGAGCCTGTGTCGGCAAGATCGCCCAAGGAGTCGTCGGCAGAATCCTCAAGCGGCTCTTCACCGTCCTCGTCTTCAGGCTCCGTTTCGCCACGGCGCGCACGCGCCTCCGCCTCCGCATCGACAGCAGCTTCCTCCTCGGCCTCCGCGGCGGCTTCCTCATCGAGGAGTGCCTGGCGATCGGCCATGGGGATTTGGTAGTAGTCGGGATGGATTTCGTTGAAGGCCAAGAAGCCGTGGCGATTTCCGCCGTATTCGACGAAGGCCGCCTGGAGCGATGGCTCCACGCGCGTCACCTTGGCAAGATAGATATTGCCGCGCAGTAGTTTGCGCGCGGCGGACTCGAAATCGAACTCCTCTACCCTGCCTCCACGCAGTACCACGACCCGGGTTTCTTCCGGGTGCGTGGCATCAATAAGCATTTCGTTGTTGGACATGTGCGCTGATCCTTGGCGCGCCGGCGAGACAGCCTGCCGCTCCAGGTCACAAACCTCGGTGGAAATGGACCGTGGGCGGCGAGACGCCGATCTCGGGCGCGCACTGTTTGGTGTGAAAAGAGAACTGATTGGGGGTTGGCTGCAACACACGCCGATTTGGTGCCGGACATCGCCAAACGCACCCCGCCTCGCTGATCTTCCAGCGCTGGGGCATCCAAATAGTATGTGCACAAGTTCTTCATAAACCTAGACTTCCAGTTCGCTCGCAGCGACGTCCGCGTGGACGCGCCCGGTCGAAGTGCTTCCATATCGGAGGAAGCTGCCGGGACCGCTGGCGGCCCCAATACAATACTCCTGTCGCCTTCCTTTCCCGGGCGAATACGCGGAGCGATACAGCCTGTGATTGCCACAGTCTCAAGCGGGCGCTGGTCACATGGGCAAAAAAGGCTCGATCTTCACTGAGATCGGAGCACGTGCAACCAAGCGAACAACCACCGCCTAACCGAATAGCAGCAGAAGAACATTACTCCTTCAGGAGCGCGCGGCGACTTAGCGCGAACAGTTGAGACAAGAACCTCTAAGAGGCGTTCTCACGGCGCACGTGCATCCCGCCGACAGGCACTTCTGCAGTAACACCCGGATTAGTAGGGGTTCGCCGGGGGGCTTGCAAGCGTGATAAAAGTGCCGCTGCGCGCAGATTGCCGGCATACCTCCTGCATTTTGAGGGAATTATGCCCAACAATTCGTTAAATTCGTCGGTAGAAGCTAGTCCGGGATACGTCGGGTGCGGGGCACCGCGCGATTAGGGGTGGCGACAACGCATGCCGATTGGCGGGTGGAGAGGCTGGGGGACAGCGCTGCTGGTGGTGCCGGTTATGGCTGCCGCGGCGGTGGCCGGCTTCACCGGGACCAGCAACTGGGAGGCGCGTGCGGGCCGGTCCACGCAAGCCGCAAAGGCCATCGAAGCCGACCGCGCCAGGTTGGTTGGCGATCGGTCAAAGACCACATTCCACCTCGATCTCTCAACCGGAGTGCGGCTCGAAGTCTTCACGCTCTCCAATCCCTATCGCGTCGTAATCGATCTGCCCGACGTGGCATTCCGTTTGCCGGCGGGGACCGGTCAAACAGGACGCGGGCTCATCTCGGCGTTTCGCTTCGGCCTCCTCTCAGAAGGCAAGGCGCGCATTGTGCTCGATGCGGTAGGGCCCGTACTGATCGGCAACGCGAGCATGAACGCTGTCGGCGGTGAAAAGGTGAGGCTTTCGGTCGAGCTGACTGCAACAACGCCGAAGGTATTTGGCACCGGAACTGGCGGTTCTCGCAAGAAAACGGCCAGGTCCGAGGCGCCCAAAAAGCCGGTCGTCAAACGTAAGAACCGCTCAAAGCCTGTTGTTCTGATCGATCCCGGCCATGGGGGCATCGATCCAGGAGCAATCAGCGCCACCAGTATTCCCGAGAAGACAGTTGTGCTCGCGGTCGGACAAAAGCTCAAGAAGCGCCTTGCCAAGAGTGGCCGCTACGAGGTGCACATGACGCGAGGCAGCGATGTGTTTTTGTCGCTCGATCAGCGGTTGAAGCTGTCGCGTGAGCTTGGCGCAGACCTGTTCATCTCGCTCCACGCTGACGCCATTAAGCAGAAGGACTATGCAAAAACGGTTCGCGGGGCGACCGTTTATACACTGTCGGAACGCGCATCCGATGAGGAGGCTCGTCTCATTGCTGAGAAGGAGAATGCCTCGGACAGATTTGCCGGTCTCGACACCGCAGACGTTGACGATGGGGGAAAGTTGAAGAGCATCCTGTTCGACTTACTCAGGCGCGAGACTGCGAATTTCTCCGCCGATTTCTCCAAGTCCCTTGTGAAACGGTTGCGCAAAACCATCTCCCTGTCGCGCCGTCCGCGGCGCTCAGCGGCCTTTAAGGTCCTACGACAATCGGACACGCCCTCTGTTCTCATTGAACTGGGGTATATGAGCAATGCGAAGGACGAAAAACTGCTGAATTCAAGCAAGTGGCAACGTCAGGTCGCTGATTCTATTGGGGCGGCAGTCGATTCCTATTTCGCCAAGAGGACGGCGAGTGCACCATGAGGCTGAAAAATTCTTAACCTTATCAATATCTTCTCGGTGCTTGCTGAAAGAGCCATGTGCGACGATGTAATGCCACATTCAATGTTAAGCTGCCTGCTTTGTGTCGTTAGCTTGCCGCATCAAAGAGGTCGACTTTAGGATGCCCGATCAACGGATTGAAGGTTGATGCGAGCCACCAATAATCCATCACGCACGCCGCGACGGAGTCGTAAACGGCCCAAGAGCCTCTTGCTGAGCTTCCTCGGCTACGGGTTTGCGGCCGCCGTGGTGCTATTCATCGCCGGGTCCGCGGCGGCGGGCTACTTTCTCTGGAAGTATTCCCAGGACTTGCCGGACTACGAGAGCCTTGCGAAATACGAGCCGCCGGTGATGACGCGTATCCACGCGCACGATGGCTCACTCATCGCTGAATACGCACGCGAGCGGCGCATCTTCGTGCCGATCAACACCATTCCTAAACACGTCATTGCCGCCTTCCTATCGGCCGAGGACAGCCGTTTCTACCAGCACGGCGGAATCGACCCTCAAGGCATCGCCCGCGTGGTCTACAAATACTTAGAGGCAAAGATACAAGGCAAGACTCTGCGTATCGAGGGTGCCTCCACCATCACGCAGCAGGTGGCCAAGAACTTCCTGTTAAGTAACGAGCGCTCAATGGAGCGCAAGATCAAGGAAGCCATTCTGGCCATCCGTATCGAGCGCGCTTATTCCAAAGATAAGATCCTTGAGCTTTATCTCAATGAAATTTTTCTCGGTATCGGCGCCTACGGCGTGGCCGCGGCAGGTCTCAGCTACTTCAACAAGGAGCTCAAAGATCTCACCATCGAGGAAGCGGCATATCTTGCAGCTTTGCCCAAAGGTCCCAACAATTACCATCCGTTCCGTAAGACCCAGGCCGCGTTGATTCGGCGCAATTGGGTTATCGGCCGGATGGAGGACAATGACTACATCACCTCTGAGCAGGCCGAAGCCGCCAAGGCAAAACCGCTCGGCGTGCGATTACGCAAACTGGGAGCGCACATCTTTGCCGCGGAGTTTTTTGCCGAGGAGGTGCGCCGGCAGATTCATGATGGGTACGGCGAGGCGAAGCTTTACGGCGGTGGCCTTTCTGTGCGTACCACCCTCGATCCGCGCTTGCAGCGGATCGCGCGTAACGCGCTTATGGACGGACTGGCCCAGTTCGACCACCGCAAGGGCTGGCGCGGGCCGGTATCAAAAATCGACATTTCGGGGGACTGGGGCAAGGGGCTGATCAATATCGAAAGCCCTGACGATATTTCACCGTGGCGGCTGGGCGTTGTTCTGGACGCGGACGCGACGAAGGCTGTCGTCGGCCTGAAGCCGGCCAAGAAGCAGGACGGCAAGCTTGTCGACAAGCGCGAAGCGGTCGAGATCGCCTTCCAAGAGGTCAAGTGGGCCAAGTCCGCCAGCACGAAGAAAGTTCCCAAAGCCATTACCGACGTTCTCTCACCGGGCGACGTGATCTACGTTGCGCCCAAGGATCCTGAGGACATCGCCGGCGTTTGGTCACTGATGCAAATCCCCGAAGTGGGCGGCGGCATTATCGCCATGGACCCGCATACAGGACGCGTGCTCGCTGTCGTGGGCGGTTTTTCATTCCACATAAGCCAATTCGACCGGGCTTTGCAGGCACGGCGCCAGCCAGGCTCGTCGTTCAAGCCCTTCGTCTATGCAACCGCGATCGAGAACGGCTACAAGCCGACAAGCATTGTGCTCGATGCACCGATCGAGATCGAGCAGGGTCCGGGCCAAGACATCTGGCGGCCGGAGAACTACGAGAAAGAAAAATCCGGCGGACCCTCGACGCTACGCTTCGGCATTGAGAAATCGCGCAACCAGATGACGGTGCGACTGGCGCAGGATCTCGGCATGCCGATGATCACCGAGTACGCCAAGCGGTTCGGCATCTACGATGATTTGCTGCCCGTTCTGTCCATGTCACTGGGTGCGGGCGAGACAACGCTGCTGCGGATCGCGACTGCCTATTGCATGCTTGCGAATGGCGGCCGGCAGGTACAGGCGACGCTCATCGACCGCATTCAGGACCGCTGGGGGCGCACTATTTGGCGTCATGACCAGCGCGTGTGCGAGAACTGCAAGGCAGAAGAGTGGGCGGGGCAGGGCGAACCCCAAATTTTCGACGATCGCCGTCAGATTATCGATCCCCACACCGCCTACCAGATGACATCCATCCTGGAGGGTGTGGTTCAACACGGCACCGCTCGCTCGCTCAAGAAGCTCGAACGCCCTCTTGCAGGAAAGACTGGCACGACGAACGAGGAGAAGGACGCCTGGTTCATCGGCTATTCGCCCGATCTGGTCGTCGGCGTGTTTGTCGGATACGACACGCCGCGGCCGATGGGCAAAGGACAGACAGGTGGGCGTGTTGCCGCACCAATTTTCAGTGCCTTCATGAAGGAGGCGCTCGCCGATGAACCCGCAATACCGTTCCGAATTCCTCCTGGTATCAAGTTGGTGCGCATCAACCACCGCACGGGTTTGCGGGCATCGGCTGATCAGCCCGACACCATCATCGAAGCGTTTAAACCTGGTGAGGAACCTGACGATGCTTATTCAGTGATCGGGCTGTCTGAAGAAGTGACGAATGCGGGAGCGGTGCGCAACGATGCCTACCAGCCCGCGCCACAGCGCCCAGGTTTCGGATCGGGACGCGGCGGCCTTTGGTAAAGGTGCACCGAGCGCGGCCAAAGGTGACTTTACCAGCACATTGACTGCCCGCGTTTACACGCGGGGTTCCGATGATTATATCACTGCATCTGAATCCATCACATCGCATTCGTTTCCGGAGGCTGCCATGCGCGCCGAACTGCAAAAACTCGTCGATTCCATCAGGGAGGCCCTGGTGCTCTTAAGGAGGCATCTTTGACTGGGATACGGCTGAGGTTAGGTTGGCAGAATTCAACAAGCAGGTTGAGGACCCCAACCTTTGGAATGATCCAAGGAGCGCACAAAAAGTTATGCGTCAGCGCCAGCAGCTGGAGCGTTCGGTGGAGGCCTACAGCAGGCTGGAGCGCGATCTGGACGATAGCATCACGCTGATCGAACTGGGCGATGCTGAAGACGACGATGCCACGATCGCCGAAGGCGAGGCGCAGTTACGCAAGCTCGACGAGGAGGCGCAGCGGCGCAGCGTCGAAGCGCTTTTGTCTGGAGAGGCCGACGCCAACGACACCTACCTGGAGGTTCACGCCGGCGCCGGCGGCACCGAGAGTCAGGACTGGGCCTCAATGCTGGCGCGCATGTATATGCGCTGGGCGGAGGATCGCGGTTACAAAGTGAAGGTGATCGAGCAAAGTCCTGGCGAAGAAGCGGGATTGAAGTCGGTGACCATCGAGATCAAGGGAGAAGATGCCTACGGGTGGCTTAAGACGGAGTCGGGCGTGCACCGGCTGGTACGTATCTCGCCATATGACAGCAATGCGCGCCGCCATACGAGCTTTGCCTCGGTGTGGGTCTTCCCGGTGGTCGATGACGACATCGATATCGAAATAAACGAGGGGGAATGCCGGATCGACACGTACCGTTCCTCTGGCGCAGGTGGACAGCACGTCAATACGACCGACTCTGCGGTGCGTATTACGCACTTGCCGACTGGCATTGCTGTCGCGAGTCAGCAAGAGCGCTCGCAGATCAAGAATCGTTCAATTGCGTGGGGGATGTTGAAATCTCGGCTCTATGAGCTGGAGCTCAAGAAGCGAGAGGAAAAGGCGACTGCCGAGGCCGCGAGCAAGACCGAGATCGGCTGGGGTCACCAGATCCGCTCCTACGTGCTGCAGCCCTACCAGCTGGTGAAGGACCTGCGGACGGGCACCCAAAGCTCTAACCCCACAGCCGTACTCGATGGCGCAATCGATCCTTTCATCGAGAGCGCGTTGGCGCAGCGCATCGAGGGCGGCGGTCCTGTACACGTCGAGGATCTCGACTAGGCCGGCGGCGAGATCATCAAGATGTGGCGCCGATCACGAGTGGCTGCTGGAGTCGCCACTGTGCGTCAAAACAAAACACTCGACAGCCAGTAGTGCTAAGAGGGGGATCGCTAAGCTCCAGAAGGTTAGCAATATGTAGCCGTAAGCCCCGGCGAGGGTGCCAACAATAAACGCGAGAACGGTCGGTGCGATGCGTTCGAAGCGCCGCCTGGCCTGCTCGCTCACGCCAGGGATGCCACGGTACATGTCGATGAAGTCGATCACGGCCTGCGTTAAGTTGACCGTCATGATCGTGGTGGTGGGGTGACCGACTAAAACGAGACGTCCATAGCCGTTCTGTATCGCCATCGCGGAAACACCAAGGAGACCGGCGAGGATTGGGCCAGCCTTGTCGGGGTCTGTCACCGGCGACACCGATTGACCAACAAACATGCAGCTTGCAAGCAACACGCCTTGCAACACGAGGAGGGCTCGAAGAGGGGAACGATTCTGTTTCTCATATTCCAACACGATAAAGCGTGTGATCACAACGAAGACGACAAACATGGGCAACGCCATCAGCTTTGCAATGAAACCTGAGGAGCCGTGCACGATGTCTGAACCGATCACCGTGAAGTTGCCGGTGATGTGAGAAGCAAATAGCCCGTATAAGGCGACGAATCCGACAAGATCGACGAAGCCTGCCACGAATGACAATGGCACCGTCGCACGAAGCGAACGACCCAACGGTTCTGGCGGCAACTCCACACTCGACATCGCGATCTCCACATCTGCACGAGGACGCCGCCCGTCATGACCGGCCCGGCGCATGTGTTCGATACTAATCGGCGTAAAGCCAGTGAGAGCTGGGGGCAAGTCGCTTTAGATGCATTCCCGCGTCAGCGCCGATCCGGATTTCGGTTGCGATTGCAGGCACGGGGCGGGGAACTTCAATCGATCACTTGGGCGCCTGCGTGCTGGAGCGGGCAATTGCTTGCTCGATGAACTTTCGAGCTTCCGCCCCATCGCCCCAATGCTCTATTGTGGCCCACTTGCCAGGTTCCAGAGCTTTGTAGTGTGCGAAGAAGTGCTCGATCTGAGTCACCGAGATTTCGGGAAGATCGGAGTAGTTGGCAACTTTATCGTAGCGCATTGTCAGTTTGCTGCTGGGCACCGCGACGATTTTCTCATCACCGCCTCCCTCGTCCTCCATAACGAGCACACCAACGGGACGGCAATTGATGACGGCACCAGGTACAAGGGCGCGCGTGTTGCAGACGAGAACGTCGATGGGATCGCCGTCAGCCGACAGTGTGTGCGGCACGAAGCCGTAGTTTCCTGGGTATCGCATGGGCGTGTAGAGGAACCGATCCACGACAAGCGTGCCCGAGGCCTTGTCCAACTCATACTTGATAGGCTCCCCTCCGACGGGAACCTCGATGATCACATTGAAGTCGAGGGGCGGATTGTTCCCGATGGCGATGGCATCGGGGCGCAGGGGTCTCCTCCTATCGTGCGTTAAAAACGATGTGGCCAGTGAGAGAACGCACAAAGACGATAGGGCGCGCGATTAGACATTGGTGCAATGTGGTCAGCCGCCGTCTCGTCCTCTCTTTTGCCTCCTGGAGCTATCAATTTATCGCACCAGCGTCGAGTGGGGGCGTGGCTGGCGGGGGCGAAGGTGGTAGAAGCCGATTTTCCTAGCAACTGGACCATCGATGCGCCCACCGCCAAACCGTCTAAACCTGATCGAAACCGCCGGCTTTGCGGATTACGCGCTTCTCGACAGCGGAGCCGGGCGCAAGCTGGAGCGTTTCGGCGAGATCATCGTCGACCGGCCCGAGCCACAGGCTCTGTGGCCGCCGCATCTGGCGAAGGCGAAATGGGAAACGGCGCACGCGGTGTTCTCAGGCGAGGACGATGAGGATAAGGGACGCTGGCGCATCGACAAGCCGGTGCCGGAGTGCTGGCCCGTCAAAGTTCGAGGCGTGACGATGCTGTGCAGACTGTCAGGCTTTCGGCACATGGGGTTATTCCCCGAGCAACTTCCTCATTGGGAGTGGATGCTGGCGCGCCTGGCTGAGAGAGGCGAAGGGCCCGCGCGCGTCTTAAACCTGTTTGCCTATACGGGAGCAGCCTCGCTGCTGGCGGCCGCAGCGGGCGCGCATGTCACGCACGTGGATGCCTCCAAGAAGGCGATCGCGTGGGCCAAGGAGAACCAAGCCGCTTCGAAGCTGGAGCAAGCACCCGTCCGCTGGATTCTCGATGACGCTCAGAAATTCGTGGCCCGCGAGGTGCGCCGGGGTAAGTCGTACGACCTTATCTTGGTCGATCCTCCGAAATTTGGGCGCGGACCCGACGGCGAGGTGTGGGATCTGTTCACCAGCCTGGCGCCCTTGATGAAGGATTGCGCAAAGTTGCTGGCGCCCGCACGGGCGGCGTTGGTGCTGACGGTCTATGCTATTCGTGCTTCATCACTGGCCTTCGATCAGCTCTCGCGCGAGGTGTTGGCAAAGCAAGGCGGGAGCTTCGAGTCGGGCGAGCTTGCTATCCACGAGCAAAAAGGTGAGCGGGCGGTACCGACATCGCTTTACACTAGGTGGATGTGCGATGACGCAGCGCGCACGTGAACCGGCATCGGCACCGAGGCCGATCACCAGCCTGCAGAACGAGCAGGTGAAGGCAATTCGCGCGCTGGAGATGCGCAAGGTGCGCAAGCAGACGGGTCTGTTTGTTGCGGAAGGAGCGTCGATCCTCATCACCGCGCGCGAGCACGGCTTCGTTCCTGAGACGCTGGTCTATCAAGCGGGAACGGCGCGAAGCGGGGTGACGCGCGGTCTCCTCGATTGGGCATTGCGCGAAGGTGCTCAATGCCTCGAAGTGAATGAGGCGGTGCTCGGAAAGCTCGCATCGAAGGATAATCCGCAGAATGTGCTGGCCGTATTCCGCCAGCGCTGGGGCAAGACGCCGGATGTGGCGAAGACGCCTGCCGCAGCTCTTTGGCTTGCATTGGAAGAGGTGCGCGATCCCGGCAACCTCGGCACGATTGTTCGAACTGTCGATGCGGTTGGCGCGTCCGGTGTAATCCTTATCGGTAACTGCTGTGATCCTTACGCGCGCGAAAGCGTGCGTGCGACGATGGGATCGGTGTTCGCCGTACCGCTCGTGAAGATGACGCGCGAGGCGTTCATGAGCTGGCGCGCTGGTTGGAAGGGCGAGGTCATCGGAACGCATCTCGAAGGCCGGCAAGACTTTCGTAAGGTGCAGCCACGCAGGCCGGTGCTGTTGGTGATGGGGAGCGAAGGACCTGGACTGTCACAAGAGTTATCAAAAGCCTGCACGAAGCTGGTCAAGATCCCCATGGCAGGCCAGCTCGACTCGCTCAATCTGGCGGTGGCCGCGGGGCTGGTACTTTACCAGTTGCGCAGCCCGAATCTGGCGCTTTAGGTCTGTAGCACCATCATGGTCGTGACGATGATCGTGACGCCGATGGCCACCGTGGATAGCCACGCCAACGCATTCTTGATGCGCGCCCGATTGCGCTCACGCTGCGCTTTGCCGAGCCAATCGGCTGTTTGAGGCGGCGACGTTCGTTCCTGTTGAGGTTGGAGCCCCTCGATCGGCATGCTGTAGGCGGCTTGAACTGGTGACGAGGCGGCGAAAACAGGTTGCGATGGCCTAGTGGTTGGCGAAAGGGCGGGGGCCGAGCCGGAATCGCCCAGGATTGTCGATCCGTTTTGATGCAGCTCGCCGGCATAAGCGGGCTTCACTTGTGCCAAACGGTTCATCAAGGGGCGCCGATGTATGGCTCGCGCTATTTCGGCGGCCAAATCTGTTTCGGACTTTGTCGGTTCGTATAAGTTCGCCTCGGCTTGCGGTGCCATTGGATTGAAATTCCGGCTCGTTGCGGGATGCGGTTGGACAACGCCACTCGCCATAGACTCCGGCAACGCGCATGCTGACGCTTCGCAATACAAGGGCACTCAACTTGGACTGCGGAGAGGCCGATCTTGACCCAGGGATGGGGCAGTAAAAGCGGTAGGCAATGCAACTGATGGATCACGAACACGGACGGCAAGAGCACGCATGTTACAGGTTCTCCTCGTGCGAGGCCGCTTATCCTATTTTATCCAGACACCAAACAGGCTGGCGACCTTGGCACCACGAATCTAATAAAGCTTAGTGAAATGGCCAGAGCGTGGCAGAGATGTTCGCGGCTAGAGCATTTTGATTGGGAGGGTATGCGATGATTCTTTTGGTGATCGGTTTGGTCGTGTTCTTTGCGATCCATCTTGTGCCGACCAACGTCGAGCTGCGAAATGGTCTCGTCGCTAGATTCGGTGAGAACGGTTACAAAGCGTTCTTCGCGATTGTGGCTCTCATCGGTTTTGTGATTATCGTTCTGGGCTTTCACAAGCTTCAGCTGCACCCAGGAAAGAATCCTCAGCTTTGGTATCCGCCAACATGGTGCCGGCATCTCGCCGCTGCACTCATGCTGCCGGCTATGATCGCACTCGTTGCGGCCTACGTGCCTTCACGCATACATACGATGCTGCGGCACCCAATGCTGATCGCCATCAAGCTGTGGGCGTTAGCGCATCTTCTAGCCAACGGGGATCTGGCATCGCTCATTTTGTTTGGAAGTTTTCTCGCCTACGCCGTCTATGACCGCATCTCGGTGAAGAAGCGGGCGGCCCTTGGACCGCTGGGGACCAAGACTGGGCCTGCAATCAACGACGTTTTCGTCATTGTCGGCGGAATTGCGCTTTATTTCGTGTTCCTTTTCTGGGGTCATCAGTATCTGATAGGGGTTTCACCCCTCTCGTGATGTAGGCAAATGCTAAACCTCTCATTAATTGAACAAAATACGTTGCCGTAGCGCGGGGCAAACACCGCGCCAGGCGCAGCATTCGCGCCCGGCGCCCGGTGGCGGCCTAGCCATTCTTATTGTTGCTAACTAAGGTGCGCCCGGACAGGATCATCATATTCGAGTATAAGTACACGCATGTCCGTACACGGCACCCAGAAACGCGTCATGGCGCCCGACATCACCGCCCTAAAGGGTCGCGGTGGGATCGTAGCGCTGACGGCCTATCACGCACATACTGCTGCAATTGCTGACAAGTATTGCGACTTCCTACTTGTGGGCGACAGCCTCGGCATGGTGATGCACGGTTACGAGACGACCGTGCCTGTTCCGCTGGAGCTGATGATCATGCACGGCCGCGCCGTGGTGCGCGGTGCCAAACGCGCGCTCATCGTGGTCGACATGCCATTCGGCTCATATGAGGAGAGCCCGTCGGTGGCCTTTCGCAATTGTGCGCGCGTCATGAAGGAAACCGATTGTGGAGCCGTGAAAATCGAGGGCGGCCGACGTATGGCGGAGACGATTCGCTACCTCGTCGAGCGTGGAATTCCGGTCATGTCCCATATCGGCCTGACGCCGCAGTCGGTGAACGTGATCGGCGGCTTCAAGGCGCAAGGGCGGCATCCCGAACAGTGGGCAGCGATCGAGGAGGATGCCAGGCATGTCGCCGACTCTGGCGCTTTCGCGATCGTACTGGAAGCGTTGACCGAGCCGCTTGCCACACGGATCACCGCAGCTATTGATATTCCCACCATTGGGATCGGCGCTTCACCCGCTTGCGACGGCCAAATCCTCGTGATGGAGGACATGCTGGGTCTCAGTCCGCGCGTGCCGCGATTCGTCAAAAAGTTTGGCCGCATCGGCGAGGCGATCGAGGGGGCAATCCGCACGTACTCTGAGGAGGTTCGTGCTCGGACATTTCCGGCCCTCGAGCACACGTATTCCATGAAGGCCGGTTCTGGCCCCTCAGCCGGGCGCACGAAGCCGGCTGACCTCAAGGCCACGAAAAAGCCGAAAACGCCGAGCAGCTAGGCATCGCGGGACGAGCGCGGGCGAACCTTGATAGGCACGGCCGATCAATGGTTTGCGTCAAGGAAGCTCTCGGCTATCTATGCGCCGTTGCACAAGGCCCCCAAAAGGGCCTTTGTGTGCATGAATATAACGCAAAAAGCTGAAGGGCTGGGTCCAGGATGGTCGACAACAACGACAACCTTCTCCGCGAGGTCGAAGATGAGCTGCGCCGAGAGCGGATGGAGAAGCTGTGGAAGCAGTATGGCAACTACGTCATTGGGGCCGCCGCGCTGATTGTGATCATCGTCCTTGGTTACAAATATCTGGAAAAGGTGCGGCTTGAGGCGGCTGAAGCCGCCGGTGCCCAATACGCGGCCGCCCTGACATTGAAATCAGACGGCAAGACGGACGAAGCGGCCAAGGCCTTGGAAACGCTGGGTCAGGACGGTCAGAGCGGATACAGGGCTCTGGCGCAGATGCAACTCGCAGGTCTGCTCAACGAGCAGGGAAAAAAAGCTGAAGCACTGGCGGCTTACGAAGCGCTCGCCAAGGATAGCAGCGCCGATAAGCTTTTGAGTGGCTTGGCCGCGTTGCAGGCGGCATCCTTACGGCTTGGCGAAGCTGACTGGACGGAGATACAGAATCGGCTCAACGATCTAGCTGCTGATGGCAGCCCATGGCGCTACAACGCGCGTGAGCTTTTAGGGCTGGCGGCATTTAAGGCGGGCAAGACTGACGAGGCGCGCAAGATCCTCGGACCGCTGCTCGCCGACGAAAAGACGCCTCAGGGCGTTATTGATCGCGCGCAGATCGTAATGGGACAAATCGTTGCTACGGACCTTGAAAAACAGGCGACAGTCAGTGGGTCAGAGACGCCAAAGGCGGCAATAGACGCAAGCACGACAAGCGCGCCGAGTGGCGAGGCTGCCGCGGCAAGTGAGAAGAAGGAATAGGGTGGGACGAATGACGGGGTGGATTCGGCCGGCTGGTACGGCAGCTGTGGGGCTTCTCGGGCTCGCACTCCTCTCTGGCTGTTCTGATACCCTTGATAGCCTCCCCAAATTCGGCGACCTCAATCCCTTTGCCGAAAAGCAGGTGCCTCTGCCCGGCCGGCGCATTTCGGTGATGCCGCCGCAAAGCAATAGCGCGCCAGGCGACCTCGCCGACGCGAGCAGGCCGATCGCGCTACCGCCGCAGCGCGCCAACGACGATTGGGCCCAGCCTGGCGGCGAGCCGAACAATGCGCCAGGTCATCTCGCTTTCAATGGCGCGGCCAAAGAGGTTTGGTCGGCTGACATTGGCGAAGGCTCAAGCAGTTCGGGCCGCATCACGGCAAGCCCCATCGTCTATGGCGGCTACATTTACACGCTCGATGCGGCGGGCAACTTGAGCGCGTTTGCCGTAACAGGGGGCTCGGCCAAGTGGCGCGTCTCGCTGAAGCCCGAAAGAGAAAATGCTCAGACCAGCATATGGTCCATGTCGCTGACCGGTCTTGTTGCCAGCGATGGCGGCGGTTACGGTGGCGGCCTTGCAGCTGATTCCGGACGCCTCTATGCAGCGACCGGTTACGGAAATGTCGTCGCGATCGATCCTCAAACGGGCAAGAAGCTTTGGGAGAAGTTGTTGGGCGCGCCCATGCGTTCCTCGCCGACTGCGGCCGGCGATCGTGTGTTTGTCGTGACGCTGGACGGCCGGTTCTATTGTCTCGCAGGTGCCGATGGCGGCGAACTATGGTCGTCACGCGGGCTGCCGCAGCAGGCAAGCTTGCTGACCAATGCAAGCCCCGCCGTTGAAGGCGAGATTGTGGTTGTACCTTATCCTTCCGGTGAACTCGTAGCGTTGAAGGTCGCGGATGGGTCAGCGGTCTGGTCGGAGAGCCTGACGCGCACGCGCACGACGTCACAGATTACTGCTATGAGTGACACGGCGCGCCCGGCAATATCTCAAGGTACCGTATATGCCGTCGGTCATGCGGGGCGCATGGTTGCCACAAAGGGTGCGACGGGCGAGCGGCTGTGGTCGCTCAATGTCCCGGGCACGCAAGCGCCATGGGTGGCCGGTGACAGCGTATTCGTCGTCGACACAGTTGGACAGCTGATGGCCATCTCGCGCATGGACGGAAAGGTTCAGTGGACGATGAAGCTGCCTGACGGCGGATCATGGTCTGGGCCGACCTTGGCCGGCGGAATGCTTTGGCTTGCTTCGGCAGGAGGCAAGCTCGTCGGCGTCGAGGCGACGACTGGGCGCATCGTCGTGCAGAAAGAACTCGGCGATCCCGTCTACATTGCGCCAGTGGTCGCGCAGGGGAGGATGTATGTCCTGACCGACGATGCCAAATTGATTGCGTTGAACTGAGCTTCTTGTGCCTGTTTGCCGCTCCCGAGTGCGCAGGGCTTTCCTCCGTCTACCGGTTTGAGGCATAAGCGGTCCTCAAGCCAGGACCAATCCCCATGTTCTCAAGCCCTGTGGTCGTCATTGTCGGCCGGCCCAACGTCGGCAAGTCGACGCTGTTTAATCGCCTCACCGGAAAGCGCACCGCGCTAGTCTCCGATATGCCTGGTCTGACGCGCGATCGGCGCGAGGGCGAAGCCGTGTTGCTCGACAATTCGGTGACGCTGGTCGACACGGCCGGTCTTGAAGAGGCAAAACGCGGCTCCATTGCGCAGCGCATGCGCCAGCAAAGCGAGGCGGCGCTCAAGGAAGCTGATCTCGTGCTGTTTGTGATCGACGCGCGTGAAGGCGTGACGCCTGCCGACCAAATCTTTGCGCGCATGGTCCGGGCATCGGGGCGTCCCGTCATCATCGTTGCCAACAAATGCGAGGGTCGCGCGGGCGAGGATGGGTTTTATGCCGCGTTCGAGTTGGGTTTCGGTGACCCTGTCGCCATCTCGGCCGAGCATGGCGAAGGGCTGGGCGAACTCGTTTCCGAAATGATGTCGGCGCTTGGTCTGCACGCCGGCGCAATTGAGCAGGATCGCGTAGCGGGATCCGACGCGAAACTGGAACTCGACATCGATCGTCCCGTTCGCGTTGCCATCGTGGGGCGGCCAAATGCAGGCAAGTCGACGCTCGTCAATGCGCTGCTCGGTGAGGAACGGATGATTACCGGGCCCGAGCCAGGGCTCACACGTGATGCGGTGCCGAGCGACCTGGAGTGGTCGGGTCGCCGCGTGCGGCTCTACGATACGGCCGGTTTGCGGCGCAAAGCCAAGGTGAAGGAGACGGCAGAGAAGCTCGGCGCTAGTGACGCCATTCGCGCGCTTCGCTTTGCCGAAGTGGTTGTGCTGATTGTTGATGCGGAGCGGCCGCTCGAGCGTCAGGACATGACGATTGGCGATCTCGTCACGCAGGAAGGGCGCGCGCTCGTCATCGCCGTCAACAAATGGGATTTGGTCGAAGACAAGCAGAGGACGATGAAAGAGCTTCGTGCAACCTTGTCGGAGGGTCTGTCGCAAGTGCCGGGC
Organism: uncultured Hyphomicrobium sp.; assembly: GCA_964622715.1. Taxonomy (GTDB): domain Bacteria; phylum Pseudomonadota; class Alphaproteobacteria; order Rhizobiales; family Hyphomicrobiaceae; genus Hyphomicrobium_A. The sequence goes on along the minus strand of CAZURR010000001.1, from coordinate 59,122 downwards.
GTGGCCTTGGTGACCATTTCAGCATTGAGCGGTCGCGGGCTCAACCGATTGATGGAGGAAGTGCTGGAAGCCTATAATGTCTGGAATCGCCGCGTGCCGACGTCAAACCTCAACCGCTGGCTCGAAGAGGCGCTGGCTCGGCATGCACCGCCGGCCGCTGCTGGGCGGCGTATCAAGCTCCGTTACATGACGCAGCCGTCAGCGCGTCCACCAACCTTTGTTGCGTTTTGCTCACGGCCAGACGGGCTGCCTAAGTCCTACATTCGTTATCTCACCAATAGTCTGCGTGAGGCATTTGATCTGCCGGGCGTGCCGATCCGCTTCAATCTTCGCAAAGGCGAAAACCCTTACGCAAAGCGCTAGCGCCTGCTTCAAGTTTCTGCCCGAGGCCTCCCGAAGTTGGTGAGCTGGCCCATCAAGAACGCTCTCAATCTTAGGGTGCGTTTGATCAATTTTGATAGCGAGTGTGGTGCGCAGAGGCTGGTAGGGGCGCCTTCGTCAGAGTACGCTACGACTCGTGCAGCCGCTGGGGAGCAGTGCCGCTGGCCGGCGGAATGTTCGGGGGGCTCAACGAATGCATGATCGAAATTGGGTGCTCGCGTTGCCGCGGGACCGGAAGCGCCCGAACTTGTGGGCTCCAGGCGCGTGCGCCGCAGCAATAGCAATGGTAATGCTCGTCGCGATGCGCTCGCAGGCTGGCGCCTATCCTGCTTACGTCAATAGTTCCTGGAAGCCGGACTACTATAAGTTCTGCGCGGCCTACTCCGTGGGCACGCCAAAGTTGCGCCGCTGTATGGAGGCCAAGCGCCGGTCGCTATCAAGGCGCTGCGTCGACGCTCTGAGGCGAGCGCGCTTGATACCGAAAAGATACCTCAAGCGCTGACTTTCTCGGACGAATATCCATTAGAGGCTGAATATGCAGCGGACGGGAGCAGCGGCGAACCCGAAGATGCCGCTCTGCTCACCGCCCACACGGATGACAGCCGCACGTCTGGCGCCTTTCCGGACCTCAACAACTAGGTTGCGCTTCTCAACGATGCAAGAGTTTTTTGAGCGCGGCTCGTCAAGGAGCTAAGCTTGCATCGTGCAAAGAGAAGGTAATCGGATGGCGGAACAACCGACCGAAGTCCTCTTTTATCACTTGGAACACCAGGGGCTTGAGAAGGTGCTGCCGAGCCTTGTCGAGAAGACGTTGGAGCGGGGGTGGCGCGCTGTTGTGCAGGCAGGCTCAGAGGAGCGTCTGTCGGCGATGGATCTTGCGCTATGGACTTACAAGGAAGAAAGCTTCCTTGCACACGGCTCGGCCAAGGACGGACACGCGGCCGATCAGCCGGTATATCTGACCACCGCTGACGATACGCCGAACGGTGCGGGTGTGCGCTTTGTCGTCGACGGCGCGGAGGTGAATGACTTCTCCGGTTTGGTGCGGCTGGTTTATCTCTTCGACGGCAACGACGATGAGGCGGTGGCGAAGGCGCGTGCGCAGTGGACAGCGGCTAAGGAGGCGGGTTGTCCGGTCACGTATTGGCAGCAGAGTGCGGCGGGAAAGTGGGAGAAGAAAGGGTGAGGGTGCTCGCCTACGGCTTTGGTGGCAGTGATTGATCACGATCAATCTTCGTGCGGTTCGAGGCGCGCTAGAGTAAGTAAGGTGATGAGTTTGAAGTTCAGTAGTGAAACAGGATTACGGGGAATGATGAGGCGAGCAACTGAAGTGTACTGGGGAATTCTGCTTGCAGGGATCGTCATTGCGAGCGTTGCTCTGACAGGGCGAATGGCAATTGCACAAATCGGCCCCAACCCGAAGACCGGGCAAGAACTTGCCGAGAAGCTTTGTATCTCCTGTCACATCGTCGGACGGCAAGCCGCGAGCGCAAACGTGTCAGCCGATGTGCCAAGCTTCGTTGCGATTGCCAACAAGTCGGGACAGACTGCCGAAGCAATTGCGGGCCGCATCGTTATTCCGCATCCACCGATGCCGCAGATGCACCTGACTCGCGACGAAATTGCCGATCTTGCAGCTTACATTCTGTCGTTGCGCAAGCCGTGAGGTGCCAAGTCGGGCGAGCAAAAACTGGGTCGCCGACAACAACGCGTTAGGCGAAAGGTTCATAGTGCTCCAACAAGCTTCGTGTTAGCAACGAAGCATCGACATTATAAGTGTTGGAGGTTTGCATGGCCCGCTTCCCGTGGTTAGGCTCGCTGGTATTCGGCATCACGATCATTCCTGTGGCGTTGCAGGCGACCGAGATACCCACCGCCGCCCAAAAGCACGCTATCCGATCCAACTGTGTCAGTGACTACCGGGCCCACTGCTCCAGTGTGCCGACTGGCGGCATGGCCGCGTTGGTCTGCCTTGAGCAGCATCAATCGAGCTTGTCGCCAGCCTGCCAGTCGGCCGTGAAAGCGGTCGAGGGCGGTTCCAAGTCAGCAACGTCAACACTGGCAACAGGCGCCCCAGCTGCCAAAGAAAAACCGGCCGATAAGGCGCCCAAGACCGCCGGTACCGCTGAGAGCAAGACGGCACCCGCGACGGCAGCCGACACCTTCGGGGGCGCTAGCCGGCCAGCCTTGCCCTTCATTCACGAACTGCGCATCGCCGCTCGAGCCTGCGCGAACGATTTCCGGTTATTCTGCCCGAATGTGCCGCTTGGGCGCGGCAACGCGATCTTTTGCTTGAAGGTGCACGGCCCCAGGTTGGCGCCGGCTTGCCGCGCCGCCCTAACCGAGGCGGGTGAGAGGTTTTAGTAGCAGGCGGCGCGCTGCGAACCGCGCCGTAGATAGTGTTCACCGCTAGGGAGGTCTCCTGATGCGCCAGAGTGGCACGGTCAAATTTTACAGTTCTAAAAAGGGCTACGGTTTCATCATACCCGACGAGGGTGACACGGATCTTTTTGTGCACGTGACCGCGGTGGAGCGTTCGGGAATCGCAGTTCTCGATCAGGGCATGCGGGTTACATTCGAGACGCAGCCCGACAAGCGCGGCAAGGGCCCCAAAGCGATCAATCTTGAAGCGGTGGCCAGTTAACCGCCGCCGCGCTATTTGCGGCGCAGCGGCGTCACCCACCAGCCACTCATACCCAGCTTTTTTTGCCTCCCACTCCGTCGCCAATGGGCAGCCGCGCCGATCTGAGGCAAGTTCCTGAGCCGAACGTTCTGACTGAGGACTTGTGGGAGAATCCTGATGATAAAGATCAGCCGGTTAGCCATGGTCGCGGCCTCTGCCGCCGTGCTTTCGTTTGGGGTTTCTGAACCAGCCGAGGCGGGCAAGTGCTTCAAAAAAGCAGCCTCGGGAACCGCCGGGACGCTGAAGGGTGCGAAATTTCAGGTCTATGAAGCACTGCTCCAGTCATTCGATTGGGGTGTTTGGGCAGCATGGATGAGTTCGGGCACGACGCCTGGCTATAAGGTCGCCCCGCCGCGCTACAGCTGCGCCAAAGGTGGCATGGGTTACAATTGCAAGGGCGTCACGACGATTTGCAAGACGTCGTGAGTCGGCGGGTTCGGTGCGGGCGCATTGTGCGCCTAATCCCGGACTAGGCCTTTGAGTAACCCAACGAGGAACACGAGGACCACTCCGCCGGCCGCTCCGCTCGCAACTTGGCTGAGCGCGGCGGGCAGTTCAGCGATGGAGCCGTCGGGAAGGCCGGCCGGGGCTAGGGTTAGGTAACCGGTCAGGATTAGCCCGCCGAGCGGTCCGCCGACACAGCCGACAATGGTATTACCGAGTGCGCCGAGGCTCAGGCGACCAAATAGAGCGCCTGACAGTAGTGCGCCAAAGACCCCGCCGAGGAGCTGGCAAGCAAGCGTTACGTAGTCCAAGATCTTTCTCCAATTTTAACGTTTGAAGGCCAACTTGGAGGAACAATCCGGATCAGAACATCCGGCCGGCGGTAGGGATAGCGCTTTTAAACGAATGGAGTGCTCCCAGGGTGTTAGACGCGATTTTGGGCACGTCCCGCTCGGAGGCGTGTTCGCCGGGCGACAAGTGCGGACCAAAACGTACTGCCGGCGGCGGTTTTATGGGTTTTTGGGGTTTTCTTCCGGTAAACAGGGCATTCGTACCAGAGGGCAAAAGTTCAAAACATTGGGTGGATCATGAGAAGTCTAATTATATATGCGCTTCTACTGGGTGCGGCAGTGGTGCTAGCCCCTGTAACTCCGGCCAATGCCGGTGACGGCGTACACGCCAAGTCGGGCCCACGCGTGAAGGGCCATGTGCATCAGTGGAGCCCTGACCACTGCTATAACTTGCCGGATCCCGATGAGCGCTACCTTTGCCAGTATGCGGGCTTTATTGATCCTCAACTCGACAAGCAGACCCCGGCCGGCCCCTTTGACAGCGGCTTTTGGTTCGATTCCGGTATCGGCCAAAATGGCGGGGATTCGCCCTATATGAACTAGGTGCGGGACGCAAAGATCATCCAGAGTCACAAAAATGCCCGGTTCACACCTTTGTGGGTCGGGCTCTAGGCATGGACTGGTGTCCTCGCTATAGCTTTGCCATCCTGGTTTCAATGCCCTGGCCAACTGGAGTGCACTGATGCGCCCATTCCGCCCCTGTGCCGTCGCCGTCGTCGCTTTGAGCCTGTTTGCAGCACACGCTGTTCCAGCGCAGGCGGCATGCAAGCGTTTTGGCTTCCTGGTGAATGATTACGGAAAAGAAGGTCCGGCCAATGACGCTAAAGCGTTGCTCGACACGCAAGTCAAGAAGTGGGCGGATGAGAAGGGCATCACCAACTATAAAGTGGGCAAGAAACAGGTGACGTGTGAACTATTCTTGGATGTTGGACTTTTCGACGAGTACACCTGCACAGCCAAAGCGAATGTCTGCTGGGGTGACGGCCAAACAAATGCCGCCGCGGACGGCAGCGCATCTGGGAACAACGACGCCCTTGCCAACGATGCTGACCTCGATTTCGAAATGCCGCCGGCGCCGGTGCGCAAGGCAAAAGTAGCGCCGGAGACAGCGGTTCCGGTTGTCGCTGGTCAGGACGCTGCCCAGAACGAGGAGCAGGAATCGGCCCAGGGTGCAGCCAAGGAAGAAGCCGCGATGACAGCTGAGCAGGCCGCTGAGGAGGCTGAGGCGGCGGCCGAAGCTGCAGTCGCGGAAGCCGAGACCGCGGCAAGGGAAGCAGCAGCAGCTGAGGCAACTTCAACACCCGAGACAGAAGCCGCACAGGCGAAGCCAGCAGTGCCCTCGACGAGTGCTGTTGAGACTGGGGCTCTGCCCACCGACGCCAGGGCGGCCGCCGCAGAGGTTGCCAAGTCATCGGCCGAAATGAGCGAAGCGGCAACGGACGCAGAAAAAGAAAAGGCCGCCGCGAAAGCGAATGAGCGGGCCGCGGCAGCACAAGCTGCTGCTGCTGCGGAACGGGCGGCAAAGGCCGCCGAACAGGCCGCCGCTGCTGCCAAGGCTGCGGCCGCCGCGGCCATCGCCGCAAGCGAGGCCAGTCAGGGACCGGTGGTGCCTAAGCTCAAGCAAGCTGACTAAAGTTGGGCAGGCCAGGGTCCGTGTGGACGCGCCGTGCGATGAGTAGGATGGGCTGAGGGATCAGCCCGCACTGCCAAAATTTTCCATCAACTCTTTGTCGCGATGCGGTCAAGCCGCAGGCGGTGGCGTTCGTCCGTCAATAGGACGATCGCGCCAACGCCGGCGCATACCACGCCGAGCGCGGTTGCGCCCGCGATGAGGAACATTATCAAGACCTGATACTTCGCCGCCTCCACGGGATCGACGCCGGCCAGAATTTGCCCCGTCATCATGCCTGGTAGTGCAACGATGCCGGTGGTCGCCATGGCGTTTAGGATCGGGATCATTCCAGTTCGCATGGCGCCGCGCAGTACGCTGCCCATGGCCTTGAAGCGATGCGCGCCGAGCGCAAGCTGCGCCTCGATGGCCCCGCGCTCGCGGCTCGCCGTCTCCGTAATTGTATCAAGGACGAGGCACATGCCGGTCAGCGTATTGCCGAGCACCATGCCCAAAATGGGCAGCACGTAGCGCGGCGCATACCAAGGGTCGGGTCCTATGATGATGCCGACGCCGAGCCCTGTGACCGCCATGCCGATGAATAAGAGGGTGGCGGTCTTGAGTCCGAACGCGGGCCAGCCTCGGACCGGGCGGGTTTCGCGCGTCATGACCTCGATGCCGGCGGCGATGACCATGACAAGCCCCAGCATGATCGTCCAAATTGGCGAGGTTTGCGCGAAAATGAATTTCAGAACGAGGCCGATTAACGCGAGCTGCACGACCATGCGTACGACCGCGATGGCGATGCTCTTTTCCAATTGCAGCCGGAATCCCCAGGAAATAGCGGCGTTGATCACGAGTAAAGTCGCTGCGAGCAACAGGTCGGACGGTGTCAGAGCGACGTAGTTCATGCAGCGTGCTCCACCTTCGTTCCAGTATTGGGACGCTTGGGCAACAACAGCCTTGCATGCGAAAGCCGTTCGATTTGAGCGCGATTGTGGCTTGCCAGCAGGACAATGCGACCCGACAACAATTGATATTTGATGAGCTCCTCGACGAGGGCAGTTGCTTGTGGATCGAGTGCGGCAGTGGGCTCATCGAGGAGTAGGACCTTTGGCTCGTCGATGAGTGCTCGCGCGAATGCGAGACGCTGACGCTCTCCGGTGGAGACGAGGGAAAGGGGGCGATTGAGCAGATCGCTTGCAACCCCCAGTGCGGAAAGTAGACGGTGAAGGCGCCCCTTATCCAGCTTTTCACCTTCGTCGAAGGTGGCTTGTGCCGTCTCCGTCCACCAGCACGGCTCGGCCGAGCAGTAGCGCACTTTGTGGCGCCAATCCGAAGCTGGCATCTCATTGCGCTCGGCGCCGTCTAGAAAGACGAGGCCCTGAACCGGATCGAGGTCGGCGATGGCGCGCAGGAGGCGGGTCTTGCCCGAGCCAGACGGCCCTTCGACGGCAAGGCACTCACCTTCGGCAACTTTAAAGGTCAGCGGCGGCAGGTCGCCAATTCGCAAGTGTTCGACGCGAAGCAAGGGATGGGCCTTCTTGGTTCAGAATCAATTTGGCCGCAGAGGTTCAAGCGAGAATGGGCCGGCGCCTGCCCAAAACGCCCCTTAGTTGGGTCCGTGTTCGGCCGATGACATAGGCGGGCTCTTTGCATCGAATTTGCGTTAAAGCATCCAGCGTTCGGAACCACGACGAAATCGGCAATGTAGAACAGTGGCATGTTAGCTCTGGGGTTTTGCAGACAATAGGATGTCGGCGCCGTCTTTCAGGATCTCCAGTCCCATGTTCGCACTGCCGGCCAGTCGCCACGTGTAGTAGGCCTGGATGGACATGGCATCGAGTTGCGGCACCTGCTCGCCGGTGATGAATTCGACGAGGTGCTGCGGCGGCCGGGCATTGGCGCCGCGGCAGCGAATCAAGAAATTCGGCGCATCCATCGTTCCATCCATCTGCACGTCGATCTCGCCTCCACGCGGCAACGCACTTATGGCGCTAGCGATGAGATTGAGCAGCAGCTTGACCTTGTCTTTGGCCATGTTACCGGGTTTGGCGCGCCAGATAAGTTGGTGCTTGGTATTGCCAACGAATCCGCGTGAGATCTGTTCAGCGGTATTCAGATCAATGACGGCGCCAGCTGAACCCGCCGCACCAAATGCGAAGCGGGCAAATTGCAGCCGCGCAGACGCCTGCTCGGTCACGTTGCGAATAACTTCGAGCGCGTAGTTTTTCGCTTCGGTGTCGTCGTCCTCGTCGAGAATCTCCAAGCCATTATATATGGCGCCGACCGGGCCAATCACGTCATGGCAAATCTTGCTCGAAATGAGGGCAGCAAGTTCAAGATCGGTCGGGTTGGTGCGCTCGCCCATCCATTCCCCCAAATGTTGTCCTAGGTCCGAACGACCGCAGCAACTTTAGCAGCCCCGGCCAATCGAGGAGCGCGCCACGTATGCAAACGCAGGTCGCTTGCGAAGTGTCGTGCTCTTCTGATACACGGGCCGCACTTTCGATGTAAAGGCCTGTAACGTGGAACGCCGCGCGACCTTGATTTTCGTGGGGTCGTGCCAGTGCGACGGCGGCCCTCCGGCTCAGTGCCCCAAGGCGTATTTGCGAATCAGTGGACACGTGAACGCATGACAATAAATCCTGACAGAGGCTTGCTTGAGGCCCTGCTTCCCGTGGTCCTTGCTGCTGGGCGCATCGAGATGAACCACTTCAACGCGGGCGTCGAGGTTGAGACCAAGGCCGACGCCACGCCCGTAACGGTTGCCGATCACGAGGCGGAGGTCGTCCTCGTCGAGGGATTGAACAAAGTCGCGCCCGGCATTCCCGTTATCGCAGAGGAATCAGTTGCTGCGGGCAAGGTGCCGGAGACGGCAGGCGAGTTTTTTCTCGTCGATCCCCTGGATGGAACACGCGCGTTCATCGCACGCAAACCTGAATTTACGATCAATATTGGGCTCGTCAAAGGTAATCAGCCGGTATTTGGAATCATCTATGCGCCGGCGCTGGGTAAGTTTTTCGCGACACTCAACTCTCAAGAAGCCGTAGAAGCTAACATTGCGCCCGACGCGCAGGGCGCACGACTGACCGATTACGAATTCAGGCCGTTGCATGCGCGCGAGCCCGACCCCAAAGCGCTGGTCGCGTTTGCGAGCCGATCGCACGCAGCCCAAGACACCGACGCGTTCTTAAAGCGTCTGTCGATCGCAGAGATAAAGAAGGCGAGCTCCTCGCTTAAATTTTGTTTGATCGCGCGGGGGGAGGCCGATCTTTACGCCAGGCTGGGTGCGACCAGCGAATGGGACACGGCCGCAGGCCAAGCCATCTTGACCGCAGCAGGCGGTTCTGTGACGACACTTGCAGGTGCGCCATTGCTCTATGGGAATAAGGGTGGCGTGTTCATCAATCCGCACTTCGTAGCGTGGGCGCGCGGGCCACTGCTCAGCGCTGCGTAAGAGTGGCGGAACTGCCGCATATGGGCCACGCTTTATCGCGGATTGGCCACACTTTGGTAACAGTTTCAGTCGAATTATTCGAGAACTGTACGGATCCGCGGATTGGCTGCGGAAGCCGGTGCAACACAATGGATTTATACCATGGCGCTCTTTATTCGCGGACGGGCGGCTTCGCCTGCTGTCACCGCCGTGTTTGCGTTGCTCGCAGTAATTTTCGTAATGCCTGAAGCAACTCGTGCGCAGAATAATGATTATGGCGCGAACGACGGCTACGATAATTACAACAACAACGGCGACTATCCTTCTGGCGCTGCCGCAGCGCCAAACGATGCTCCCTATCGCCCCGGTGGCGTTTACCGCGAGAACGACAACTACCGGCCTGATGACGCCTATCGCCCGGAAGGCGAGCGTGACGCGCGCAGTTACGGCGAGCCCTATTCACCGCCACCGCTTGGCCCCGACGAGGCACCCCCGCCGAACGATACGTATTCACAGAACGAAATTCTGGCCGCCGGCCATGGATTTTTTGGATCGGTGAGTAAGGGACTGGCAAGTGTCGTGGAGTACACATTCCAGAAGGCAGGTCGGCCGAATGGCTACATTTTGGGCGAGGACGCAGGCGGCGCATTCGTCGCCGGGCTCCGCTACGGCGAGGGCACGCTTTTCACCAAAGATGCCGGCGCTCACAAGGTTTACTGGCAAGGGCCCTCAATCGGTTACGACTTTGGTGCAGAGGGCTCCAAGACCATGGTGCTAGTCTACAACCTCCGCGATCCATCCCAGATATACCACCGCTTTGGAGGCGTGCAGGGCTCGGCTTATATCGTTGGCGGCGTTGGCGTTCAGTTTCAGAAGTACGGAGGTGTCTCGATGGCGCCGATACGCGCAGGTGTCGGACTACGATTGGGTGCCAACGTCGGCTATTTGAAGTATACCCGAGCTCCAACATGGAATCCGTTTTAGTCGCCGCGCGGCACAGAATTAGGGTCGGGCTGGAGAACAGCGGGTGATGTATTGGGCGATACGATCGTTTGCCTGATGATACGACGCAAAATGTTCGGTTCGTTCAAGCGCGAGAATTTGGGAGTTCGCCGGATGTCAAAGTTGGGGACGCACGCGTGATCACCATCGAGATGGTCATGCTGGCCGGTCTTGGCTTCCTCACGGCGGCGCTGTTGGCGCTGTTTCTCGCTCCGCTATATCGCCGGCGTTCGGGACGTCTGGCCATCGAGGCGATCAAGCGCTCGATGCCGCTCACCGAGGCCGAGATTCGCGCCGACAAGGACCGCGTTAGAGCCGAGTACGCTATCCTCATCCACAAGCTGGAAATGAAGGTTGACGAGGCAGCAGATGCTGCCGCGCGTCAGAAGGTGGAACTCAACCGTCGCGACGCGGCGATTAGCGAGTTGGAAGAAGAAGTCGGCCGGCAACATACTTTTATGGAAGAGCACGAGAATGCGCGGCGCGTGCTTGAGCAAACGATCATGGACCGGCTGCCGAGAGTCGAGCACCGGCTGGCCGAGGCGAAGAAGCTTTTGTTCCAGCGCGACCGCGAGATTGTTGGCTTGAGTCAAACAAGCGAAAAGCAGCTGCGCGCACTGGAAGAGGCGAAGCAAATCAACGCGCAGCAGACTGATGAAGTGCACCGTCTCAAGGCGGCGCTCAATACACGGGCAGCGCGCAAACGCGAGGGTCTGGGCGATCCAAGATTCGATGGCGAGGTGGCGCTGCGCACCGAGATTGAAACGCTGCGCGCCGAGACACGCGACCAGTCGGCTTTGATCTCGCGTCTGCAAGCGATTCTTGTGCGAGCGGGGCCCGCAGCCCAGGCCGGAGGCGGTCACGCGATGGCCGCTGTGTCAAGCGGCGGCAACGAGGCGAGCAGGCCGGCCAGATTGGTGAGCAAGCGTAACGGCGATCGTTCCGATACGGGGGAGCCGAAGCTTGTAGCGGTTCAGAGTTATGCGGAGGCGAATGAGTCCGATAACGCCAAATCTTCAGACGAATTGCGCAAACTAAGAACGGCGAACCAGGACCAGGCGGCGGAGATTGCGCGGCTGAAGGCGGCGCTTGGAACTTATGAGGCCTCCGACAAGGACGAGCGCGGGGTCAAGGAAAGTAAGATCGCGCTCAAGGCGCGACTGAGCTCGCTAAAGGCCCTGTCCGATGAGCAGTCGGTTACGATACAGTCTCTGCGTGCAGAAGTAGCGTCTGGCAACGAGCGTCTTGCGCGGCAAGCCGCTTATTTCATGGAAGAGATGCGCCGTTTGGGCGGAGGCACGGTTCCTGCTACCCGCTCATCGGGGCGTGGCAGCGAGTCGTCGGCGCCGTCGGGGTCAAAGCGCCCGCTTGCTGAGCGTATCAATGAAACGGGCGCGGCACGTAGTGTCAAACAGGATGAGGGGCAAATTCAGGGGCAGCGGCCAAATCCCGAGGGTGCAAGCGGCTTCTTGAAAGCGCTCGGCGGAGCGGGCTCGGGCGATGTCAGCAACGCTTCTGCCGACGTTGCCGAAGCCTCAGGCGACGGGGCTGGACAGTCAGGGAAAGTGAAGCCGCAGCGCCGAGCGCGCTTGCTTGAGCGCATTACCGGGATCGAAAAGTCCTCGGCTTGACCGTGCGCCCTTTCGCGACTTGTTCTCGAAAAATCGCTCGTCAATAAGACTGGGCGGGCGTGGCCTGATCGGGCGCCTCGACCAGAAGCGGCAGTTCGGCCTCGGATCGGGCTTTTTGCACGTTTCCGTCAAACTGGGCGCCTTCGGCGATGATCAGATGAATTTGCAAAATATCGCAGTTGACGCGGGCGGTGGAATGCAGCGTCACCGTCGTGGCGCGAAGCGCGCCATGAACCTGACCGTAGACTGAGACAGCGCGGGCCGTAATGGTGCCCTGGACTTTGCCAGTCTCTGCAACGGTCACCCAGTCACCATTGATGTCCCCCGACACCTCGCCCGCGATGACGAGCGTGCTTTGGCAAATGAGCGTAACGCCGTTGCCGATCACAGTAAGGTCGGTGCCGATCACCGATGCGGCGTGGTTCGCAGCTGGGTCTGCGCCGTTGTATTTTGCGGGTTCCTTGGCGGCGGCAACTGGCCTTGGAAGTGTTTCTGGCGATGTCGTATCCGCACCAAAATTACGCTGAAGCATGATGTCCCCCCTTCACATGTATAGTGGACGCCTCATTACACTAGAGTGCAACATGACTCCGTTAGAGTAATATGTCGAGCAGAGGCAAGATGTTCGAGTTTTCTGGCGAATAGTTCCGACAACGGAACGTCCAGCGATGTGCCGCGTCGACGCGCGTTGTCCCGTGGGTTGAGGTCGGCCCGAGCAAAGCGCGCGACACGCGTGAGAATCAGTCAATTACGGCTGACGACTTGCAAAGCAAGGACGGCCTTACAAAGCAACGAGGCTAACTGATGGACAGCGTCTCCTTCCGCTGTGTCGACATAGTCCAAGAGGACTTTTGCCTTGATGCGTATTTCGCTTTGCCAATCGCCTTTTGCTTCGGCGATCCGCACCTTCACCGTACGGTCGTGGAATTGATAACAGCGATGTCGGACCGAAACGCCGCCATCGAGTAGTCGCCAGCACCCGCTGAGCATCGGAGCCGAAAAACGGCAAAACTCTCAACGGCCAGATCGGTTAGGTGGACTTGCAGACGTCGATCCACGAAAGACAGGTATAGCCGCTGCCGTCCTTCTTGCACTTGTAGCGCTCATTCTTGAAGGTATCGACTTTGAACGGCCAGTTGCCGCTCAGCTGCGCGACGATCTCCCAGGCCTGGAACCGGGCCATTCCCTCAGTCCAAGCCCATCCCTTGCCGCGCTTGGTCTTGCAGACCATTTTGGCTTCGGCTTGGCGTGTAAAACTCGTCACCGGCGACAGCATGAACCCGATCGCGCCTATGACCAGCATGAAGGCAGCGAGTCTGGTTTTCATGGTAGTCCTCCTTCTACAAATGAATGCCGCGGAGATTTCGGATACGCCGGCCTGCGGGGGACGACAAGGTCACGAGCGCCACAGTGGAGAACCAAATTTCGATGGATGCCGCTTCGAAGGGCGAAAACGCCAGAATTTGTTGGGTCATTAGCGGTATGAGCGCCCGCGCGGCGATGGTGCTGCTCCGAATCGATTCACGATTTTCTGACGAACTCCCGGCCACCTAAGCGCGTTCAGGCCTCGCCATGAACGAGTGGCATCCCTGCAAAGGCAAAGGGGCCGCCCTTTGGGCGGCCCCCGTGAGATTTCGGCGGCGATCAGCAGCGGTTGTCGCGCTGCGTCGCTTAGCTGGGGTCAGGCCGTCACCAGAGGCAAATCCGGCTTGAACCCGAGCGACCACGACGTCGCCGTCCTCAAGATCCCACTCGACATCGGATCACCTCCTTTCAGTTGTTGAAGATGCGCGAAGCCTGACATGCTTCGCGCAATGTGAAATGTTACGGTTTTGATAGGTCCCGACGCGTTATTTCATGGCCACAACGCGCGAGCTTTGAGTTCACGCTGTAGGCGCGCCGGGATGAATCGAATGCGGGTGATAGGAGTTAAATTGAGGGAACACGAGTGGGCGTCTTATGGTCGCCGTATGCTTAAAGATCGCAGGTGAGGAATTGCGCACGGCCAAGCCCGAACGACCAGTCCTCATCCGTATTCTCAACGATCGACACCATGACGTCGGAAGGCGCAATTCCGCAGCTGCGCTCCAGCTCCTCTGTGAGCAGACGGTAGAATGTTTGCTTGGCGTCGCGCCCGCGTGGGCGGCTCGTCACCTGTAGGGAGACGACCTTGTCGGTGCGGGGGATTCCAAGCCCTGTGTCCTCGATGATCATGCGCGATGACTTGTGCTCGTGCACGATTTGGTAGCGATCGCGCACCGGGACTTTGAACGCCGCAAGCATCGCGCGGTGGGCCGCGTCGAGCAGAGCCTTGAGCTCGGCATCAGAGCGGCCTTCGATCAGATCAAAGCGGAGGAGGGGCATGGGGTACCTTTGAGATGAGGAACGCGTTCAGGGCGTCTGTGATTCGTGTACGCTTTGATGTGATCTCGGACAACAAGAGGTCTGTTCTCGGCATTGTGTGGCAATGTTGATGCGTCGTATGTTATCGGCAACACCAGCGGCAAAAGCAAAGGGGCCGCCCTAAGGGCGGCCCCCGTGAGATTTCGGCGGCGATCAGCAGCGGTTGTCGCGCTGCGTCGCTTAGCTGGGGTCAGGCCGTCACCAGAGGCAAATCCGGCTTGAACCCGAGCGACCACGACGTCGCCGTCCTCAAGATCCCACTCGACATCGGATCACCTCCTTTCAGTTGTTGAAGATGTAGGAAGCCTGCCATGCTTCGCGCAATGTGAAAAGTTACAGTTTTGATAGGTGCACGCCGCTTCGCAGTCGCGCATCTGTTGCGGGTCCATCACTGCTATGTCATGCTGGCCCTTCCATGACTCCCGTCATCCCGCCGGAGAGCGCGATCTACGCAAGTGTCCGCTTGAGTTTGGTCAGCTCTTTTTCTGAGTCTATGCGAAGCATGGCTCGGCCATGACAAAGGGGGTTAGTCTGATGCCTTGTCGCTGGCCTTTGCCTTCTCCGCATCCACATAAACCTCCGACCCCATCTCGCGGAATTTCTCCGACATCTCGGCCATGCCGCTCTGCTGCTCGTTGAGCTTGGCGGCGTAATCACGCACTTGCTGCGTGATTTCCATGGAGCAGAACTTCGGTCCGCACATAGAGCAGAAGTGCGCGACCTTGTGCGCCTCCTTGGGCAAGGTCTCGTCGTGGAAGCTCTGCGCCGTGTCGGGATCGAGCGACAGGTTGAACTGGTCGGCCCAGCGGAAGTCGAAGCGCGCACGCGAAAGTGCATCATCGCGCAGTTGCGCAGTAGGGTGGCCTTTGGCCAGATCGGCGGCGTGGGCAGCGATTTTGTAGGTGATGACTCCGGTCTTCACGTCGTTGCGGTCGGGCAGCCCTAAGTGTTCCTTCGGCGTCACGTAGCAAAGCATCGCGGTGCCGAACCAGCCGATCATGGCGGCGCCAATTCCGCTTGTGATGTGATCGTAACCCGGCGCGATGTCGGTAGTAAGCGGCCCCAGCGTATAGAATGGCGCCTCGCCGCATTCAGCGAGCTGCTTGTCCACGTTGACCTTGATCTTGTGCATGGGCACGTGACCGGGCCCTTCGATCATTACCTGGCAGCCCTTGTCCCAAGCAACCTTCGTCAACTCACCCAGCGTCTCCAGCTCGGCGAATTGCGCTCGGTCGTTGGCATCAGCGATGGAGCCTGGGCGTAAGCCGTCTCCCAGCGAGAACGACACATCGTAGGCGCGCATGATGTCGCAAATTTCGTCGAAGCGTTCGTAGAGGAAGCTCTCGCGGTGATGTGCCAAGCACCACTTGGCCATGATCGAACCGCCTCTGCTCACGATACCGGTGACGCGGTTCGCCGTTAGTGGCACGTAAGGCAGGCGCACACCGGCATGAATAGTGAAATAGTCCACGCCCTGCTCGCATTGCTCAATAAGGGTGTCGCGGTAGATTTCCCATGTGAGCTTGACGGGATCGCCGTCGCATTTCTCCAGTGCCTGGTAGATCGGAACGGTGCCGATGGGTACAGGCGAGTTGCGCAAGATCCACTCGCGTGTGGTGTGGATGTTGCGCCCCGTTGACAGGTCCATGACGGTGTCGGCGCCCCATCGAATGGCCCACACCATCTTTTCCACCTCCTCCTCGACAGAGGACGTGACAGCGGAATTGCCGATGTTGGCGTTCACCTTCACCAGGAAGTTGCGGCCGATGATCATCGGCTCCAACTCGGCGTGGTTGATGTTGGCGGGGATGATGGCGCGGCCGCGGGCAATCTCAGAGCGCACGAATTCCGCCGTGATGTGTGGAGGAATCGCAGCGCCAAAGCTTTCGCCATCGGCCAGCGCCATGCTCGCCCGCTCCAACACGGCCTTGCGGCCCATGTTCTCGCGGTGGGCTACGTAGATCATCTCATTGGTGACGATGCCGGCGCGCGCATACTCAAGCTGAGTGAGCAGCGTCCCGGGCAGGCCGCGATGGGGCGCGGTCTTATGGGAAAAGTCGCTGGCAAGGTGTCGGCCCGTGACGTTGCCGTTGTCTTCCGGCCTTATCGTGCGACAGTCATACTGCTCGACGTTGCCGCGTTCTTTCACCCAGGCGTCACGAATGCGCGGCAGCCCGTCTCGCACGTCAATGGTGGCTTTTGCGTCGGTGTAGGGACCTGATGGGTCATAAACGCGGAAGGCAGATTCGCCGCTCTTTTCATCGAGCGCGATCTCGCGGAAGGGCACACGGACATCGTCGTGGCCGTCAGGCGCGGAGTAGATTTTGGTGGACGCTGGCAGCGGTCCGGTCGTCACCTTTGGCATATTGAGATCGGCTTTGCGCGTGACCTTGTTCATGACGGCCCCTGCAGCACCTGTCATCCCACGCCAGGTGCATGATTGCGGAATACGTTGCGCTCGGCCGGAAAGATATGAGGCCGAGGGATCGTGCCGGTTTGCGAGAAAGACGAGGAAAGTTGAAAGAGCGTCCGTCCCTTCGCCGGCATGACCCGGATCAGGTCCTAAGGGTGCTCGCACAAGCTGACTCTCAAGTGGCCTATCGCTTCGCTACTTGAGGCCGAGCGCGATCTCAGCCGGATGCCTCCGGCGCCCCTCGGAACGGCGCTGAGTGTGCGCCGTCCCGGATCAAGGTGCAAGGACGAAAGCTAAGAGAAGCATCAAGCCATGTAGCCGGCGTAGCATAGCCAAAGGCCGAGCACGATTTGGATGGCGCCGCCCACGGTCATCATTGCGGGCTTATCCATCATGGATGTGCCCATCGCCTGTACGCCAGCGGGGAAGAGAATGCGGAACACGCCGCCCGCGACGGACAGCCAGCCAAGGATCGTAATTATGACCGGCCAGTTGAACTCCCAGACATTATGGGTGAGCACAATGGCCAGGCCGGTGACGAGCGTCAGCAATCCGGCAAGAAAGATCATGGCGCGGCTGGCAAGGAAGTCAGTGGCCATTTCGCGGAAGTCGGTCGGCTTTACGAGCAGGCCGAGGCCGATCACGATCAGCACAGGTCCAATCAGTTTGGCAAGAAAGAGTGAGGTCTCCATGGGTAACCCTCCCGGTTGCAGCCCGACGGCGATTTTCGCTCACAGAGTGTGAACCGCACCCGAAGGGGTGGCAAGGCGAGCTTGCGGGCTTCTTGTAGATAGGTTGTGGGCGCGCTAGCGGCCTTCGCGCCACCAGGCCATTGCTATCAGAAACAAAAGTGCTGCAAGGGCTGAGAGGCCGGTAAACATGGGTGTCAGCTTTACGCCGCGCGTGACAAAGGCTTCGCGGTCCTTGAGGCCGAGCCATCCCGACCCGGCGAGCACCTTGGCGTTGACGAGCATGGAGATGCGCGGCACGTCGACGTCGGCTGCTTGCGCTGCGGACTGTGCAGCCGTTGAACGCGTCCAGAAAGCGCCCCCGCCAGTGGCGTCGATCAAAGGCTCCAGCTTCTCCTCGGTTGCCGTGACTTTGCTCATTTCGATTGGATCATCGATGCCGGCATGCGCAACCGCCGCCAAATCGCCGGATTGCACTTTATAGAGGCCCGGGATTTTCACATCGACGCTGGTGCGCCAGATGCCGGCACCCGCCGGTTCCAACTTCAGTTCAGAGGTTTCCCCTCCGGGCGAGGACAATGTGACGGGCTCGACGGTTTCCTCCATCGAGCGGCGCTCAACGGTTAGTTTCAGACCCCGTGCCGACGCAAGCAGGCGCTCTTCTTCGAGGTCAGGCTCCTTCATGAGCCAATGCGAGAGGCGGCGTAGAAGGTCGCTGTGCGGGCCTCCGCCCTCAAAGCCGCGCGCCCATAGCCACGCGTGGTCTGAGGTGAGCAGGGCGACCCGGCCTTCACCCCTGCGATCGAGCAGAAGCAGTGGCCGATCGCCAGCACCCTCCATGAGGATGCGCCCGTTCTCAGGGCTCACCTCGACCTGGCGGAACCAGCGGCCCCATGTGGGGTCGCTGCCCTCGACCCCGGCTCCAGCCAGATCTCGCGTGACGGGATGCTTACGACCATCCTTTGACAGTTTCGCCTTGAACGGCTCGACAATGACACGGCCGGTCGGTGGCGCTGGAAGCACGGGCGACAATGGCGTCCGGAAGAGGCTGAGGTTGCCTGCATAGTCGTCTCCGGCCGCCACTAAGAGCGCACCGCCTTCATCTTCCACGTAACGCGCGATGTTGTCGTAGTAGGGCAGTTGCAACAGGCCGCGGTGCTGGTAGCGGTCAAAGATTATAAGATCGAAGTCGTTGATCTTTTCTGAGAATAGCTCGCGCGTTGGAAAAGCAATGAGCGACAGTTGGTTGATCGGTGTGCCGTCGTGCTTCTCAGGCGGGCGCAAAATCGTAAAGTGCACCAGATCGACGGCGGCGTCGGACTTGAGAAGGTTGCGCCAAGTGCGCTCACCAGGGTTCGGCTCTCCGGAGATGAGCAACACGCGCAAATTCTCACGCACGCCATCAGCGGCGAGCACCGCGCGGTTGTTAGACGGCGTTAGCTCACCCGGTGTGGGGTCGAGCTCAACTTCGAGGATGTTTTGTCCCGCATGCGGGAATGGCATTTCGATCTTCACGGGCGTGTCGATTGACGTTGTGATGCGCTCATCGGTGCGCCCCTCACGACGCACCTTGAGGGTGACGATCTCGGGAGCATTGCTGCTGGCGCCTGCTTCACGAACGGCGACCTCGATATCGCGCGACTGACCTACGATGCCGTAACGCGGCGCCTTCAAGACTTCGATGCGGCGGTCGAATTCGTCGGGTGCGCCGGTCAGCAGAGCGTGAACAGGGGCATCGAAGCCAAGCGCGGCGGCAGACTTGGGAACATCGTGCACCTCGCCGTCTGTGAGCATGATGACACCGGCGAGCCGGTCAGGCGGTGTGTTGGCAAGCGCACGGTTGAGGTCGGCAAAAAGGTGTGTGCCTGGCGACGACGTATCACTCGGCGCTGATGCCGAAACCCATTTAGCGTTGAGGTTTGGAACCTTGGCGAGCTTTTCCTCGAGCTCGGCCTTGACGGCGGCCGTTTGTTGGGGGCGCTGGCCCAGCGTCTGGCTGGCGCTCTCATCGACGATCACGATGGCCACGTTGGAGAGGCCTTCACGCTCCTCTTGGCGCAGCGTCGGATTTGCAAGAGCGGCGATCAGAGCGGCAAGGGCTGCGGTGCGCAGAAGCGCACCGCGCGTGCCGCGGAAGAGAAGGTAGCCGACAAGCGCAAGCGCAATGGCACCCGCGACCCAAAAGACCGGGGCGGGCAGCATGGGCGCAAAGTCGATCGACCAACTCATAAACGAAACCTCATTGGCCCAAACGCTCCAGCAGCGCTGGTATGTGGACCTGGTCGGCTTTGTAGTTTCCCGTCAACGCGTGCATCACGATGTTGATACCCGTGCGGAATGACATCTCGCGCTGGTTTTCTCCACCACCGACGGTGGGATAGAGCGGACGGCCCCGCTCATCGAGCGCCCATGCCGAGGCAAGATCGTTGGGCGTGATGATGATGGAGGTGACGTCATCAGACACGCGCGCTCGGCGCCGGTCCTGTGTTGGATTGTCACTGCGCGCCTCGACCCAAAGCTGCCCGCCATCCCAGCGGCCTGGAAAGGTGCGCAACAGATAAAACGCTTTGGTGAGTACGTGGTTTTCCGGCACAGGCTCCAGGCGCGGCACGTCGAGCCGGCCCAAGATGCGTTGCAATGCTTTGCCGCCCGCTCCGGAGATGGGCCCGCCGGCGGGAAGGCCTTGGCCGTAGTCGCGCGTGTCGAAGATAATGAGTCCGCCTTGCTTCATGAAGGCGTCGATCTTGGCGAGCACCGGATCGGGCAGCGCTTCGGCGTTCTCCAACACTGGCCAGTACAGAATAGGGTAGAAGGTGATCTCGTCGTTCAAAATGTTGACGCCCATCGGGTCGCCCGGCTCGATAGCGGTTCGTACAGCAAGTACGCGCCCCAAGCCTTCAAGCCCAAGCCGGCTAATCTCGTCGGCCTCGCGGTCGCCGGTGAGAACATAACCAAGTGTGACCTTGCTGGTGGCCTCCATGGCGCGGGTATCTTCGGGCGAGACGTTTTCCGGCATGACAGGCTGTGGCGTTGTTCCGCGGAAAGTTTGTGCGTGCAGCGGCGAGGCCATTGCGACTGCAACCGCCAGTCCTGTGATTGCGATGACAAAAACTGTCGCTGCTGGTGCCCGCGGTGTGGGTCGACCCAGACGCAGACCGCCGCGCTGCAGGAAGATGACGGCCATGATGTCGAGGAATAGCAGGGCGAGAGCTGCAAGCAACAACCACGACTTGAGCGGCTTCGCGCCTTCACTTTGGTAGCTCAAGCGCTGCGTTTGTGCCGGCAGAGATGGCAGCGGTTCCAGCGTGCTCTTGGGCCCCAATACATTTATGGCGCGCGGCGAGCTGCCCGCACCGTAGTACCCGGGCGGATGATCGAGGCTCGGGATCATGTTGTTGGCCTTGCTCGCCGGAATCGGCTGTGCTGTCGGCGGCGGAGATTTCAACACGCCAAAACCATCAAGTGTTTGCAAGGGCGTTAGAACGGCGGGCGAGTCAGGTGCTTTGCTTGAGTCGCCAGCGTCCGCGACCGTAGCCTCGCCGCTGGCCACTGCCGTGCCGCGGAGTGTTGCGATACGGCGTAGCATATCAACGAAGAGCCCTGAGAGCGGTAGGTTCGACCAGTTCGAGTTGGCGGTCACGTGGAACAGCACGATTTGTCCGTCGCCGCGCTTCTGCGCCGTGACCAGCGGTGTCCCATCCTTCAGGCGCGCCCACACCATGGTATCGGGGCCAAGCTGTGCAGGATCAGAGAGAACTTGGCGATTGACGGTCACCTCGGCGGGAACATCAAGGCCAGCAAATAGGCTTGTCTCCTCGAAGGCCGCCAGCGGTTGCGGCGTGGACCAGGACAGTGCGCCGCCCAAAGTACGCCCGCCAATGCGCAGCGGTGCGGGCAGCAATTCGTCGCCGCCGTTCTCCAGCCGTGGCCCAGCAAAGCGCACGAGCACGCCGCCGCGTTTGACCCAATCATCGACCCGTTGTTTGACGTCGCCTGACAACGTGCCGATGTCAGCCAGCATGAGGACCGTTGCATTCTGTGAAAATGCGTCGCGGATTCCGGCGGCGAGATTGGAACCCTTGGGCTCAACGATCTCGGCAAAGGGCCGAAGGGCCTTGTCGATATAGTAGAGAGGGGCCAGCAGGGGCTGCGCTTCCTCGCGAGCTTCACCGGAGATGAGTGCGACGCGCTGCCATTGCGAACGTGCGTCTAAAAGGCTCACCGCGCCAGCTGAGCGCTCGCCGGCAATTTCGACGCGGGCAACCTGATTGCGCAGCTCGAGCGGCAGATCGAGGGGCACGGTTGCGGAACTCTCGCCAACGCCGAGGCGGAACGGAGTCTCACCGAGCCGCTGGCCACGCATGGAATAGGCATGAATGAAGCCCTCGCGTAGACCACCTTCAGCCCGCTTAATTTTGGCGTTGAGTTTGCTGCTCTGGCCGATGCCGGCGGAGAGGCCGATAGCCTGGCTGCCGCGCTGACCCTCCACAATGGCGAAGGTGCCGCCTTCTGCCATTCGCTGCAGGCGTTCGATGATCTCACTTGCCTTGCCGTCATGGTCGATACCGTCGCTGAGCCATACGATGCTTGCGCCTGTATCGGTTGAGTTCTTAAGCGTAGTTTCAAGCGCGGAGACGGCTGTGGAGCGGTCCGGTGCGAAGGGCTGCGGCTCAATGGCGGCGGCGCTGGAACGCGCATCACTGGGCGCTTCGATGTTCGCTGTTGTCGTCTTGGCTGTACTGGCGGTGGGAAGGATCACGACCGGACGGCCCAAAGCTTCGGCGTCGCCAATCGTGCGTTCGATCATGCGAGTACGCTCGGTCCAGTGCGAAGCTGACGCCCAGCCGTTGTCGACGACGATCGCCACCGGGCCTGAGCCTTCGAGCGTTGCCTTGCGCGATGGATTCAATACAGGTTCAGCGAGTGCGAAAATGATGAGCGCGGCGGCGAGCAGGCGGATCAGAGTTAGCCACCAGGGTGACTTTGCCGGGGTCTTTTCCTGGTTTTCGATACCGACGAGAATGCGCGTCGGCGGGAATGTGAGTTGGCGCGGCCGCGGCGGTACTGTGCGCAGCAGCCAATAGATGACAGGCAGCGTTACAAGGGCGCCCAGAAGCCAGGGACTGAGGAAGGCTAGCGCGCCAAAACTCATGGGCTTGCCTCAGATGCAGGTGTCAAGACGCTTGGTTGGTCTTGCCAGCGATAGTGGCCGTGCCCGCCTTCGAGCCGCATGATGAGAGTGAGCAGCGGCTCCGACGCCGGCCGGTCCGTGTGGTGCAAAAGGAACGACCAGCCAAGACGTTTGGCAAGCTCCTCAAGCTCGGCACGATGCGCTTCGAAGCGCTCTTTGTATTGACCACGCAGGCTCTGCACGCGGTCGGCAACCCAACGCTCCCCGCCTGATGGGCTCAAGAATTCGGTGCGGCCCTCATAGGGAAGCGTTTCTTCCGCGGGATCGAGAACCTGCACGAGGTGGCCGGCTGTACCTTCAGCTGCCAGCGCTTCAACGTGCGCTCGTGTTTTCTCGATGGGATCGAGGAAGTCGCTGAATAAAATAGTGCCCGAGAACCGCGTTAGCCGGGCTTTGGGTGGTTGACTCGATGTGAGTACCGGCGTGGCAGCTTGCGTGGCGATGGCCTCGGCAATGCGTGTGGACGCCCTACGGCTGGCCGTCGGCTGTGTCAGACCTAGAAAGGCCACGCGCTCGCCACCGCGAACCAGGAGTTCGGCCGCAGCAAATGTGAGCACGATGGCGCGGTCGCGCTTGGTCACGTCGGCGAGATGGCTTTGGAACTCCATGGATGGCGACAAATTGGGCCATAGCCAAACCGTATGCGCCGCCTCCCACTCGCGCTCGCGCACATAAAGGTGGTCGGAGCTTGCCGAACGCCGCCAGTCGATCAGCTGGGCGGTGTCGCTCGATTGGAATTGGCGAAATTGCCAAAATGTCTCGCCCGGCCCGGCGCGTCGTCTGCCATGAATCCCGTGTGCGACCGTCTGCGCGATGCGCTTGGCGTCGATAAGGATGTCTGGCAGCCGGTCGGCAAGACCGTGTGCTTCGCGTTCGAGAGTCAGGACCCCGGCGCGCCGGGGGAGATCCTGACGGGCCTGCCCGGAGGCGTTCCCCATTCCTTACTCCACCGCTGCTACGAGCCGGGAGATTACAGCATCCAGGCTCTGCCCTTCGGCACGCGCAGCAAACGTCAATGCCATGCGGTGTTTGAGTACGGATTCAGCAAGTGCGAGGACGTCCTCAACCGAAGGCGCAAGGCGCCCGTCGATAAGCGCTTTGGCACGCACGGCTAGCATTAGCGCCTGGCTGGCACGGGGGCCAGGCCCCCAAGCGACGAGGCGATCGGTTTCCTCGCTGGCGCCAGTACCGGGTCGTGCGGAGCGCACGAGCCTCAAGATGGCGTCGACGACTTTGTCTGGCACCGGGATTTGACGCACGAGCCGCTGAATGGACATCAATTCGGTGGCCGTGAGGATCGTGTCTAGCCGGCGTTCGTCGGTGCCGGTCGTGGCGAACAACATGCGCCGCTCGGCACTGAGGTCGGGGTAACTCACGTCGATCTGCAACAAGAAGCGGTCGAGCTGCGCCTCTGGCAATGGGTATGTACCTTCCTGTTCCAAGGGATTCTGTGTTGCAAGAACGTGGAAGGGTGCAGGCACGTCGTGGCGGGCGCCGGCTACGGTCACGTGATGCTCTTGCATTGCCTGCAAAAGCGCGGACTGGGTTTTTGGTGAGGCGCGGTTGATCTCGTCGGCCATCAACAGCTGGGTGAAGATCGGGCCCTTGATGAAGCGGAAGGAGCGGCGTTCACCAGGCGCATCCTCTAAGACTTCCGACCCAATGATGTCGGAGGGCATGAGATCGGGCGTAAACTGGATACGTTTGGCATCGAGACCTAACACCGAGCCGAGTGTCTCAACGAGGAGCGTCTTAGCCAGGCCCGGCACGCCGATCAGAAGGGCATGGCCGCCCGAGAGGATCGTCACGAGCGAACGCTCGATTACGAGATCTTGGCCGAAGATAACGGAGGCTGCCGCTTTGTGCGCCCGTTGCACGCGCTCGGCCGCCGCCTCAAGACGGGGCACAATATCAGCATGGGTCTCTATGACTGTGCTCATAATGGCAATGGCTCGCTTGTCAGCTTCGAGGGAAATGTCGGTCTGGAAGGCATGAAACTCAACGATTGAGGCCGCAGTGCCCCGGGTCAAGTGAATGTTACGTTAGTATGTGTCTAGCGTGCCGCATCCACCGAAAGTTGCTGATATGCCCAGGCAAATGTTTGCTCCTTGTGGCCTCCCGCTCAGAAAGTACCTTCCGAGCATACGGGAAGTGTCGCCCGGAGACCTGCCGGTTGGCAATTGGGCATATAGAATGATTGGGGATGCTTGAGCGAAGATCTGGTGGGATTGGGCGCTAATGGATCGCACCAAAGTGACCCAGAGCGAGGAGATCGGCAGGATTGCGGCGTTGTTGCAGGCTGAGCGTGATCCTGGGCCGCCGCCCGTGGAGCGCTGGGATCCGCCCTATTGCGGCGACATCGGGCTGAAGATCTGCGCTGACGGGACTTGGGTCTATCGCGGTAGCCCCATTAGGCGGCCGTCGCTGATTAAGCTTTTTGCCAACGTGCTCAGGAAGGACGCAGACGGGCGCACCTACCTCGTGACGCCTGCCGAGAAGGTGGACGTGGCGGTCGAGGACGCGCCGTTCCTGGCTGTCGAAATGGAGGTGGACGGCGCAGGGAAAGGTCAAGAGCTGATCTTTCGCACCAACGTCGACGACATTCTGCGCTGCGGCCCCGAGCATCCCTTGCGGTTTTCGCTTCAAGAACCGAGCGGCGGGCCTAAGCCGTATGTGCGTGTTCGCGGCCGCCTCGATGCGCTCCTCACGCGACCTCTCTATTATGATCTCGTTGGACTTGCAGGCGAGGAGATGCGCGACGGCCGTTCTGTGCTCGGCCTATGGAGCGGGGGCACGTTTTTTACGATGCAAGAATCTTAGCGCAGTGTTGCGACGTCGCCAGTACCATCGTTTGTCGGGAGATTAACAACAAGCCGACGTGGTCTACTAGTGCACCCGGAGCTCTGCGCCGACGAGGCGTACCTCAGCAGGCGTGATCAGCTTGTGGTGAGCAACGGTGACCTTATAGAGTTTGCCTTCGAGCTTTGCCGACCAGAAGTCGAGGAATCCCTTGAGCTTGGGAAAGCGCGGATGGAGGTCGTAGTCCTGCCAGACGTAGCTTTGCAGCAGGGCTGGATGATCGGGCAGATGGTAGAGGATCTCTGCCGTCGTCAGACTGTAGCCCTTCATTAGGGCGGCAAGTTCAGAATTGGCCATCGTCTTCTCCACCGATCAGACGCCCCCATCCCGACTCGTATCATGCAGTCAGCAAATGATATGTCAGAGAGAGAGGCGCGCAATAAAATTGTGGCGGTGCCTCAAGGTGCTAGCAGCATTGATGCAGGACTGCTGATAAGGAGGATCAAGACGCGCTCATTCGAATCGCAACCGGAGAACAGTTGCGCTCGAGATAACGCAGAACACGCATTTGGCGTTAATTACGAGGCTTTGACGAGCGATGCTTGAGATTGCGCTCACAAGTTTCACAACCTTCTTTGCCACCATTGGTCCGGTTGAGGCGGCTGTGTTGTTTGCGACACTAACGCCAAAAATGACGGTCCGCGCGCGTGCCGCCATCGCGGTGCGTGCCACGTTGATCGCAAGTCTCATCCTTTTGGTATTCACGTTGCTAGGCCAGCCGGTTCTCGATCAACTCGGCGTCACGATTCCCGCCTTGCAGACGGCGGGCGGTATTATTCTATTAATTATTGCGCTCGATATGATCTTTGCGCGGCCAACGAGCGCCTTCAAGCTGACCCAATTGGAGGACGCCGAAGCGCAAACGAAAGATGACATTGCCGTCTTTCCACTGGCCACGCCACTGCTTGCCGGTCCTGGTGCGATGAGTGCGGGCATTCTGCTTGCAGCGAATGTCGAGGGGGATGTGGCTGCCCTTGGCGTGACGCTTGCCGCGCTCGCCGCCGTGATGGCAATTACGCTTGCGTTGCTCCTTCTTTCGCAGCAGCTGAATGCCATGATCGGCATCACAGCACAGCGTGTATTGATGCGCGTGTTCGGCATCCTGCTTGCGGCAATCGCCGTGCAAGCCGTGTTTAGCGGCGTCGGTGCCAGCGGGCTCGTCTAGCGAGCGTACGGCAGGCCTTTGTCATTTCTGCACGCGTCTTAGCTTGTCATTAACCAAACTCCATCAGGATCGGCTCAGTTGTGTCAGTTAAGCGGTGGTCGTGTGATGTATGTGTTGAGTGGCGGCAGGTGGCCGGTGAGTGCCAAAATGCCAGCCCAAATTGTGGGACTTGTGGTGGCTGTCCTGGTCAGTGGGTGCGCCTCGACAGCTCCCGGTGCCGAGGGCAAAATTCGGCATGCGTCGGATGAGGTTGGCCGCTTTGCCGGCCTTTCGCTGCGTCCCTCTGTCGAAATCGAGGACGACGGCCGCGATGCACAACTCCCGCCGCGCAGGCGATCTGATCCGTTTTTGGATAATCCAGCAGAACCCTTCAGCCCAAACTACGGCGCAGTGGAGCCAGCGTCGGCTCCATCACCATGGATCGCCACAATTGCGCGTGAACGCGCCTGAGCGGATTTATGGTTTGGAAGAAATGCGATCCGTTTTCGGAGTTTTTTGGCAAGCGCTACAATTCGTTCATGTAAGAAAGTATAGGTTATCCAGTGGCAGTCCTCGACTATTTTGGTGTTAGCAACCATGTGCTGAGAAGCGGCTAGGAATAAGCCGTGATGCAAATAACGTTCGGCGTGAGAGGAGACGCGAGAATGAACAAAACTTTATTGGTGGCATGTGCCGTGGCGGGAGGCCTGTTTGCGGCGCTGGCCGCCCCTCCGCCGGCGCAAGCCCTTCCGAGCGTCAATTTAGGTATTGAGAAAAATGCTGATACGGTGACGCATATAGCCCGGCGTGGCGGCGGCGGCGGTTTTCGCGGCGGCGGACGCGGATTTCGTGGCGGCGGACGAAGTTTCGGTGGTGGTCGTGGAATCCGCGGCGGACGTGGTTTTCGTGGGCGCGCTTATGGTAGCCGTCGCGGATTCCGCGGGCG
This sequence comes from uncultured Hyphomicrobium sp., assembly GCA_964622715.1. Taxonomy (GTDB): domain Bacteria; phylum Pseudomonadota; class Alphaproteobacteria; order Rhizobiales; family Hyphomicrobiaceae; genus Hyphomicrobium_A. Next base: position 31,938 of record CAZURR010000001.1, on the reverse strand, counting down.
CGGCTACCGTCGCGGACGCGTCTACGGATATCGTGGCTATAACAAACGCCGCTATCGTCGCCGGCGTTTTCGCCGCGGGCGTGTCTACGGCTACTATGGTGGCTACTATACCGGCACCTGCGGCTGGTTGAGGCGGAGAGCATACGCAACTGGCAGCCCTTATTGGTGGGACCGCTACTATCGCTGCCGGAACTACTACTACTGAGCCGGGCGATCGTAGATTTTGACTTCAAAGGGCCGGATTCGTTCCGGTCCTTTTTTTTCATAATTCCAGGTGGCATGCGCCGGCTGACGCAGGCAGAGTTGGTGCCATGAACCGGGCGACTGAATCCAGTAGCGATGATATTGCGATCCAGCGGTGGAGCGACATCGCGCAAAGGGAACAATTGCTTCCGGCACTCGAAGTCATCTTCTTCGAGGCGAGTGGAACAAAGTCGTTTGCAG
>CAZURR010000001.1:0-31394 GCA_964622715.1 uncultured Hyphomicrobium sp. | reverse complement strand
CTTCCGGCACTCGAAGTCATCTTCTTCGAGGCGAGTGGAACAAAGTCGTTTGCAGGCGAGGCGGACAGGCAGGTGTTTCGTGAGCGTTGGCTCGGGCGCTATCTAGAGCACGATCCGCAGTGGTCATATTTGGCGTTCGACACCAATGGCAAACTCGCCGGCTACTTGCTCGGCAGCCTAGACGATCCAGCACGAACACCGCGTTTCGGGGATATAGATTACTTCAAAGATTTTGCCGCTCTGACGCTGGCTTATCCAGCTCACCTGCATGTCAACCTGGCGCCGGCTTATCGCAACCTCGGCATCGGTGCGCGCCTCATTGACACTTTTGCAGTAGACGCCGCGCGCACAGGAGCCCCAGGGGTTCACGTCGTAACAGGCGCCGGCGCGCGCAACATTGGCTTTTATGTGCGTAGCGGATTTCATGAGCTTGGCCGCGCAAGGTCCGGCACTTATGAGGTAGTTTTCCTCGGCCGCCGTCTGTCTGCCGCAGAAACGGCTTGATCTCGGGCCCTTAGCAGGGATGATGCCGGCGAAGCTTATCGAGGGGGCATCATGACCGAAGCTCATGTCAGCACTGCGCCTGCGTCGGCAAATGCGCTCGCAATCCAAATGTCGGGCGTGCAAAAGTGGTTCGGCGACTTCCGCGCCTTAAATGACGTCTCACTTGAGGTAAGTCCGGGCGAGAAGATTGTAATTTGCGGGCCATCAGGGTCGGGAAAGTCCACGCTCATTCGCTGTATCAACCGGCTGGAGCCGCACGACAAAGGCACAATCATCGTCGACGGGCACACGTTGACCAATGACCTGCGGCAGATCGAGACCGTGCGCTCCGAGGTGGGCATGGTCTTCCAGCAGTTCAATCTGTTTCCGCATCTCACCGTACTCGACAATGTGAGCCTTGCGCCAATCTGGGTGCGCAAGATGCCGCGCGCAGCTGCCGAGAAACTTGCAATGCAACTGCTGGAGCGCGTGCAAATCTCCGAGCATGGCGTGAAATATCCAGGACAGCTTTCGGGCGGGCAGCAGCAGCGCGTTGCGATTGCGCGCTCGCTTGCCATGAGCCCGCGCATCATGCTGTTTGACGAGCCAACGTCCGCGCTCGACCCGGAGATGGTGAAGGAGGTGCTGGACGTCATGAGCGAGCTTGCCAAGCAGGGCATGACCATGCTCGTCGTCACCCATGAGATGGGCTTTGCCCGCGCGGTGGCCGATCGCGTTATCTTCATGGATGAGGGGCAGATCGTAGAGGATGCCCCGCCCGATGTGTTCTTCGATCACCCGAAGTCAGAACGCACGCGCCAATTCCTTTCGCAGATTCTCGCTCATTGAAGTTAGGCGCCTGCGCGCCGGCCGTCGTTTGAGGAGCCAATTCGATGCGGCACCAGACCCGAATTCTCGCAGCTGCTGCTGCCGGTCTCATCGCCATGGCAAACGCGACGCATGCACACTCGTCGACGCTTGATGAAGTCAAGAAGCGTGGCGATCTGCGCTGTGGCGTGAATATTGGGCTGGCTGGCTTCAGCGCACCTGACGATAAAGGCGAGTGGACGGGGCTCGATGTCGACTTTTGTCGTGGCGTTGCATCCGCGATCTTCAAGGATCCAACGAAGGTCAAGTTCGTGCCGCTGTCGGCGAAGGAGCGCTTCACGGCGCTTCAGTCGGGCGAAATCGATTTGTTATCGCGCAACACGACATGGACGATGAGCCGCGATACTGAGCAGGGACTCGCCTTTGTCGGCGTCACTTACTATGACGGACAAGGTTTCTTGGTGAGGAAGTCGCTCGGGCTGAAATCGGTGGCCCAACTCGCCGGCGCCAGCATCTGCATGCAGACGGGCACGACGAATGAACTCAATGTTGCCGACTACTTTCGCACACGCAGCCTGACCTACAACCCGGTGGTGTTCGAAAAGAACGAAGAAGCGGTCTCGGCCTTCAACCTCGGCCGTTGCGACGCCTACACCACCGACGCATCTGGCCTTTATGCACAACGTATCAAGCTCATGGATCCGAGCGCGTATGTGGTGCTGCCCGAGATCATCTCTAAGGAGCCGCTCGGGCCCGCAGTACGCCAGGGCGACGATCAATGGGTAAACCTGGTGCAATGGTCGCTCTTTGCGTGGCTCAACGCGGAGGGGCTCAGTGTAACGCAGGACAACGTTGATGAGATGCTGAAATCGGGCAACCCGGAAATCCGGCGACTACTGGGAACGGAGGGCGACTACGGGAGGGGCATAGGTCTCGACAACGATTGGGCTTATCAGATCGTGAAGAAGGTGGGCAACTACGGCGAATCGTTTGAACGCAACGTCGGTAAAGGTTCGCGGCTCAACATCGCACGCGACCAGAATAAGCTCTGGAAAGACGGTGGGCTGCATTACGCCCCGCCGATCCGCTAGCGAGGGCAGGGGGCGATGGCGAACGCACGCAACGAGCCACCTCAACCAACGCAGAGTTTCGCGTGGCTCTATGACCCGCGCACGCGAGGGATCATCTTGCAGATTGCGTTGCTCGTCGGCGTCGCCGCGTTCTTCATCGAGATCGCACTCAACACGGCAGCGAACCTCAAGGCGCAGAATATTGCGACCGGGTTCGGCTTCCTCGACCGCACTTCAGGTTTCGATATCTCGCAAACGCTCATCCCGTACACGAGTACCAGCACGTACGGACGGGTCTTCTGGGTTGGCCTCACCAACACGCTGCTGGTTGCCGTTATCGGGATCGTGCTGGCGACCATTATTGGATTCATAATCGGGCTGGGGCGGTTGTCGTCAAATTGGCTGGTGGCGCGGCTTGCTACCGTCTACGTCGAGATTGTGCGCAATGTGCCGCTGCTGCTGCAGCTCTTAGCTTGGTATTTCACCCTACTTATCGCGTTGCCGTTGCCAGATGCGGCGCTGGAGTTACCGCTCGGGATTGGCGTTACCAACCGTGGACTCTATCTTCCCGCGCCAGTTTGGCAGCCCGGCTTCGGCGCGGTGCTGATGGCTCTACTCGCCGGCATTGCGGCTGCGGTTGCCATCGGTGTTTGGGCGAAGCGCAAACGGCTTGCGACGGGCGAACAGGTTCCCGCATTTTGGTATGGCCTTGCCGTCGTCGTCGCACCGCCGCTCTTGGCTTTTTTTGCGTTCGGCGCGCCCCTTTCCTTCGAGTATCCCGAGCCCGATCGCTTTAATCTCGAAGGCGGCATAGTGCTGTTGCCGGAGCTGATCGCGCTGCTGCTTGGGCTGACGCTCTATACGGCAGCTTTCATTGCCGAAATCGTGCGCAGCGGTATCCAAGCGGTTCCGCGCGGCCAAAAGGAGGCCGCTGCAGCACTGGGGCTGCGCCCCTGGCAGGTGCAGAGGCTTGTCGTCATTCCTCAGGCCATGCGTGTCATCATCCCGCCGCTGACCAATCAATACCTGAATCTCACCAAGAACTCCTCGCTGGCAGTGGCGATCGGCTATCCCGACCTCGTGTCGGTGTTCGCGGGCACCGTGCTCAATCAGACCAATCAGGCAGTTGAGGTGATCCTGATCACCATGGGTGTCTACCTTGCAATCAGCCTGCTTACCGCTCTGCTGATGAACTGGTTTAACGCGCGCATGGCGCTGGTGGAGCGGTAGGGCGGCAATGGCACACGAAGTTCACAGCAGTTGGATGGAAACCGGGCCGATCAACAGGTCGGCGGATTGGTTGCGCGGCAATCTCTTCTCCTCGTGGGGCAACACGATCCTCACGTTGATCTGCTTAGTTGTCGTCTGGTACGTCATCGTCGGTTTCCTCGATTGGGCGCTCTTCAGTGCGGTGTTTGCCGGCAGCGACGGCTCAGCTTGCAATAAGCCGGATGCCGGAGCTTGCTGGCCGTTCATTACCCATAAGTTCGGCCTCTTCATGTATGGCCGCTACCCAGACGCGGAGCGCTGGCGTGTCAATCTGACTTATGTGCTGGCACTCGCCGGTTTGGTGCCGCTGATGATCCCGCGCGTTCCGGGCAAGCTGTGGCTGTCGATCTATCTTTTGATCGCCTTCCCGATCATTGGGTTCATTTTGGTGACGGGTGGCGTCTTCTGGCTGCCGCACGTCGCGACCGAGCTTTGGGGTGGCCTGTTCCTGACGCTGGTGGTGGCGAGCGTTGGTATTGCCGCGTCTTTCCCAATCGGCATTCTATTGGCGCTGGGGCGGCGCTCTGAATTACCGATCGTGCGCTGGGTGTGTATTGGCTTCATAGAGTTTGTGCGCGGTGTGCCGCTCGTCACGGTGCTGTTCATGGCCTCCGTGATGCTGCCGTTGTTCCTGCCGCCCGACGTCACATTCGACAAACTACTGCGCGCGCTGATCGGCGTGGCGCTGTTCTCCGCTGCGTATCTGGCGGAAGTGATCCGTGGGGGCTTGCAGGCGATCCCGCGCGGCCAATACGAGGCGGCCGATGCGCTAGGGCTATCTTATCCGCAAAAGATGGGGCTGATCGTGCTGCCGCAAGCGTTGAAGCTCGTCATCCCCGGGATCGTCAATTCGTTCATCGCGCTTTTCAAAGATACCAGCCTCGTTCTCATTATCGGTTTGTTCGATCTGCTAGGGATTGTACAGCAGTCGATCTCATCGGACGCCAAGTGGTTCTCCCCGCAGACGGCAGCCACAGGCTACTTCTTCGCTGGTGTGATCTTTTGGATTTTCTGCTTCGGCATGTCACGCTACTCGGCATTCCTGGAGCGACGGTTGGCGGGCGGGGAACGGCGGTAAGTTGGCAACAAAGGATCACAACTTGAACGGTAGGCCTAGGGCGCCTTCGCATGCGCGTATTGTAGCCGCAGGTCTGGTTGGCTCACTTCAACTGCAGCGATCTCTTTATTCATCGCAGCGTTCCTCATCCGCGAAACCAAAGATGAGCCGTTTCCCTGACAAGACATAACGCGACGTCAAATGCCAGATACGCCGCAGTGGCGCCTCTGGCAGTTCAGCGATGCAAAAAATCGCAGTGTCGCCGTGACGGCCTTATGGGCAAACCCGTACCCAAGCGCCGAACAGCCCCCTATGGTAGTAGCAAAGGGGGTGGGGCGGTGGTCCCCAATTACGCATGCGCGGCACAACATACCGGCGGCCGCGCCAGCCCGGTATCCAGGCGCAACGATAGGGGCCGCAAACCCATTTGACTTCTTTCGCGATAGAAGTGTCACCAGCGGCAGCCGCGCCGAGCGCTGGGGTGGCGACGGCTGCCGACGCACCAGAGCTTAAGCTGGCGACCATGGCCGCGACCGCAAGACCAAACATGAGTGAACGTTTCATCGTGGAGTACCCTAGTTTCTAAGACACATTATGTGATGACGGGTCACGCCCTCGGATCATGGATTAAAGGCAGCCCCGCATGAGCTTTCTTGTTCAACCTTAATTGCAAACGAGAGCCCAGCGATAGGGTCCCCGCACGTAGTGGCAGTGCGGTGCCGGTGGCGGCCCCCAGCGGCGCGGGGTCACGACGACCGGTCCGCGGTAGTTAGGTAGCCATGCGCATCGCCGTGGTCCGCAGACCCACCGAACGTCGACAAGTGATGATTTTTGATGCGCCTTAGCCGCGCCAAGCGCGGTTGTGGCAACGTTGGCCTGGGCGACATGCGCAAAGCCGATGAAGGCTGTTGCAAGTGCCAAGCCAAAAACAACGGAACGTCCTTGCATCGCGTTACTCCAGGTGAAGAATGACACAACTGCTTCAAGACTCTGCCTCGTAAACCCACACTCCCCAGACACGCTGGAACATCGACCCGGGGAGCGTGACACGATGCCATCACTAACCGCGGCTTACAATTGAATCTTATGGCAATTTTGCTGAGGGTGAATCGCGCCGTGCGCATCTTATGCTCAAGTGACACAAAATGAGCAGGATCGCTCGCAATAGCCGCGGATCTATTTTTTGACGAAGGCCGTCGCGCTCAAAATTGCATTCTGCCCCGCTTCCGTAGGGGCATAGTAGTGGACAATAATCAGGAGTTTGTCGGTTTTTCCTGTCCAGGCATGGACGCGGAGCGGCGCTTGGTCCCAAGCCTCATCGGGCTTACGGCCAACAAGACCAACCATTTCTTTGAGGAGCTGCTTATCGGCGTCCTTGCTCGAGATTACCAAGGAGCAGGCAACGCTCTTCGAATTGGCAAAATCGGGGACGTCCTTCTTGAATTGAGCATCGGGCTTGGAGCGGGCCGCTGTGAGGATAAACTCCGAACCGAAGTCGCGCAGGCGCCAGGCGCGCAGCTCGTCGGCGGGAACTTCGGGTTGATATTTCTGCAGCTCCTCGCCTGCGAGTTCGGCGTACTCGCCAAATCCGGCCGCGTTGGCAACGTCTTCAATGGCTGGAAGTTGGCTCAGGCAATAGAAGTTGAACAGTTTCACCGTGCGGGCCGGCCCCGGCTCCTTGGGAAGCCCTTGGGCGCTGACCGGGTTGGCCAGAGCCAATGCCAGGATGGCGAAGACCGTTAAGGGCGTCACCTGCATGTTCCTTGGGGCCCTTTGTTTGACGCGCTCCAGGCAGCTGATTGTAAAGGGGCCAGCGCGCCATGCCAAAGGCTGACGCGAGAATCGCCGCGCTGGCTTGATAACAATTGTTGATTTTCGGGTGTTAGCGCGCGGCCAGCGGTGGTGCGGGCTTCTTCTTTTGCGACGCAGATCGCGTTGCGCGCCAAACCGACAGATCTTCAATCCAGCGGTCATTCTTGATCATTTCGGCTTGCTCGGCGCATGTCGGGATCTCCCCATTTACACGGGTCCAAACCTCAGACGAGCCGAAAATGGGCAGCAAAAAGTAGCCTGTGACCTTCACACGATTGCGGCCCAAAACCTGGGCGTAGCCGCTGACGGTCATTCCATGGTCGGGAATATAGACGGTCCCGTCACCCCAAGTGCCGCCGGACTGCTTCTTGAAGCCCTTCACCACATAAAGACCGCAGACGAAGCGCCGCTGCAGCTTGGGGTCGGAGTTGCGGAAATCACGCAAAGGCCCGCCTTTGGGACCGCGAGGTTTGCGAAGCCAGGCGACTTTTCCGCAACGGGCTTTGCCACAGCGCCTGATATTGAGAATGACCTCGCCGTGGGAGTCGATCCAGTAGCCGTCGAGCTTCTCCGCAGCGTTTCCTGGCACCGAGCCGGTGGCTGCAAGTGCAATGGCCGCAACAGAACCCGAAAGCCATCTTGCAAGAATTCGCATCAGTCTTGTCATCCCTCGCAAAGGTCACTTGGCCTAACTGCAATGCTTGCTGGTTCGAACTAACATTCTCCTAAGAAATGTCAGTTCTGACACAGGCAGTGGAAATCGAGCACGCCTGTTCGCGCTCTGTTGGACATCTGAATTTGGGCATTCATGCGATCAGAGCACACACATGGTCTGCGATCGCCAAAGACGACGTGAGTCCGGGGCTTTCGATGCCGTAGAGTGCCACAAGCCGGGGCATCCCGTGGGTTGTAGGCCCGTGGAGCGCGAAATCGGCAGCCGGTTCTCCGTGACGGTAGATCTTGGGCCGCACGCCGACGTAGTCCGGTTGCAAGGCGCCGCCGGGCAAGCCCGGCCAGTAGCGGCGGATCTCGCGCTCGAATTTGGCGCGGCGAGCGCCATTCGCGTCATCAAAGTCGTAAGACACGTGATCGGTCCACTCGATGTCGGGGCCAAACTTGGCGCGACCGGCGACATCGAGTGTCAGATGCAGCCCCAGCCATGCACCCTGCGGCATGGGATAAACGAGGTGCTTGAAGGGGGAAGTGCTGGCAAGCGCGAAATAGTGTCCCCTGGCAGGATAGGTCTCAGGCACGTCGTAGCTAGGCGCATAGGACAGCATGCGGCCGAGCTCTGTGCCGCCCAGGCCGGCGGCGAGCACCAGGTTCTTGGCGGTGAGTTGTGACGTTTCGCCAGCGCGGAGTGTATTGATAACAAAATGATCGGTACCGTTGCCCGGTGCGCTGAGACCGCTCACGGTCGTCCCAAGAATGACCTGGCCGCCGCGCGTCGTGAGATGCCCTTCGAGTGCGGTCATAAGCCCGTGGCTGTCGATGACGCCGGTCGAGGGCGAGAGGTAGGCGGCAACGCAGACAACCTCTGGCTCAAGCTTGCGCACATCGTCCGCACAAAGGCGTTGCAGGTCATCGACGCCGTTGCGCGCCGCATTGGCGGCTATTGCTTCGAGCGTTGCGATTTCTTCTTCGCTGGTTGCCACGAAGAGCTTGCCGCAGCGTTGGTGCGCGACGCCGTTCTCCTCGCAAAATGCGTAGAGGAGTTTATTGCCCGCAACGCACAGCTCCGCGCGCAGGCTTTTCTGCGGGTAGTAGAGCCCCGCGTGGATCACTTGCGAATTGCGCGAGCTGATCTCGCTGCCGATGCTGTCGTGCCGCTCCAGCACCAACACCTGCTGGCCTTTGTTGGCCAAGGCGCGCGCAATCGCGAGGCCTTCGACGCCTCCGCCAACTACGACTGTTTCAACGTCTGCCGCCATGTCGCCGTTTACTCGCAAATGCGCGCTACGCTTGGCACGCTGATTCTCTACAAGGGCTGTCCGCAAACGCTTGCACGTTGAACAAAATAGGAACACTCTGCCCCCGAAAATGCGATTCGCGTTCATCCATACTGCCGACTGGCAGATCGGCAAGCGCTTCGGCGCGTTCAAGGCAGAAAAGGCGGCCGTGCTACGTGATCAGCGGCTGGGCGCCGTTGATCGCCTTGCCAAGGCCGCGCGCGCTACCCGTGCCGAGAACGTGCTGGTCGCAGGCGACGTATTTGACTCCGAGACGGTGTCGGACGCGCTCGCCCGCCGCCTCCTTTCGAGGCTGCAAGGCTACCCAGATCTTGTTTGGCATCTGCTTCCAGGCAATCACGACCCCGCGCGCGCCGGCGGCGTTTGGGAGGCCATTGTTGCAGGCGGGCTGCCGGCGAACGTGAGCGTGCACCTGACGCCAGAGCCTGCCGAAATCGCAAAGGGCGTAGTGTTATTGCCTGCTCCGCTGACATCAAAGTCGACGAGCCGCGATCCAACCGCCTGGATGGACGGCGCGAGCTTGGCCGCTGACTCCGTACGCATCGGTTTGGCGCACGGGTCTGTACAAGGGTTTGGCAGCCACGCTAATGCCAATGTACCGATCGATCCTGCGCGTGTGAAGTCTGCGGGCCTTGACTATTTGGCGCTGGGGGACTGGCACGGGGTGAAGCGGATTTCAGATCGCGTTTGGTATTCGGGCACGCCCGAGCCCGACAGCTTTCCCGACAACGAGCCGGGCTATGCTCTCGCCGTGCACATCGATGACGCAAGGGCTACGCCGAAGGTGGAACGCGTTGCGACGGCACATTTCACGTGGATGCGGCGACAGAAGTCGGTCGCGAGCGCGGATGACCTCGAAGTAATCGAAAAAGAGGTGAACCGGCTCGGCGCGGATTCGTCGCGCCATCTGATGCAACTCAGTCTTGAGGGGTCTGTCTCGCTCGCAGAATTTTCGCGCATTGAGGAGCGTTTAACCAAGCTCAGGCCGCAGCTATTCCACCTCGCAGCTGATCTTGTGGATTTGCAGACGGCTGCTGCGGTCACCGACATCGATGAGCTGGGCTCTGGTGTGCTGGGCACGGTCGCGAGACGTCTCAAGGCAATGGCAGAGGCGCAAACGGAGGAATCGGACGTAGCCAAGCGCGCTCTGCGCAAGCTGTTTGCGATGGCGCGGCGCGTCGAGGTGGGAGGGCGCCAGTGAAGATCCGCGCCATTCGCCTGAAGGAAGTCGGCCGGTTCAGTGAGCCTGTAGCACTTGAAGGGTTGACGGGTGGGCTCGACGTGCTCGCCGGCCCGAATGAGCTTGGCAAGTCAACGATCCTTAAGGCGGTAAGACTGGCTCTGTTTGAGCAGCACAAGTCGAAGGCGAAGAAGCTCGAAGCCTTTCGCCCCTATGCCGGCGGTGCGCCCTTGGTTGAGGTCGATTTCGAGATCGATGGCAAGCCGTGGCGCATTCGCAAACAGTTCCTTGCCCAGGCCAGTGCTGAACTCAAGGACCTGCAGTCGGACCTTATTTGGCGCGGCGGTGATGCGGAAAGTGAACTGTCGAAGCTCCTATCAGGGAGCGCAGGTGCAGGGCGGTTTGCGCTTTTGTGGGTCGACCAAGGGGCCCCGCTCGCAAGCCTCGACTCGATTGCGACGGCGGGCGGTGTGCTTAACGCGGCCATTGAAGCGGAAGTCGAGGCCGTGGCGGACGGGGGATCCGCTCGCCTCGTGCACGCCAAAGTGAAACAAGAGTTAGCCGCACTAATCACCAGCCACAGCCCGCCGCGGCCGACAGGTGCCTACAAGCTTGTACTCGATGAGCGCCGAGACTTGGAACAACACTGCCAGGCAGCGCGCGACAGGCTCGCCAGCGCGCAGACGCGGTTGGATCATTTGGCAGGCATTCGCGCGCAGGCGGCGCAACTGTCGGACCCGCAAGCAGCGACGGCACGAACGGCAGCAGCTGAGGTGGCGCGTGCTGCTTTCGACGAGGCGCGTAAGGCGAGGGACAAATGCCAGTACGCCGAATTGGCAGAGCGGGCTCAACAAGAGCGACTGGTTACCTTGAAGTCGGCGCTCAAAGATCTTGAGGGCCGCATTGCGGACCTAGCAAAACTCGAAGATGCAGCACGGCAGGACGCGCCAGTGATGGATGAATTGGCGCGCCGCGTTGTTGATCTTGAGGCGCGTGTTGTTAAGTGCCGGCGCAGGCGCAGTGAGATCAACGCGGCACTCAGCGTCGCCGAGCGGGACCGCAAGTCTTTAGAACTGGCCGATCGCGCAAAGCAGGCAGCAAAGCGTCTGCAGTTGGCGCGCACCTTCGCGGCTGAGCGTAAGGCGTTGACAGATGAGCTATCAAAAAATGGCGCTGAGGAGGGGCTCGTTGCCGCGGCACGGCGTGAGGCAGCAAGTTTAGCGGCCATTGGGGCGCGACTGTCGGCCACTGCGCCACAGGTATCTGTCTCGTACGCGAGGGGCGCTACGTCCAAAATCCGCGTGGAGGGTCGTGTTCTCGAGGAGGGTGAGACGATCAATCCCCGCCAGCCGGTTGCGCTAGAGATTGAAGGCGTGGGGGTGGTGACCATCGCGCCGGGAGCGTCAGAGAGCTTGGGCGAGAACCAGGCTGATCTTGTTGCCCATGAGAAGGAGTTGCGCTCGTTATTGAACCGCGCGGGCGTGGCTTCGATTGGCGAAGCCGAGGAGCGCCTTGGCGATCGCCGTGTGCTTGAAGCCAAGTTGGTCGAAGTGAGCGCGCAACTGAGAGCGCAGGCTCCTGACGGATTGGAACGTCTCGAACGCGCGCATGCGCAGTTTGTTGCAGACGTTGCGCCATTAAAAGACCTTTGCGATGTCACGCAAGCTGACTTTGACGCGCTTGGGAAGGCGCTCGCCGACGAGCTTGTCGAGGCGGAGGGGAAACTCACACAAGCGGAGAGCGAGTATGGACAAATAAGTAAAGAGCATGTGCGGTTGTGCACGCGTGTCGATGAGCGGAGCCAAAGGATCGAGACACTTTCGCACAGCCTTGGTGATGAGGCTGCGCGCAAAGCCAAGGTTGAGAAAATATCTACGGCTGTCGCTGAAGCAGAGTTTAATCTCAATGCCGCGGTGCGCGACCTTGCAGCCTGGCGTGAAAAGGCACCTGAAGATGCCCGCTTTGACGAAATGAAAACAGCGGCCGAGCTTGCGCAAGCCGCGCTTTCAAACGCCGAGCGCGAGTTGAGTGAAGTGCACCGGAAAGAAGCCGGCATCGAGGGTGAGTTGAAAGCGGACCGCGCCGATGACGTTGGCGCCCGCGTAGCGGAGTTGGAGGAAGGGCTCGCATTGGCCGAGACGCGCGTGCTGAACATGACCGACGAGATCCGCGCGCTGGAACTCCTCGATCGTGAATTCTGCTCGGCGGCAAGTGAGACTCGCGAGCGATTTACCAAGCCGGTCTTGGAGCGTCTTGCTCCCTATATGAGCCTCGTCTTTCCCAAGGCGGGGCTCAGCTTCGGCGAAGGTCTTGCGCCGAAAGCGTTACAGCGCGGTAGTGACCTTGAGGAGCTGACTAGTTTGAGCGAAGGCACGCAAGAACAGCTCGCCGTACTTGTTCGTCTTGGTTTCGGCCGCCTGTTGGCGGAGACCGCCTCACCGGCACCGCTGATCCTCGATGACGCACTCGTCTACTCGGACGATCAACGCATTGAGCGCATGTTTGCTGCGCTCAAGCGTGCGGCCGAATGTCACCAGGTGCTGGTGCTAACCTGCCGTGAGCGCACGTTTGCCGGGTTAGGCGGAAATAGGATCGCTATCGGCGCTTGGCAATCAGGCTAAGCGTCCGACGCAATTGACAGTGGAGCAGGCGGGGCCGGGGCTCGCGTTGCGGCAGCCCCGGGCGCTCAATTCTCAAAGTGACGAATCATAGTCGTCGTTACTGGGAGTCGCGCTGACTGCAGGAAACTCTGGTTTCTGCACTCCGGCGGTAGGGTCCTCAGAACGACGAGACTTTCCCTCGAAGAAGGCACCCTGCTCGATGGCGAGCGCCTGGTGGAATACATCACCCTCCACGTGGCTGGATGACTGCAGCATGACGCGCTTGCCACGCAGCGAGCCCATCACATGACCGCGGACGACGACTTCCTCGGCGATGATGCCGCCCGTGATGCGGGCTTTCTCACCGATAACGACATACGTTCCGTGGATATCCCCTTGCACTTCGCCGTCGATCTGAACCTCGCCTTTCGAGACCAGGTTGCCGTGAATCGTTAGGTCTGGTCCGATGACGGACGGGGCGTTGCGATCAGAGCTGCGCACGACCCCCATTGGGCGGTTGCCAACACCTTGGCCTGTTGATCCGGCTAGCACGCTTCCCGAAGCCGGCTTCGGCAACTCCGTCTCGGACTTTTTGAAATTAGGCAACATGAAAATCCACCTCCGCTATGACGCAACAAACCCAACATCTTGGGATCTCTTGGACGCCAACACCCGGTGGCCGAAGCCATCGAGCGCCTCTCCCCTAAGGGTCCCCTAGCACGTTTCCTAAGTTTGGTCACGAATTGTGACGAGTTTGCATCCAACGTTGCAAAAGTCTTGCTCGGGCTCGTCGCGCAGCAACGCACACGCACCAACATCCCCACGCACCTAGGGGGGAAGTCCCCGTTTTTTCAACATCGTTATGAGGTCAGGTCCCCGACTGCTGCGAGCACCTCTTCTGCATGTCCAGGCACTTTTACTTTGCGCCAGCTCTTGGCGATTGTACCGGAGGCGTCCACCAGGAACGTAGAGCGTTCGACCCCCATGTATTTTCGTCCATACATGGATTTCTCGGCCCACACGCCATAGGCCTGGGCCGCCACTTTCTCCTCGTCGGAGAGAAGACGGACGCCGAGGTCGTATTTGGCGGCGAATTTGCTATGGCTCGTCGGGTTGTCGGGCGAAATGCCGATAACGTCGGCCCCAGCCTTTTCGAACGCGTCCATGAGGCCGGAGAAGCCCTTGGCTTCGGCCGTACAGCCCGAAGTATCGTCCTTGGGGTAGAAATAGATCACGACCAGCCGTCCCTTGAGCTGCGAGAGCCGGACGGTCTTTCCATCCGCATCGGGGAGCTCGAAATCAGGCGCCTTCATTCCATCCTCGACCATCCGTCATGTGCCTTTCTTTTGTCGCTTTTGACCCCGCACGTTCACCACATCGCAGGGTGCGCAGCTGGCATTGTATCTGGAATGTCGCAAGCGTGGCATGGGACCACACGCGGCACATTTTTAGCATGGCCGAGACGATGTCAGGGCGAGGGCATTCTGTGCTGGGCGGACGCGTCTGATAGGCACCGCAAGAGTGTCGTTCGACGCTAGCAATTGTGGGGATCGCGCCCGGCGCGGATCGATGCAACGGGTCGGCAGCAAAGTTGGTTTGCGTCTGGTTGAATTCTTGGAGAGCCGTGAGGGGCGCTGGCTTGCATAAGACGGCAGGACGTAACAGTGATCCAGACTACGCGCAGACGCGAATGGGAGAGCCGGTGTCGGTGACTAAGCGGCGGCTCGCCGCGGTTGCCGCGACGTGCGACAGCATTCTGCATGGCCTGGGCAGGTGCCTATTCATTCTTTCGCCCGTCATTATTCTGGTCGTGCTGGTTGTTGGTCTGGGTTATGTGCGGCTGCGGCATGGGCCAATATCGCTAAATTTCATGGTGGCACCGATCGAGCGTGGCATTGCGGCCGAGCTCGACGGTAATACCGTTGATATCGATAATGCGGTGGTGACCCTTTCGGGAACGGGAGGGCTCGAGTTCCGATTACGCAATCTTCGCGTTCGCGAGCCCGACGGCAATATCGTCGCCTCAGCTCCGCTTGCGGCGGTGGAACTCAGCACGGCCGCTCTATGGTCAGCGCGAATTGTGCCGGCACGCGTTGAACTGATCGAGCCGCGGGTCTTCTTATTTTATTCCGACGAGCGTGGCCTCTCTATGAGCTTCTCAAAGCCCGTGGAGGGCGTGTCAGACGTCAAGACGCTCCGGGCGCGCGAGGATTCAGCACCCAAAGAGACTGCCAAGGCAGTGCCGGCGGCGACGCCCCCGGCTCAGCCGGCCGGCCCGCTGAAGCGGATCGATCTCGCCCGGGTCGTCACCGATATGTCCGCACGGGCGCGCCAGAGGCTCGATGCCAGCTCTTATCTCAGAGAGGTTGGCTTGCGGAACGCCACAGTCATTCTCGACTACGCTGGGCGAACGACGCAATGGCAAGTGCCTTCGGTATCCGTCGGCCTTATGCATGCGCGGACGCGAAGTGTCATTGCTGGGAGTGCGACGATAGCCGCGCAAGGGGGGCAGGGTGCCCCCTGGCACCTCACCTTCGAGACGGATGAGACGGAAAGCTCACGCACGCTGACATTGAAGACGTCCATCCGTGATCTTGTACCGCGCAATTTGGCGCCGGCCGTACCGCAGCTGAGTCTACTCCAGTCCTTCGACATGCCGGTCGCCGGCAACGCGACGCTCGAGCTCTCCGGCCAAGGCGATATTCTTACGGCCGCGCTTGAACTGGATATTGGACGTGGAAATTTGCGTTTGCCGGCGCTGCCTGATGCGCCCTTGGAGGTGGACGGCGGTCTTTTCAACGTCGCCTATGACGGCGAGGCGCAGCGGGCGGAACTGTCGCAATCAACGCTGCGTTGGCGCGGCAGTAGGGTGACGTTAGCGGGCACCTTAGAGAACGAAGAGCGCGGTAGTTCGAATTCGGCTTGGCTCTACCAGTTGAAGGCAATTGAGGGGGTGTTTTCCGCTGACGAGTTTGGTGTTCCGCCGGTGCAGCTTGAGGCGCTGGAGGCGAGGGGGCGCATTATTCCACATCGCGGTGAGGTTGAGCTTAAGGCATTTATTTTGAAGGCGGGCGGCGCCGAGGTTGCGCTTTCAGGGGACTTCGTGGCTGGCATGGAACCGGCGAGCACAAGGCTCGACGGCACCCTCAGTCCGATGCCGGTTAATACGCTCAAGGCACTTTGGCCCAAGGCGATAGCGCCTGGCGCGCGAGAGTGGGTTGGCGAGCACGTAACGCGCTTGCAGGTGCTGGGTGGATCGTTCCAGTTTGCGAGCGGCGCACAATTGGATGCGCAAAGGGCTGCTGCAGGGCCGGGGCATCAAAGTCTTTCGATGGTTCTCGAGACTGCCGACCTGCAATTTGAGGTGATCGAGAACGCACCGCCGATCGAGGCACCGCGCGCAACGATCCGACTGGAAAACGATGGATTGGAGCTCAACATCCCTGAGTCTGCAATTGTGCTCGGGCCGGAGCGGCGGGTGCCCTTGAAGGCAGGACGTTTAACGGCGGTGGATATCTTCGGTGATGCGCCTGCTGCCGAGATAGCTTTTAGCAACGAGGCACCGCTCGCCGCGGTTTTGGAAGCGCTTGAGCGATCGCCGCTAAAAATTCTCCAAGAAGCGGGTGTGCCCACCGATGGCATAGAGGGCAAGGTTGAGGGCGCTTACAAGATTACGATTCCGCTGTTGGCCGATTTGCAGATGAGCGACGTCAAAGTCGCGGGCCAATCGCGCATCAGCGACGGCCGCGCCAAAGGGCTCATCGGGTCATATGAGATTGTCGATGCGAGCATCAACATTGACCTCACGGAGAAGGCGGTCGACGTGAACGGTAAGATGCTTTTCAACGGAGTGCCGACCAAGGTCGGCTGGCATCGCATTTTCGATGCCCCGCTCGACAAGCAACCGCCGCTCAGATTAACGGCGACGCTCGATAATGCCGATCGCGACAAGCTCGGTCTCGACATTAATCACATTGTTCAAGGTGAGACACATGTCGAGGTCACGATCACTAAGGACGACATCGACGAGCCTAAGATCAAGCTGCGCGCGGACCTGACCAATGCAGACCTTGTTCTCGAGAACGTCGCATGGCGAAAGCCGCCAGGGCGCAAGGCGATTTTGCAATGCGATATTGCGCAAGGCCGTACTCACAAGACTGAGTTGCAAAACTTCAAAGTCGCGGGCGATGACGTGGCCATTGAGGGATGGGCGGCGATCGACGCCGACAACCGGCTGAGCGATTTTTATTTCCCCGATTTTTCCCTCAACGTCGTGACACGTTTGGAAGTGCAAGGCACTCGGGGCCCTAACGGTGTTTGGAACGTGAAAGCGCGCGGTCCTGCCTTCGATGGACGCAACTTCTTTCGTTCTCTTTTCTCGCTGGGACAGGTTTCCGAGAGTCGCCCCCAACCGAAGCAGCCCCGTGGTGGCGTCGATCTGGAAATCGATGTTGGTACGGTTATTGGCTTCTCGGAGGTGAACCTGCGCAGCGTCAAGTTGGCGCTCTCCAAACGCGGGGAAAAACTAACGAAGCTCGATGGACGCGGAACGCTCGACGGCGGCGCGACGCTGGTAGCTGTGTTGGAGCAGAAGCCTGGTGAGCCGCGCAAGCTCCGTGCGGATTCGACTGACGCGGGCCAGGCATTCCGGCTCATCGACTTCTATCCCAACGCAAAGGGTGGTCGAGTGCGCCTTGAGGTCAACCTCGACGGCAAGGGGCCGGCGGAAAAAACAGGGATCCTTTGGGTTGAAAAATTCGAGGTTCTCGGCGATCCGGTGGTCTCGGAGGTGTTCAGCGGTCTCGATGACGGACGTCCGGCAATTGGTAAAAATCGACGCTCGGAACGTAGAGTCGTGCGGGAGGTGTTTGACTTCGACCGCATGCGCGTGCCGTTTTCGGTGGGGTATGGCCAGTTCGTGATGGAAGAGTCATATGTGCGCGGTCCGGTGCTTGGCGCTTCTTTCCGCGGCAAGGTGGATTTCAAGGCGCGCCACGTGAGCCTTGGAGGGACTTACGTGCCGCTTCAGGGACTGAACAGCGCGTTTTGCGACATCCCGATTTTTGGGCCCATCCTGACGGGACCGAAATGTGATGGTGTGCTCGGAATTACGTTTGCCATTCAAGGACGGTTGGATAACCCACAGGTGGTCGTCAATCCGTTCTCTATGGTGGCGCCAGGTATTTTCCGCGAGATCTTCCAAATGACCAACCCAAACCCCAAGGTGCGACCGCGAAACAACGATGCGCCAGGGGCACGGTCTGGAAAAAGCGGACCCGCCTGGAGCGCGCCGTCCTCTGGGGGCGGGACTGCAACAGGTTCCATCACGACTGATGGGTGGTCATCGCAGACCATCGACGACGGTCAGCGACAAAACTAGCATCCTGGCGCGGGACGCTCACACCGGCTTCAAGAGCACGTGCTTCTTCTTGCCGAGCGAGAGCTTGATTACGCCGCCTTCGATGAGATCAGCTGTCGTTAGCTCCGCCTTTTCGTCGGCGACAGCTGTATCGTTGACCTTCAAGCCACCGCCTTTGATCTGGCGGCGCGCCTCGCCATTGGAGGTCACTAGCCCCGCTTGCACAAACGCCGTGAGTACGCCGATTCCATTCTCTAACTCGGCGCTTGGGACTTGAAGCGTGGGCAAGTCTTGAGCAAGCGCGCCTTGCTCGAATGTTTTGCGTGCTGTTTCTGAGGCGACGTCGGCTTTTTCGCGGCCATGAAGCATTGCGGTCGCTTCGGTAGCCAGAACTTTCTTGGCTTCGTTGATCTCAGCCCCATCAAGGGCTGCAAGCTTTTCAATCTCGGTGAGAGGCAGTGTGGTGAAGAGCTTGAGGAAACGCTTCACGTCGGCGTCTTCGGCGTTGCGCCAGTACTGCCAGTAGTCATAGACGGACAGTTGCGTTTCGTTGAGCCAAACCGCACCCGATGCCGTCTTGCCCATCTTGGCCCCGGACGCGGTGGTCAACAGAGGGCAGGTCAGCCCGTGGAGTTGTTCTGTGCCCATGCGCCTGCCAAGATCAATGCCGTTGACGATGTTGCCCCACTGGTCAGAGCCTCCCATCTGCAAATTGCACCCATAGTGGCGCGCAAGCTCAACGAAGTCGTAGGCCTGCAGCAGCATGTAGTTGAACTCGATGAACGACAGCTCTTGCTCGCGGTCGAGCCGCAGCCTAGCCGAATCCATGGTCAGCATGCGGTTAACGGAGAAGTGCCGACCGACGTCGCGCAAAAACTCGATGTAGTTGAGCGGCACCAGCCACTGCGCATTGTCGGAAATGATGGCGTCGGTCTTGCCCGATCCAAACTTCAGGAATTTGGAGAACGCATGGCGCATGCCCTCCTTGTTGGATTCGATCTGCTCCACGGTGAGGATCTTGCGCGTCTCGTCTTTGCCCGAGGGGTCCCCGACACGCGTTGTTCCGCTGCCCATGAGCACAATTGGCTTGCCGCCGGACTTCTGCAGCCAATGCAGCATCATGATGGATATGAGGCTGCCAACGTGGAGCGATGGCGCAGTGCAATCGTAGCCGACGTAGGCTACGACCTTTCCCTTGGCCGCAAGCGCATCGAGGCCCGGCTTATCTGAGCACTGGTGGACAAATCCGCGCTCGGTGAGAATTCTCAGGAAGTCTGACTTGAGACTGGTCATGATGCCGTTATGACGTATCGCCTTTCCCTTAGGCGGGTTCAGTGGTGGCGGGGAACATGCACAGGAAGGGGTGAATGGGCAAGCTCATGCGCGCTATCGGCCTGATGAGCGGGACGTCAATGGACGGGATCGATGTCGCCTTGCTCGATACAGACGGGCAAAGCGAGCTTCGGCATGGGTCCGCGGCATCCTACCCTTATCCTGCCGATGTTAAGGTGAAGCTGCGCACAGCACTCGCCGAGGCGCGCCAATTGCGCGAACGCGAGGATCGTCCGGGTAGCTTAGGTGAGGTCGAGCACGCGCTGACCATACTCAATGCGCAAGCGGCGGAGCGCTTTCTGCGCAGCAACGGGATTGCACAGTCAGCGATAGATCTGATCGGCTATCATGGCCAGACCGTGCTGCACGAACCCGAGCGCGCGCTGACCGTGCAGCTCGGCGACGGAGACCTTCTGGCTACGCGTACCGGGATCGATGTCGTCTACGATCTGCGTGCTGCCGACGTTGCTAGCGGCGGGCAAGGTGCACCCTTGGTGCCGGCTTACCACCGGGCGCTGGCCATCCAACGCAAAGACCTGCCCGCCGCCTTCCTCAATATCGGGGGCGTCGCCAACGTCACATGGGTTGGTGTGCGGCTCCTGGCCTTCGACACAGGGCCAGGAAACGCGTTGCTAGATGATTGGATGCTGCAACACACTGGGGCAGCGCAGGATGTGGACGGAGCGGCAGCTGGGCGCGGCCGCGTCGACCAAGGAGCTTTGCACGAGTTGCTGACCCATCGGTATTTCGGTGAGCCGCCTCCGAAATCTCTTGATCGCAACGCGTTCTCATCCGAACCCGTAGCTAAGCTATCGTTGGAAGACGGGGCTGCGACGCTCTGCGCATTTACCGCAGCTACGATCGCCAAGGCGCGCGCGCACATGCCTCAAGAGCCAAAGATTTGGATCGTGTGTGGTGGCGGCCGCAAAAACAAAACGCTGATGGCGATGATTACTGCCAACGTGCAGAACGCGCTCGTTCCGGTCGAGGCGATAGGTCTTGACGGGGATTTTATCGAGGCCGAAGCGTGGGCCTATCTCGCCGTGCGCTCAAGCTTGGGTTTGCCGATCACGTACCCCGAGACGACAGGCGTCCTAAAGCCAATGACCGGTGGCGTGCTCGCAAAGGCGCCGCACTGAGAGTGCCAACCCTATTGCAGCAGATCGCGGATCGTTTGCCCCAAGCCGATCGTGATTCGTGCAAGCTTGTCGTAATCAACCTTTTCGGGCGTGTCTTCGGGCGTGTGATAGTAGGGGTAACGATATAGCGCGGTATCGGTGACCATAACCGCTGGGTAGCCAAGGTGCCAAAACGACCAGTGGTCCGACCACCCAATCCCCTCGAATCGATCAGGCGCCGTGCCGCCAATGGTCGGGAACTTTGTGTTACGGCGAAAGGCAGCGACCACCTTATGCAGAAAGGTGCGCGAGCCTGGCATCGCGACGAAAGAAATAAAGTTTGCGGTGGACGGGAAGAAGAGCCCAAACGGGGCAGGGTATTTTTGACTGCCCGGCGCGTCTGAGAAAAAACCGATTGTTTCGAGTGAAATCATGCCTGATACGCGCTCGCCGCGCTCTTTCAAGTATCGCGCATACTGCAAGCTGCCCATCTGGTCTGTGCGATAGTAAGGCGCCTCCTCGTTGACGAAGAGCACCAGACGCAGGCTCTTGTCTTCAGGGACCACATCCTTCAGCAAGCGGGCAAGCTCGATCACCGCAGCTGTGCCAGTGCCGTTGTCGTTGGCGCCTGGAGCGTCACCGTCGGAATCATAGTGTGCACCGACGACAAGGCTTGATTGCGTGCCGTTACTTTTTGCGGCGGGAATAACAACTGCTATGTTGCGCACGGGGCGTCCGCCGGTATCGAAGACGTGACGAAGTGGCTCATAACCGAGCGCTATCAGTTGAGCTTCGATGTAGGCAGCAGCGCGCTCAAGCTCCGCGTAGTGGGTGACGTTGTGTGGCTTGCTTGCGATGGCGATGACGTGACGTTTGAGCCGCTCGGCAAGGGCGCGCTCTTCGCGTGTGGCAGGCGGGGGTGGGCCAGCGAAACTTTTGCCCGGAAGGTACAACATATACCAGGCCGCAACAGCAGCCGCTGCGATTAGGACGAGCAGTAATCCTGCGCACCAAATGGCAATGACCTTAGTCACGCGCAATCCTTTGCATCAGCTCCCGGTGGAGCGAATTAGCTGCCTGGTTCCTCTTGCCGCTCGACTTCGCGCTGGCGCTGGCGTTCGCGCTCGCGTTCACGATCGCGTTCCATTTCCTGAGCGCGATCCTGCTCGGCCTGCTCTAGGCGCGCGTCGAGGTAGTCACCGACCGCTTTCTTGAGGTCGTCTATCTTGTCCTCGAAAAAGTGGTTGGCACCGGGAACGATCTGGTGCGTGATCGCAATGCCGCGCTGCGTCTTGAGGCGCTGCGAGAGTTCGGCCACCGAGTTCGTCGGTACGACGCGGTCCTTTTCCCCATTGATCATGAGACCGGAGGAAGGACACGGTGCCAGGAACGAGAAGTCGTAAAGGTTAGACGGGGGCGCCACGCAAATGAAGCCCTGCACCTCGGGCCGGCGCATTAAAAGCTGCATGGCGATCCAGGTGCCAAATGAGACGCCCGCGATCCAACAGCTCTTGGAATCCGGTTTCACGATCTGAAGCCAGTCGAGTGCTGAAGCTGCGTCCGACAGCTCGCCGGGGCCGCCGTCCCAGATGCCCTGGCTACGCCCAACGCCTCGGAAGTTGAACCGCAGCACAGAGAAGCCGCGCTCCACGAAGGTGTGATAAAGCGTGTAGACCACTTGATTGTTCATCGTCCCACCGAATTGCGGGTGGGGATGGAGGATCAGGGCAATTGGGCTGTCGCTCGCAGGCTCGTGGTGATAACGGGCCTCGATGCGGCCTGCGGGCCCATTAATGATCAGCTCGGGCATCGTGCTTTTCCAGCTCTTGTTCGGGGTGTCGGCTTGCCCTGCGGCGTTAAAGGCTCCAATTCAGTGGTTCCTAAACCTTGACTTCAGGGCTCGGAATTTTCATATTCCGGTTAGGAATTTAGAATTATTCGAAAGAGCGGTCGGATCCTGATGGGACTGGCGCTCTCGGCGGTCGCGCTTCTTAGCACAGGCCATGGTGCCAAATGCAAGTGGAAGCGACGCGCTGCGCGGGGACGGGTGGTCCCGCTTGTGCCCAAGACTGGTAGCGGAGGTTTGTAGCTTGGAATTGAACACGAAGGGCAGGTACGCTGTGATGGCGATGGCTGACCTTGCCAAACATGGCCAGGGTACAGCTATACCGTTGTCTGCAATCGCCGATCGCCAGAACCTATCGCTCTCCTATTTAGAGCAGATCTTTCTGCAGCTGCGCCGAGCTGGCCTGGTTGAAAGCGCGCGCGGACGTACGGGTGGTTATGTGCTGGGACGGCCGGCCTACGTGATCCGCATTGCCGAGATTTTGGAAGCGGTGCGCGAGGAGACCCGCATGACGCGCTGTCTCGATGGCGATGTCGGGTGCCTCGGTGACGAGCGCTGCCTGACGCACGAGTTATGGCATGCGCTCGGCGGGCACATCGCGGCCTTTCTTTCAAACGTAACGCTTCAAGAAGTGCTCGACGGCATTCCGCCTGCGAAGCAGGCCACAATGCCTGTGCGAGAAAAAGAGTTGGTGGTGCGATGACGGCGAAGCGGACATACCTCGATTGCAATGCGTCCGTGCCGCTGCGGCGTGAGGCGCATGCTGCCATCCTGACTGCACTTGATGCGGTTGGGAACCCGTCGTCAGTTCACGCAGACGGTCGCCGCGCGCGCGCCATCATCGAAAATGCACGCGATCAGGTAGCCAGCATCGTCAACGCAAGGCCAAGCGAGGTTATCTTCACCAGCGGCGCCACAGAAGCCAACAACTGGGTCCTGGCCGCAGGTTGGGACACGATTGCAGTTTCGAGCATCGAGCATGACTCGGTGACTGCGCCGGTTGCCGCGTCGGGAGCCAAGCGCATCGAACTAGACGTTTCAACGAACGGTGTTGTCGAGCTCGATGGGTTGAGCGAGCTGCTAGCTGCTTCGGGAGCAGCCTCGAAGCGCACGCTGCTCACGCTGATGATGGCGAACAACGAGACCGGCGTGATCCAACCAGTTGAGCAAGCGACTGCCTTGGCGCGTGAGCATGGTGTCATGGTTCACACTGACGCGGTGCAGGCACCCGGGCGCATTCCCGTCGACTTTGCAGAACTCGGCGTCGATGCGCTCTCGCTGTCGGCCCATAAGCTCGGCGGGCCGCGCGGTGTCGGCGCACTTGTCGTCAGCGATGGTGTTGAATTGCCGACGTTACTCAAGGGTGGCGGACAGGAGCGCCGCCGCCGTGGAGGAACCGAGAATGCCTCTGGGATTGCCGGCTTCGGCGCGGCGGCAGAGGCTATAGCGAATGAGCAGAATGTTGCAGCGCGCATGGCCAAGCTTCGCGCCCGACTCGAAGAAGGCGTGCAGCGCGCATCGCCGGCGGCGATGATCTTTGGCCGAGACGCGCCTCGTCTCGCCAACACGGCCTATATCGGCCTGCCCGGCAAGCTGGCCGAGACACTGGTCATTAAGCTCGACTTGGAAGGCATTGCGGTGAGTGCGGGCGCGGCATGTTCGTCAGGCAAGGTTGGGTCGAGCCATGTGCTGGAAGCCATGAAGCTTGGACCTGAGGTGGCGCGTTCGGCGATCCGCGTGAGCCTCGGGCCGCAGACTCAGGATGAAGACATCGCCGTCTTTTTGGCGGCCTGGGAAAAGATTGCAGGCAGCGCGGCGCTCGCCGCCTGAATGAATTGAAAGGGTGATTGATGGCAGCAGTTCAAGAGACGATCGAGCACGTCAGGAAGATCGACGTCGACCAGTACAAGTACGGTTTCGAGACCACGATCGACACGGTGAAGGCACCGAAGGGCCTCAACGAGGACATCGTGCGCTTCATCTCGGAGAAGAAGGGCGAGCCCGAGTGGATGCTGGAGTGGCGGCTGGAATCCTTCCGTCGCTGGCGGGGTATGATCGAGCCGACGTGGGCGAACGTCAAATATCCCAAGATCGACTTTGACGATCTCTACTACTACGCCGCTCCGAAATCGACGGAGGGACCGACGTCGCTGGATGAGGTCGACCCAGAACTGCTTGCGACTTACGAGAAGCTGGGAATTTCACTCAAAGAGCAGGAGGTGCTTGCGGGCGTGAAGGGCGCGCGCGTCGCCGTTGATGCCGTGTTCGACAGCGTTTCCGTCGTCACAACCTTTAAAGACGAGCTAGCCAGGGCCGGCGTGATCTTCTGCTCGATCTCCGAAGCGATCCGCGAGCATCCCGAGCTGATCAAGAAGTACCTCGGCTCGGTTGTGCCGCAGGGCGACAACTTCTACGCCGCGCTCAACTCGGCTGTGTTCTCCGACGGCTCGTTTGTGTACGTCCCGGAAGGCGTGCGCTGTCCCATGGAGCTATCCACATACTTCCGCATCAACGAGAAGGACACTGGGCAATTCGAGCGCACGCTCATCATCGCGGAAAAGGGTTCGTACGTTTCCTATCTCGAAGGCTGTACGGCGCCGATGCGCGACGAGAACCAGTTGCACGCCGCCGTGGTCGAGCTGATTGCACTCGACAACGCAGAGATCAAGTATTCCACCGTGCAGAATTGGTACCCAGGCGACAAGGACGGCAAGGGTGGCATCTTTAACTTTGTCACCAAACGTGGCGATTGTCGCGGCAAGAACTCGAAAATCAGCTGGACCCAGGTCGAGACCGGCTCCGCGATCACTTGGAAATACCCCAGCTGCATTTTGCGCGGCGACAATTCGAGTGGCGAGTTCTATTCAATCGCGGTGTCCAACGGCTATCAGCAGATCGACAGTGGCACGAAGATGATACATCTCGGCAAGAACTCGTCGAGCCGTATCATCTCCAAGGGCATCGCGGCCGGGTTCTCGCAGAATACCTATCGCGGCCTCGTCTCGGCGCACCGCAAGGCGACGGGTGTGCGAAACTTCACCAACTGCGACTCGCTGCTGATTGGCGACAAATGCGGTGCGCACACGGTGCCCTACATCGAGGCAAAGAATTCCACCGCCCACTTCGAGCACGAGGCGACGACGTCGAAGATCTCTGATGACACGCTGTTTTACTGCCGGCAGCGCGGACTTTCGGAAGAGGAAGCGGTGGCACTCGTCGTCAACGGCTTTGTACGCGACGTTTTGCAGAAGCTTCCGATGGAGTTCATGGCCGAGACGCAGAAGCTCATTGGCATCTCGCTGGAAGGATCAGTGGGATAACGGAACGGGTTATGACCGACGGAGAGTGGCGCTGGCGTTGGGGCCGGAGCGAATAACAAAAACGAATGTGATTATGAGGCGTTGGAATCAAGCGGAGTAGAGAATGCTCGAAATAAAAGATTTGCACGTAAAGATTGAGGACGAGGAACGTGAGATCCTCAAAGGGCTCTCGCTCAAGGTCCCTAAGGGAGAAGTGCACGCGATCATGGGCCCCAATGGGTCGGGCAAGTCAACGCTCGCCTATGTGCTCGCGGGCCGTGCCGACTACGAGGTCACCAAGGGCGACATCCTGTGGAATGGCGAAAGCTTGTTGGACATGGAGCCGGACGAGCGCGCCGCTAAGGGTGTGTTTCTTGCCTTCCAATATCCGGTTGAGATTCCCGGTGTGGCCGGCGTCACCTTCATGCGCGCCGCGCTCAATGCCGTTCGCAAGGCCCGCAACGAAAGTGAGCTGACGACGCCGGAGTTCTTGAAGCTCGTGAAGATCAAGGCTCAAAAGCTCAACATCAACATGGAGATGCTTAAACGGTCGGTGAATGTCGGTTTTTCGGGCGGCGAGAAGAAGCGCTCCGAAATCTTGCAGATGGAAGTTCTAGAGCCGTCGCTGTGCGTGATGGACGAGACCGATTCGGGTCTTGATATCGACGCGCTTCGTATCGTCGCTGAAGGCGTCAATACGATGCGATCTAAGGACCGCGCCATGCTGGTCATTACGCACTACCAACGCCTTCTGAATTACATTGTGCCAGATCGTGTACACGTGCTGGCCAACGGCAAGATCCGCAAGTCGGGCGATGCCGATCTTGCGCTCGATCTGGAGAAATCAGGTTACGCGGAATTCCAAGAGGAAGCAGCGTGAGCATGGAAGCCAAGTTGCCGATTGGCGCGGGCTCTCGAGTTCACGACGACGTAGATCAGCCGGTGGAGAACGGTGCGCCGGCGCGGCAAAACGTGGCGCTGGGAGGCGCATAATGAACGTAGCGGTAATGAAAACCAAGGTGGAGCAGGCGCTCACCGAAAACTTTGCGGCCGTGGAGCATGAGCTCCCCGGTGGGGCGGCCGTGCGCGAAGTGCGCGATGCCGCGATCGGGCGTTTCGGGGCGCTGGGTTTGCCAAATCGGCGGGTCGAGGCGTGGAAATATACCGATTTGCGCAACGCGTTGAAGGAGGCGCTGCCGCTTAGCACCGCCAATAAGACGCCGGTAAAGGCGGCTGACGTGACCGCAGCGCTCGGACCGTTGGCTGCAATTGACGCGCACCATGTGGTGTTCGTCAACGGTGCCTACCGCAAAGACTTGTCGAAGTTGGGTGCTGAGAAGGATGCGGACGTTGCGTCGCTGGCGGAAGCCCTGTCGTCGCCCACCGCTGCCGCGCTCCTCAACGTGGAGGGCCGTGATGACGATCCCGTTCTGGCCTTGAATGCGGCTTACGCGACCGACGGTGCCGTGGTGCGCATCGCGGATAAGGCCAAGCTCAACAAGCCTTTGGTGCTCATCTTTGTGCGTGCCGGGACAGAGCCTTGCTTTGCGGCCGCACGTAACGTGGTCACCATAGGCAAAGGCGCTAAAGTGACGCTCATCGAAGCCTTTGTGACGCTTTCAGGAGCGTCACAGGGTGGACAGGAAAACATGGCGACGAAAATTTCGGTCGGCGAGGGCGCGTCTGTTGCGCATGTGAAGTGCACGATCGACGCTGCAAATGGGACGCACCTGGCAAATTGGCTCGTCGATCTTGGAGCGCAGGCGACCTATAACGGCTTCCATTTCACTTCGGGCTGCAAGCTTGTACGCAACCAGATTGGCGTAACCTTCAAGGGCGAGAACGCCCAGTTTGACCTATCGGGAACGTTTCTGGCGCGCGAGAACCAGCACATCGATACGACCCTATTCGTCGACCATGCCGTGCCGCGCTGCACCAGCCGCGAGTTGTTCAAGGGTGTGCTGGAAGATCACGGACGCGGCGTGTTCCAGGGCAAGGTGATCGTGCAGCCAGATGCCCAGAAAACCGACGGCAAGCAAATGGCACAGGTGCTGATGCTGTCGCCGGATGCCGAGTTCGACTCCAAGCCGGAGTTGGAAATCTACGCCGACGATGTTGTGTGCGGTCACGGCAGCACCTGCGTCGATCTCGACGAGGATCTATTGTTTTATTGCCGATCGCGCGGCATTGCCGAGGCGCAAGCTCGCTCTCTGCTCATCGAATCGTTTATTGGAGAAGCGATCGAAAAGGTAGAGCGCGAAGATATCCGCGAAGCGCTTGCAGAACTCGCGCGCCGGTGGCTTGCTGAGGGCGGATCGGCAAAGGGGACGTGATGGACACGAAGGCCCGCAGGAAAGACGAGGGCGAAGGATCGGCTCCGCGGAGCGTTCCTTTTGGCGCGTCGACGGGTTCAGCATACGATGTAGAGCGCATCCGGGCCGACTTCCCGATTCTCTATCGCGAGGTTTATGGCAAGCCGCTCGTCTACCTCGATAACGCTGCCTCGGCTCAAAAGCCGCGCACGGTGATCGAGTCGATGGACCACGTCTATCGCTTCGACTACGCAAACGTACATCGCGGCTTGCACTATCTTTCCAACGTCGCAACGACAAAATACGAGGAGGCGCGTGAGACGGCGCGGCGCTTCCTCAACGCGCCGAGCGCGGATGAGATCATTTTTGCGCGCAACGCCACCGAAGCGATCAACCTTGTTGCCGACTCGTTTGGGCGCATGGCTCAAATCGGTGAGGACGACGAGATCGTGCTCTCAATCATGGAGCACCACTCTAATATCGTGCCCTGGCATTTCCTGCGCGAGCGCAATGGTGCTGTGCTGAAATGGGCGCCCATTGGGGCGAACGGAGAGCTCCTGCTTGACGAGTTCGAGCGCCTATTGACGCCGCGCACCAAGATTGTCGCCATCACGCATATGTCGAATGTGCTGGGTACGCTGGTTCCCATAAAGGAAGTTGTGCGGTTGGCGCATGCGCGAGGCATCCCCGTGCTGGTCGACGGCAGCCAGTCGGCAGTTCACATGGGCGTCGATGTCCAGGATCTAGACTGTGACTTTTACATTTTCACCGGGCACAAGACGTATGGTCCCACCGGCATCGGCGTGCTCTACGCCAAATCGGAGCTTCTCAACGCCATGCCGCCGTACCAGGGCGGCGGGCAGATGATCGAGTCCGTGGCCGTTGATCAAATCAGCTACGGAAAGCTGCCGCAGAAGTTCGAAGCTGGCACACCGCCCATCGTCGAGGCGATCGGGCTGGGTGCAGGGCTCAACTATATGATGCAGGTCGGTCGCGACAGCATCGCGCAACATGAGGCGGAGTTGCGCACCTATGCCCACGCGCGCCTTGCCGAGCTGCTCTGGTTAAAAATTTACGGCACGGCGCCCGGAAAGGGTGCCATCGTATCGTTCACGATGGATGGCCTGCACCCGCACGACATCTCAACGATCATCGATCGTTCTGGTGTGGCTGTACGTGCCGGCCACCACTGCGCACAGCCGTTAATGGAGCGGCTGGGCGTCACCGCCGTGTGCCGGGCATCCTTTGGAATGTACAACACAATGCAGGAAGTGGATGCGTTGGTTGACGCGCTGAAACGAGCCCAAGAGTTGTTCACTTAGACTGGAGTAGACGATGGAAGGCAAGCCCGTAGAGCAGGATCAGCGACCGGAAGCTGCAGCAATCACCGAGGACAAGGTGATGGCGCCGGCGGCTGGCTCCAAGCCTTCACTCGAGGAGTGTGAACGTCTGCATGATGACATCGTTGCGGCTTTAAAGACGGTGTATGACCCTGAGATACCCGCCGACATTTACGAGCTGGGGCTCATTTACGACATCGCCATTGACGCCAAGTCGGGCGTCACGATCACAATGACACTGACGGCGCCAGCATGCCCGGTCGCCGGTGAGATGCCCAAATGGGTGGAGAATGCGGTCAACGCGGTGCCCGGCGTTAGCAATACCACGGTCAATATGACCTTCGATCCGCCCTGGGATATGAGCCGCATGTCGGAAGAGGCACAGTTTGCCCTTAACATGTTCTAATTCTAAACTTGCAAGTCTTCGCAATCGTGGAGCGTTTCCCTATATGAGCAGTCAACACGTTGCCAGGTAGATCGATATGCCGACCCTACACATGATGCCCAAAGTCGTGAAGCTGACAGAGGCCGCCGCCACGCGCGTTCGCGATCTCATGGCAGCGCACCCTGGGGCGTTGGGTTTGCGCGTCGGCATCAAGAAGGGCGGCTGCGCTGGGATGGAGTACACCATGACCGTGGCCGAGGCGAAGGGGCCGCACGATGAGGTCGTGGAGGATCAAGGCGCGGTGCTTTTGATTGAGCCAGCGGCAATCATGTATTTGCTCGGCACCGAGATGGATTACAAGTCGGACAAACTTGCCAGCCAGTTCGTGTTCAATAACCCGAACCAGCAGGGCTCATGCGGGTGCGGCGAGAGCGTGAACCTGGTACCGTCGACCGACACGGATTCAGCTACACAGAACGACTAGCACCCATAAGTGCCAGCGAAGGTTTCGTCGAACTACTCAAGGACTCCATGCACGGGCTTGGGCCTGTAAGCATGCGCCGCATGTTCGGCGGTGCTGGAATTTACGCCGATGGCGTGATGTTCGGTCTCATCGCGGATGACACGCTCTATCTCAAAGCCAATGATGAAACGAAGCGCAACTTTGAGGCGGAGGGACTCGGGCCCTTTGTCTATGAAGGCGGCGGCCGAACCGTTGCAATGTCATACTGGCGCATCCCGGAGCGATTACTGGACGACCCTGATGAGATGGTCGCCTGGGCGCGCATCGCGCTTGGTGTGGCGCAGCGCGCCGCAGCGGCAAAACCGAAGCGCGTCAAGACCGGTAAGCCGGCTCTCAAAGGCAAAATGGGAAAGCAGATTAGAGTTAGAAAGAAGTAGGATTGGCCGGCGGGTCGCAAATTGCCAACTTAACAGTGCGCTATTGGGGACAGCTGAGTCAGCAACGTGGGGAAGAAGTTCGCATGATCGGGAACACGAGCGACAGCTGGGGCTGGCCGGCGCGCACCTTTCATTGGGTCATTGCGCTAATGGTTCTCGTACAGTTCAGCTTCGGGCTGTGGATGTCGGAAGTGCCCCAGCGCAGTGAGCGGGCCTTCTACCACGGCATTCACGCTTCGATTGGGATCAGCATCCTTGCGCTCATGGTCTTGAGGCTTGCTTGGCGGCTGACGAACCAGGTTCCCGGTGAGCCTCCAGGCATGCCAGACTGGCAAAAGCTTGCCGCGCGTTCTGCGCATTGGTTGCTATATGCGGTGACGTTCGCCACCGTGCTCGCCGGCTGGATGCTTGCAGGCAGTTACCGCACGCCCGTCGGTATCAAGATGTTCGGCCTCATCGACATGCCCCAGCTCGTAACGGCGGGCTCATCCTTGCACGAGCTGCTCGAGGAGGTGCATGAGATCTTGGCTTTCACGCTGATTGCACTTGTCACCGTGCACACCGCCGTCGCCCTTTGGCACCACTTCGGCCGTCGCGACGATGTGCTCATGCGGATGGTTCAAGACCGGTCGAAGCAGGGAACCTGACAGCACAAAATCGCGGCTCATTGCCAAAACACAACAACGCCTTACTTACTCACTCGCGATCTTTGTCGGCCGGCGAATGGGATTGCGCAGAAAGGCGGGGACGTTGTCGGCAAAGCCTGAACCTGATGACTGGGCCGGCCGGTCGCGCACGCGAGTGGGTTTCGGTTTCTGACCATGTGGAGCCGTGCACCTTTCACGGGTACGCTCAGGTCGTGTCGTCTTGGCTGTGCGTTGGGCATTTTGCTCAGGGGCTTGTTTCTCTGCTGCGCGCCGCTCTTGCAGCTCAGGCTGCGGCTCTTGGCGCTTAGCCACCGATGCAGGGCCGCGCCGTTGGCCACGCCGACCACTTCGATCGCCCGGACGCGGGTCGCGTGATGCGTCGCCGCCCCGTGCACCCCCGCGTCCAGCCCCACGGCCGCCGCGATGGCGTTTCTTGCCAGCGTCGGCATAGTCCTGCTCGGTTGGCGCATCGCCAATCCACTCCGCCGGCACGCCTAGCATTTTCTCGATGTCTTTGAGGGACTTGAGCTCTTCGGTCGTCACCAGCGAGGCAGAGAAGCCTTCTTTGCCTGCGCGCCCGGTGCGCC